>NZ_JACVUU010000025.1:0-108794 GCF_016516145.1 Klebsiella sp. S69 | reverse complement strand
AGCGCCGGCGGAGCAGCTGTTTGAAGAGTTTGGCTTCACCGTGGACAACGTGGTCGCGAAAGCGAAAGCGCTGCTGTAGTTCTTTTACCGCCTCCGGGTTACGGGCCAGCACGGTCGGGTAGCCCGGACAGGTGCGCAGCACCGCCTCCGGGTAAAAACTCTGGCTGCCACCGTAAAAAACGGGTCGCTCTGGCGGCCCGTTTCTTTTTCAGACCATCCTCAGCACCCTGCCTTTTTCCAGAAGCACCCGGCGGGAAAAGTGCCGCTGTGTAAAAGCCGCGTCATGGCTGATAGCCACTACGCTGGTTCCTCTTTTGCGGCAAACCGTCAGCCACGCTTCAAATATTGCCAGCCAGTGCCGATCAAAATCGCGGCTGGGTTCGTCGAGCAGCAGGATCTCTGGCGCCATGGCTTCCAGACAGGCGACGGCGACCATACGGCGCTGGGCGGTATGCAAATCCAGCGGATGCGCATCAGCTACGCTCTCCAGCCTGCATAAACGCAGCGCCGCCGCGGTGCGTTGCGCAACTTCCGCTGCCGGTAATTTCTGTAACCGCAGCCCATAGGCGACCTCTTCAGAGACTTTGCTGTGGAAGAGCTGGTTTTCGGCCTCCTGAAACAGGACGCCGATAATTTTGGCGCGCTGACGATTTTTATACTGCGCCATCGGCTTATTCAACAGATTGACGCTACCGGACTTTGCCGACAGCAGCCCGGCCATTACCCGCAGCAGGGTGGATTTTCCCGCGCCGTTATCGCCGGTAAGCGCCAGCCATTCGCCCTGGCCGAGCGTCAGGGAGATATTTTGCAAACAATCATCCGCCGCGCCGGGCCAGCGCCAGGTTACCTGATTCAACGTCAACATAGCGGGGAAAGCGCTCCATCATGTAGTCGCCATCCCTGCTGACACCAGGCAAGAAAAGGCGAAGGGGTGCGTTCAAAAAGGATGATCAGTGAATGCTGCGCCAGCGCCCAGTCCCGCAGACGTGTCAGAAGCATGGCGGTAGCTTGCGCCGTCAGGCGGCTAAAGGCTTCATCAAGGATCAGTAGCGTTGGCTGCATAGCCAGCGCGCAGGCGATCGCCACGCGCTGGGTTTCTCCACCGGAGAGCGTGGACGGATGGCGGTGACGTAACTCCTGGCACTCCATCAGCGAGAGCGCCGCGTCAACACGACGCATAATCTCGTCTTCGTGAAGGCAAAGATTTTCAGGGCCAAAAGCGACCTCTTCTTCGACGCTGAAGGTACAACCGGAAAGCTGGAGATAGGGGGATTGCTGGACCAGCTGGATGGTCTGCGCCCGTTCGACCAGCGATTGCTGTCCAATAGGGATGCCAAGCAGAGTACCATGACCTTCGATATCGCCGGGCAGAAAATCCGGATACCAGCCCGCCATGATCTGCGCCAGAGTGCTTTTCCCGCTGCCGTTATCGCCAAAAATCGCCACCATGCCGGGCTGCGAATAATGGAAATCAAAGCATGATGAAGGACCCGTTGCCCGGGTCGGGTGATAACGGAACTGTTCTAACGTAACCATAGCCAGGCTCCCGCTTCAGCGCCCATCGCCAGCAGCATGCCGTAACGCGCCAGACGTTGTAAGGTGCTGTCTTTCGGCGCCCAAAGCGTAGTGCGCCGACGATGTAAACGAAATGCCCGCATATCCAGCGCCGCCCCGCGTATCGCCAGATCGTTAAGCGCGTTATGGGTCAGAGGGATAATGAGCGCAGGCATTGCGCGCAGCCGCTGATATCCATTCTCGTCCAGCGGTACGCCGCGGGCGCGTTGGGCTTCGTGGATAATCGTCAACTGGCGCTTTAGCTGTTCGACAACCAGCAGCGGGCCAGCGAACAGATAAGCGACGCCCGGCGGCAGGCGTGAGGCAAACAGGGCGCGAATAAAGCGCTGTACCGGTACGTACTCCATCCAGAGCTGTGACGTGGAAACAATCGCCAGAATTCTCAGCCACAGCGTGATGGCGTTCGCCCAGCGCTGCGGGTCGCGGGGCTGGCCGCTCAGCCACTGGGTAAACCAGCCGCCGTGGACCAGCCACAGGCCAACGCCCAGCGAGAGTAGTAGCCAGGCGACATATTTTGCCCGCCGTCGCGTTGCTTTTAGCAGCACTAAACTGAGAAAAGCCGCGGCGCTATACACCGGCAGCACCGTATCCGTCGGTAGCAGCAGCGTGGTCACTGCCGCCAGCGCCCAGAGCGTTAAGGAGGTAAAAGGGTGCATTTAGCGTACGGCGGACATAGCAGGAAAATGGCGCAACGTACGCAGCGGCAGCTGGCGCAACAGGGTCCAGACGATAATCGCGGTAAGAATTTTATCCACCAGATTGGCGCCTAAGACGGTAATTGCCACCGACTCCAGCAGATTCTGACCTACCGAATGCATCCAGGCGACGAACAGATCCGCACCGCTTCCCGTCACGCCGCCAAACAGCGCCGTCCGCAGCGGCACGGCAACCGCGGTCACGGCGAGGGTAATGACAACCCCGCTAATGATCACCTTAGGTAAAGTGCGGAACCATCCCGCTCTCGCCAGCCATCCGGCAACCAGGCCAATCACCATAGCCACTGGCGCAAAGGCGGCGGCAATCGGATCGGTCAGCAGACCCCACAGAAGATTGGTCAGTAAACCGGTCAACATGCCAATGACCGGTCCGAGTAGAACCGCGCTGATCAAGGTGCCGATTGAATCGAGAAAAATGGGAAGTTTTAACATACTGATGAGCTGTCCGCCGATCATGTTGATGGCGACGGCGATCGCAATCAGCACCAGGGACTGGCTGGTAAATTGGCGACGAGCCATAGAAACCTCTTTAAGGGAAAAGTTATCGGGATGAGATGACCAGTTCGTCATAGCCGGAAAGCGCGCACGGCTGACGGCTAAATGCCAGGGAGGTCAGTTCGCCTATCACCAGCTCAAGGGTGGTGCGGACGGTACAGCCGGGCATCATATGGCCGCCGAGCATCGCGCCTTGCGGATCGGATATCGCTAAATGAAGATGTTCTCCTTTCAATTCCAGCGTGCCATTCAGCGAGATAACCTCGTAGGTTCCGTTCAGTAAGGTGGTCTCATCCTGGCCGGCAAAACGTAGTGCCGCATTGCTTAAGCTACCGGTACAGCCGGCGATCCAGGCTGCCTGAATATGGTGCAGTTGCAGGAAGGCGCGCAGGCGTGAAAAAACCTCCTCGCCCGGAAGTAAGCGAAGCGCATAGTAACGTGCCGCAGAGGGCTGCAAGTGGGGAATGGTCATCTTTTTCGAGGGACTCCGAGACTCGGACGTAGCGGCAATAATATCGCCGCTGTTCAGTATGGTTTCTGATATAAATCAGTAATTGCGGCACGACAACGAAAAGATCTTGCTACGCTTATTCGTAATTCTGGAATATGGAATAAATGCCGCCCCAGAAGGGGTAAAAGTGTGATGTAAGTCAGATAAATGGTTTCTCCAGCTGGACAATCATTCCTTTTATTCCTCGTTTGGCTTATTCTAGCTGAAGCGTTTCAGTCGTCTAAATGTTCGACAATTAATCAATCAGTCGCAGTTTGCGACAGGTAAGGTTTCCCTTAGAGCGTTGCTGCATTACTCTGTCAGCCACCTCATATCATGGATAGCCTTGCAGGAGACCTATGACCATACGCATTGCGATTAATGGCTTCGGTCGCATCGGGCGTAACGTGGTTCGTGCTTTGTATGAATCCGGACGTCGTGCGGAAATCACCGTGGTGGCAATCAATGAACTGGCGGATGCTGCCGGCATCGCGCATTTATTGAAATATGACACCAGCCATGGACGCTTTGCCTGGGATGTGCGCCAGGAGAGAGAGCAGCTGTTTGTCGGCGATGACGCCATCCGTCTGCTGCATGAATCTTCCCTTGAGGCGTTGCCCTGGCGGGAACTGGCGGTTGATGTGGTGCTTGACTGCACCGGCGCTTATGGCAGCCGCGAGCATGGCGAAGCCCATCTGCGGGCCGGCGCGAAGAAAGTGCTCTTTTCACATCCTGGCGGCAACGATCTCGACGCGACGATCGTGTTTGGCGTCAACCATGATGAGCTGCGCGCTGAGCACCGTATCGTCTCCAACGCCTCCTGCACCACCAACTGCATTATTCCGGTCATTAAGCTGTTAGATGATGCTTACGGCATCGAGTCTGGTACGGTAACCACGATTCACTCCGCGATGCACGATCAGCAGGTTATCGATGCTTACCATCCGGATTTGCGCCGGACGCGAGCGGCCAGTCAGTCGATCATCCCGGTTGATACTAAGCTTGCTGCGGGGATCACGCGTATTTTCCCTCAGTTTAACGATCGCTTTGAAGCTATCGCGGTCCGTGTTCCGACGATTAATGTGACGGCGATCGACCTTAGCGTCACGGTGAAAAAACCGGTAAAAGCGAGTGAAGTCAACCAGTTGCTGCAAAAAGCAGCACAGGGTGCATTTCATGGTATAGTTGACTATACGGAATTGCCGTTAGTCTCGATAGATTTCAACCACGATCCGCATAGCGCCATCGTCGATGGCACGCAAACGCGGGTAAGTGGCGCGCATTTGATCAAAACGCTGGTCTGGTGCGATAACGAATGGGGCTTTGCTAACCGGATGCTCGACACCACGTTAGCGATGGCCGCACAAGGTTTCAGGTAAGGCGCTCAGGCGCCTGCAAAACTTTATCAAGAATCAACGAGAGGATTCACCATGTCTGTAATTAAGATGACCGATCTGGATCTGGCTGGTAAACGCGTTTTTATCCGTGCGGATCTGAACGTACCGGTTAAAGAAGGGAAAGTAACCAGCGATGCGCGTATCCGTGCTTCTCTGCCGACCATCGAACTGGCCCTGAAACAGGGTGCGAAAGTGATGGTCACTTCCCACCTGGGTCGTCCTACCGAAGGCGAGTACAACGAAGAATTCTCTCTGCTGCCGGTTGTTAACTATCTGAAAGACAAACTGTCTAACCCGGTACGTCTGGTTAAAGATTACCTGGACGGCGTTGAAGTCGCTGCCGGCGAGCTGGTGGTTCTGGAAAACGTTCGCTTTAACAAAGGCGAGAAAAAAGATGACGAAGCGCTGTCGAAAAAATACGCTGCGCTGTGCGATGTCTTCGTTATGGATGCGTTCGGTACTGCTCACCGCGCGCAGGCTTCTACTCACGGTATCGGCAAATTCGCTGACGTCGCTTGTGCAGGTCCGCTGCTGGCCGCTGAGCTGGACGCCCTGGGTAAAGCACTGAAAGAACCGGCTCGTCCGATGGTAGCTATCGTCGGTGGTTCTAAAGTTTCCACTAAACTGACCGTTCTGGACTCCCTGTCTAAAATCGCTGACCAGCTGATCGTCGGCGGCGGCATCGCCAACACCTTCGTTGCCGCTCAGGGCCACAACGTGGGTAAATCCCTGTACGAAGCCGATCTGGTTGACGAAGCTAAACGCCTCCTGACGACCTGCGATATCCCGGTTCCGACTGACGTTCGCGTAGCGACCGAGTTCTCTGAAACCGCAACCGCTACCCTGAAATCTGTCAACGACATTAAAGATGACGAGCAGATTCTGGACCTGGGCGATGCTTCCGCAGAGAAACTGGCTGAAATCCTGAAAAACGCCAAAACCATCCTGTGGAACGGCCCGGTCGGCGTGTTCGAATTCCCGAACTTCCGCAAAGGGACTGAAATCGTAGCTAACGCCATCGCAGATAGCGAAGCGTTCTCCATCGCAGGCGGCGGCGACACCCTGGCAGCAATCGACCTGTTCGGCATTGCTGACAAAATCTCCTACATCTCCACCGGCGGCGGCGCATTTCTCGAATTCGTGGAAGGTAAAGTTCTGCCGGCAGTAGCCATGCTCGAAGAGCGCGCTAAGCAGTAATTCAGTTCAGGCGGGGAGACCCGCCTGTTTTTCAGCGCGCGTAAAAGCTCGCGAACCTTCTTCAACGGTCGAAGATACAGATACAGGACTACGTAACATGTCTAAAATTTTTGATTTCGTAAAACCGGGCGTCATCACTGGCGACGACGTTCAGAAAGTGTTCCAGGTAGCTAAAGAAAACAACTTTGCTCTGCCAGCGGTAAACTGCGTGGGTACTGATTCCATCAACGCCGTTCTGGAAGCAGCTGCAAAAGTTCGTTCTCCGGTTATCGTTCAGTTCTCTAACGGCGGCGCAGCGTTCATCGCGGGCAAAGGCGTGAAAACTGACGTTCCTCAGGGCGCAGCCATCCTGGGCGCTATCTCTGGCGCGCATCACGTTCATCAGATGGCTGAACATTACGGTGTTCCGGTTATCCTGCACACTGACCACTGCGCTAAGAAACTGCTGCCGTGGATCGACGGTCTGCTGGACGCGGGTGAAAAACACTTCGCCGCGACCGGTAAACCGCTGTTCTCTTCTCACATGATTGACTTGTCTGAAGAGTCCCTGCACGAAAACATCGAGATCTGTTCTAAGTATCTGGCGCGTATGGCCAAAATGGACATGACTCTGGAAATCGAACTGGGCTGCACCGGCGGCGAAGAAGACGGCGTGGACAACAGCCACATGGACGCTTCCGCTCTGTATACCCAGCCGGAAGACGTTGATTACGCCTACACTGAGCTGAGCAAAATCAGCCCGCGTTTCACCATCGCCGCTTCCTTCGGTAACGTACACGGCGTTTACAAGCCGGGCAACGTGGTGCTGACCCCGACTATCCTGCGCGACTCTCAGGAATACGTTTCTAAGAAACATAACCTGCCGCACAACAGCCTGAACTTCGTCTTCCACGGCGGTTCCGGTTCTTCCGCTCAGGAAATCAAAGACTCCGTAAGCTACGGCGTGATCAAAATGAACATCGATACCGATACCCAATGGGCAACCTGGGACGGTATC
Organism: Klebsiella sp. S69; assembly: GCF_016516145.1. Lineage (NCBI taxonomy): Bacteria > Pseudomonadati > Pseudomonadota > Gammaproteobacteria > Enterobacterales > Enterobacteriaceae > Klebsiella > Klebsiella sp. S69. The sequence continues at coordinate 101,927 of NZ_JACVUU010000025.1, read as the reverse complement.
CTGCAGTACTACAAAGCTAACGAAGCTTACCTGCAGGGTCAGCTGGGCAACCCGAAAGGCGAAGACCAGCCGAACAAGAAATACTACGATCCGCGCGTATGGCTGCGTGCTGCACAGACGTCCATGGTGACTCGTCTGGAGCAGGCATTTAAAGAGCTGAACGCGATCGACGTTCTGTAAGAAAGTTTCGTTTCTTACCCGGAAGCCCGCAGAAATGCGGGCTTTTTTATTATCTCAACGACATGAAATGTTGCTAAATAAATGTGATCAATTTGGCAAAATGGACTCTTTTTGTTTACCCTTAACCTGTTTGCAATTATCAGGTTTGGTTATTTTATTTCCCGTCCGGGTATCCATAAGGAAAGTTGAATGGAAGATTTGAACGTTGTCGATAGCATAAATAACGCCGGTTCATGGCTGGTGCGCAATCAGGCATTACTGCTGAGCTATGCCGTCAACATTGTCGCGGCCATCGCGATTATTATTGTTGGTTTGATCGTGGCGCGGATTGTTTCCAACACCGTCAATCGCCTGATGCGGGCTCGACATATTGATGCCACCGTTGCCGATTTTCTTTCTGCGCTGGTACGCTACGCCGTCATTGCTTTCACGCTGATCGCCGCCCTCGGCCGCGTGGGTGTGCAAACCGCTTCGGTTATCGCGGTACTTGGCGCCGCGGGCTTAGCCGTCGGTCTGGCGCTGCAGGGGTCGCTGTCTAACCTTGCCGCTGGGGTCCTGCTGGTCGTTTTCCGCCCATTCCGCGCTGGTGAATACGTTGACCTTGGCGGTATCGCGGGTACCGTGCTGAACGTGCAGATTTTCTCCACGACCCTGCGCAGCGCAGATGGCAAAATTGTGGTGGTACCGAACGGTAAAATCATTGCCGGGAATATCATCAACTTCTCTCGCGAGCCGGTACGTCGCAACGAGTTTATTATCGGCGTGGCCTACGATGCGGACATCGACCAAGTGAAGCAGCTGCTCACCAACATCATCGAATCGGATGAACGTATTCTCAAAGATCGTGAAATGACCGTTCGCCTGAATGAACTGGGCGCTTCATCTGTGAACTACGTGGTGCGCGTATGGAGTAAGAGCAGCGATCTGCAAAGCGTGTACTGGGACGTCCTGGAGCGTATTAAGCGCGATTTTGACGCCAACGGCATCAGCTTCCCGTATCCGCAGATGGACGTTCATGTCATTCGTCCGCAGGAAAAAGCAGAATAATTTCCCTTTTAATACAGGCCGGTATATCCGGCCTTTTTTGTACCCAGTATTAGTCGTCCTTATTAGCGATTAAAATTTTCAATTTCCTCTAATGATTTCTGCACGCTATATTCCCCGGCATTGACTCTTTCAGTGGAAATTCCTCTCGATGTTATCGTATTACTTTCAGGGCCTTGCCCTGGGAGCGGCTATGATTTTGCCGCTCGGTCCGCAAAACGCTTTTGTGATGAATCAGGGTATTCGTCGTCAGTACCATCTGATGATTGCTTTGCTATGCGCCATCAGCGATCTGCTGCTTATCTGCGCTGGAATTTTTGGCGGCAGCGCGCTGCTGATGCAGTCCCCGTGGCTGCTGGCGCTGGTGACCTGGGGCGGCGTCGCTTTTTTATTGTGGTACGGTTTTGGCGCGCTGAAAACGGCCTTTAGCAGCAATCTGGAGCTGGCCAGCGCGGAGGTGATGAAGCAGGGGCGCTGGAAAATCATCGTCACCATGCTGGCGGTGACCTGGCTGAATCCTCACGTTTATCTGGATACGTTTGTGGTGCTTGGAAGCCTCGGCGGACAGCTGGAGATGGAGCCAAAGCGCTGGTTTGCCCTGGGCACCATCAGCGCCTCATTCTTATGGTTCTTTGGTCTGGCCCTGCTGGCCGCCTGGCTGGCCCCGCGCCTGCGCACGGCAAAAGCGCAGCGAATTATCAACGTGCTGGTCGGTCTGGTCATGTGGATCATCGCGCTGGAGCTGGCGAAAGACGGCTTCGCTCATGTGCAGGCACTGCTTAACTAAGCCTTGTCCGATGGACTTTCTCCGCGTACGCGCTAAGCTTGCAGGCATGCGTCTGCGTATAGACGACCAATGTAAGATGGAGAAACGACAGTGAAGTTAAAAGTCATGGCCCTGGCGGCGGCACTCGGATTTAGCGCAATGGCAGTTCAGGCCAATGAATTGCCAAACGGCCCACATATTGTTACTTCAGGTACCGCCAGCGTCGCTGCGGTTCCTGATATCGCCACGCTGGCGATTGAAGTTAACGTCTCCGCGAAAGATGCGGCATCCGCTAAAAAACAGGCAGATGAACGCGTGGCCCAGTATCTCTCCTTCCTGGAGAAGAGCGGCATTGCGAAGAAGGATATTAACTCTGCCAACCTGCGTACCCAGCCTGATTATGATTATCAGAACGGCAAAAGCATTCTTAAGGGCTATCGCGCGGTGCGTAGCGTTGAAGTCACGCTGCGCCAGCTGGATAAGCTCAACGGGTTGTTAGATGGGGCATTAAAAGCCGGTCTGAACGAGATCCGTTCGGTTTCTCTGGGCGTGGCGCAGCCGGACGCTTACAAAGATAAGGCGCGAAAAGCGGCGATTGACGATGCGATTCATCAGGCTCAGGAGCTGGCTAGCGGATTCCACGGCAAACTGGGGCCGGTTTATAGCGTTCGCTATCATGTCTCCAACTACCAGCCGAGCCCGATGGTGCGGATGATGAAAGCCGATGCGGCGCCGGTATCTGCTCAGGAAAGCTACGAGCAGGCGACCATTCAGTTTGATGACCAGGTGGACGTGGTGTTTGAGCTGCAGCCGACCCAGCCTGCGTCGCCAGCGAAACCGGCTGAAGAGCCAAAAGCAGCGCAGTAATCCTCCCGCCCGGCCTTCGCGCCGGGCTTTTTCTGTGACTATCTGTAAAAATGAGAGCGCAGCACAAGTCTTTTCCCTGAATGAGGTAAGGATAGATCCCTGTTTTCCTGTGAGGTGAGCATGGATATCTTTATTTCTAAAAAGATGCGCAATTTCATTCTGTTGGCGCAGACCAATAACATCGCCAGAGCGGCGGAGAAAATCCATATGACCGCATCGCCCTTTGGCAAAAGCATTGCTGCGCTTGAGGATCAGATCGGCTATACGTTATTTACCCGCAAAGATAACAGCATCAGTCTCAATAAAGCGGGGCAGGAGCTCTATCAGAAGCTGTTTCCTATTTACCAGCGCCTGTCGGCCATCGATAACGAAATACACTATTCCGCGCGCCGCTCGCGCAACGTTGTTATCGGCATCGACAACACCTATCCGACGATAATTTTCGACCAGCTCATCAGCCTGGGCGACAAATACGATGGCGTGACCACCCAGGCCGTGGAGTTCAGCGAGAATGGCGTGATTGATAATCTTTTCGACCGTCAGCTGGATTTTATTATTTCGCCGCAGCATGTTTCGCCCCGCGTGCAGGAGCTGGAAAATCTGACCATCAGCGAACTGGCGCCGCTGCGTCTGGGGTTTCTTGTTTCCCGCCGTTATGAAGATAAGCCGCCGCAGGATCTGTTACGTGAACTGCCCTGGCTGCAGATGCGTTTCCAGAATCGGGCCAATTTTGAGGCGATGCTGGACGCCTATATGCGCCCCTGCGGAATCAACCCGACGGTTATCTATCGCCCCTATAGCTTTATGGCGAAAATTAGCGCCGTAGAGCGGGGGCAGTTTTTAACGGTTATTCCTTACTTCGCCTGGCGTCTGGTAAATCCGGCGAAGCTGAAGTACTTCGACGCGCCCGGTAGCGCCATGTATATGCAGGAGTATCTCTATTCGCTGAAAAACCATCGCTATACCGCCACGATGCTTCAGCACATAACTGAAGATCGCGACGGTACGGAGGGCTAACCGAGCATTGAACCGTGCTCAAGCAGATTACGATGCAGGTCGAAGGCGTGGGTGAGGTCGTGGTGAATATGCCCGCCGGGAGCGCTCTGCAGATAGCGATGTAAATAGTCCCGGTAGAGCGGATGCGCGCAGTTATCAATGATAGCGCGGGCGCGCTGCAGCGGCGACAGCCCGCGCAGATCGGCGATACCCTGCTCGGTAACGATCGCCTTCACGCTGTGCTCGCTGTGATCGACATGGCTGCACATCGGCACGATAGTGGAGATCTTCCCGTCTTTGGCGATGGACGGCGCCATAAAGATAGAGAGCCAGGCGTTGCGTTCAAAATCGCCGCTACCGCCGATGCCGTTCATCAGATTCACCCCGGCTACGTGCGTGGAATTGGCGTGTCCGTAGATATCAAACTCCAGCCCCACGTTGAGGGCGATAACCCCCAGACGGCGGATAATTTCCGGATGATTGGAGATCTCCTGCGGGCGCAGGACAATGCGGCTGGCGAAGAAATCCATATTGGCGTAAATCTTGCGCAACGAATCGGCGGATATTGTCAGGCTGGAGGCGCTGACGCCGGTGACTTTCCCTGTTTCCAGTAGATGGACTACCGACTCCTGTAAGACCTCGGAGTACATCATAAAAGAGGGAATATCCGGATTCTCACCCAGCCGCGCCATGACCGCGTTATTGATATTACCCACGCCGCTTTGCAGCGGCAAAAATTCAGGCGGGATGCGCCCGCGAGCCATCTCTTCCAGCAGAAAGGTGACCACGTTATCGGCAATTTTCTGACAAACCGGATTATTTTTATCGAGCAGGTTTCCGGCGTCGGGCAGTTCGGTCTCCACGACCGCGACAATTTTTTTCGGATCGATTTGCACGTACCGGCTACCCACGCGATCCATCGCATGAAAGATGGCGATGCTGTTGCGCCGCGGCGGGGCGCCGGGGAGCACGATATCGGCCAGCTCGGCAACCCGAGGGCTGTGATAATGATTGAGTTCGATGATCACTTTCTTCGCCCGTAGCAGCCAGGTGGGCGCGTTGCCGATACCGCTGGTGAGCCAGACCCGCCCGTCCGGCGCGATAGCCGAGGCTTCGATCACCGCGACATCAATCTCACCAAAGAAGCCGTAGTTAACCATTTGCGCCACTTCGCTCAGGTGCAGATCGACAAACTTCACCTTCCCCTGATTGATTTTTTGCCGCAGGCCCGACGCGGTCTGATACGGCGCGCGCCACGAGACGGCATCGGCTGCCGATAATGCATCATCGGCGGCGGCGCTAATTGACGCGCCGGTCAGCAGGCGGATCTGGAAAGGCTTCTGCGCCCGATGTAACTCACCGGCGCGGCGAGCGATAGCCGCGGGCAGCGCTTTGGGCGAACCGGCGGGAGTGAAGCCGCTGAACGCCACCATCTGGTCGTGCTGGATAATCTCCGCCGCTTCATCGGCGCTCATCCGTTTCATTTTGCACTCCTTAACCGGGATGATTAATGGCCGACGAATTCAGGTTTACGCTTTTCCATAAACGCGCTCATGCCTTCCCGATAATCCTCACTGTCGTAGACGGCGCGGCGCATTCCCTGAATACGTTCGAACTCATCGGAATTCATGGTGTGCGCCTCGCCAAGCACGCGCAGTTCTTCCTTAATGACCGCTATCGCCAGCGGCGCTTTCTCGGCAATGTGGTGCGCCATCTGTAAGGTAAAATCTTCCAGTTCGCCAGCGTCCACCACGTGATTGAGAATACCGACCGCCAGCGCGCGCTGGGCGGTAATCGGCAGGGCGGTGAAAATCAGCTCTTTCACGATATGAAAGCCAGCGTCACGGGTCAGATTGTGAATGCCGACCAGGTTGTAGGGCACGCCGAGATTCACCGGCGTCATGGAGAACGTTGACGTACTGGCGGCGATGATCAGATCGGAGCTCATGATCATCTCAAACGCGCCGCCCCAGACGCTCCCTTCGACCATGGAGATCACCGGTTTCGGATATTTTTGGATCATGCGGGTAATCTGGCGCAGCGGATCGTCATACGAAAGCGGATCGCGGCGTCCGCCGGGTAATTCGTGGATGTCATGGCCGGCGGAGAAAACTTTTGATCCGCCAGGCGCGCGTAAAATGACGCAGCGAATTTCCGGCCTGTTGAGGTCGCTCAACGCCTGCATCAGGTCGTCGATAAACACCTTGCTTAAGGCGTTAAGCTTGCGGCTATAGTTGAACTCAATCACCGCAACCTTTTGGATGATTTCGACGTTAACATATTGATAAGACATAACTATCCCTTTATGCAAAGTAATGATTCTGGAGGAATTCGCTAATCTGCCGCAGGCCGGTGCGCGGCGAGAGGCCATTGTTTTTCACCGCCTGTAGCGTTTGCTGGAAGTAGCGATCAAAGTCCGCTCGGGCAAACAGCAGATACAGCGCCTCGGTTTCGGTCTGCTTTTGCAGCCACTCCAGCGCCTGACGCTGGCGCAGCTTTTCAAGATCGCCGCTGTCGGTGAGGGTGGTTTTGAAGTCAAGGATAGCGAGCCAGACGGCTTCGATACCGCGCTGCTCCAGCGCGCTACAGCTCAAAACGCGCGGCTGCCACGCGGCGTGCTTGCGGCGCAGAATATGCAGGGCGGATTCATACATATGGCGGGTGATAGCCACGCTGGCGCGGTTCTCGCCATCATCTTTATTGATAACCACGATATCCGCCATCTCCATGATCCCTTTTTTAATGCCCTGCAGATCGTCACCGCCGCCGGCGATCTGCAGCGAGATGAAGCAGTCCACCAGGCGGGAGACCTCCGTTTCCGACTGGCCGACGCCGACGGTTTCGACAATGACCACGTCATAGCCCGCTGCTTCGCACAGCAGTATCAGCTCCCGCGTGCGCAGGCTGGTGCCGCCCAGATGGCCGCTCGAGGGCACCGGGCGGATAAATGCCGAGTCCGAGCGCGCCAGTTCGATCATGCGCGTCTTGTCGCCAAGAATGCTGCCGCCGCCGATTGGGCTGCTTGGATCGACCGCTATCACCGCGACCCGCAGGCCATGGCGAATCAGCAGCATGCCGAAGGCTTCCAGAAAGGTACTCTTTCCGGCTCCCGGCGTGCCGGTGACGCCGAGGCGCAGGGCGTTGCCGGTGAAGGGCATAATCGCATCGACCAGCTGGGCGCTCAGCGCCTGGTGGCGGGGATGCTGACTCTCTACCAGCGTCATGGCCTGGGCGAGCGTGGCCCGCTCGCCCAAACGTAATCGCCGTATGGCGTCGCTCAGGGTGGATGAGTTAATCATGATGCTGGCTAATCCTCATCAGGACGTCGCGTACGCTCTCCAGCATCGGCGTGCCGGGGCCATAAATAGCGGCCACGCCGCGCGCCTGCAGAAACGCGTAATCCTGCGGCGGAATGACGCCGCCGGCGATGACGCAGATATCTTCCCGTCCCCATTTTTTCAACGCATCGACCAGCTCGGGGATCAGCGTTTTGTGGCCTGCCGCCAGCGATGAGGCGCCAACCACGTGTACGTCGTTCTCCACGGCGAGGCGGGCGATCTCCTCCGGGGTAGAAAACATCGGGCTCAGGTCAACATCGAAGCCAAGATCGGAATAGGCGCTGGCGATCACTTTGGCGCCGCGATCGTGACCGTCCTGACCCATTTTGGCGATCAGAATGCGCGGGCGACGGCCGCGATCCGCGAGGAATTTTTCGGTTTGCGCAACAATGGCGTCAAACTCGCAGGCGGCTTTATCTGACTGATGGTAGCTTTGCGCAATCACGCCGGTGACGCACTGGCTGGGCACCAGATAGCGGTCAAAAGCCACCTCCAGTGCGTCGGAGATTTCGCCCAGCGTGGCGCGCACGCGGGCGGCGTTGATGGCGGCGGCCAGCAGATTTTCATTATGCTGCGCGGCGTGGGTGAGGGCGTTCAGCGCGGCTTTTACCGTCACATCGTCCCGACTGGCCCGTATTTTTTTCAGCGAGGCGATCTGCTCGTTGCGTACCTTGACGTTGTCGATCTCCAGCACTGCCGTTTCATCTTCTTTTTCCAGCTTGTACTTATTGACGCCGACGATGACGCGCTTGCCCTGGTCGATCAGCGATTGCTCGCGGGCGGAGGCCTCTTCGATCATCCGTTTCGGCAGTCCGGCTTCGATCGCCTTCGCCATCCCTCCCGCTTCGTCGATCTGCTGCATAATGGCTCGCGCCTGCTTAACGATTTGATCGGTCAGCGACTCGACGTAATACGATCCCCCCAGCGGATCCACGGTGCGGCAGATCTCCGACTCCTCCTGAATGATGATCTGCGTATTACGCGCGATACGTGCGGAAAAGTCGGTGGGCAGGCCGAGCGCCTCATCAAAGGCGTTAGTATGCAGCGACTGGGTGCCGCCGAGCGTGGCGCCGAGCGCTTCGATGGTGGTGCGGATCACGTTGTTATACGGATCCTGCTCGGTGAGGCTCCAGCCGGAAGTCTGGCAGTGGGTGCGCAGGGCTAACGATTTTGGATTGGTGGCGCCGAAGCCGCTGACCGCTTCGCTCCACAGATAGCGTGCGGCGCGCAGCATCGCGACGTTCATAAACAGATCCATGCCGATGCCGAAGAAGAACGACAGGCGCGGGGCGAAGTCATCGATTTTCAGGCCGGCGGAGAGCGCGGCCTTAATGTATTCGATGCCGTCGGCCAGGGTAAAGGCCACCTGCTGCACGCAGTTGGCTCCGGCTTCGCCCATGTGATAGCCGCTGATGCTGATGGTATTAAAGCGCGGCATATTGCCCGAACACCAGGCGATAATGTCGGCAATAATGCGCATTGAGGGCTTCGGCGGGTAAATATAGGTATTCCGGCACAGATACTCTTTCAGAATATCGTTCTGGATCGTGCCGGTGAGCCGTTCCGGCGCAACGCCTTGCTCTTCCGCCGCGACGATATAAAACGCCATTACCGGCAGCACCGCGCCGTTCATGGTCATCGACACGGACATTTCATCCAGCGGGATGCGATCGAACAGAATCTTCATATCTTCGACGGTATCGATCGCTACCCCCGCTTTCCCCACGTCGCCCGCCACGCGAGGATTGTCGGAGTCATAGCCCCGATGGGTCGCGAGATCGAAGGCGACGGAAAGCCCTTTCTGCCCGGCAGCGAGGTTGCGGCGATAGAAGGCGTTGGACTCTTTCGCGGTTGAGAAACCAGCGTACTGGCGGATGGTCCACGGCTGGGCGGTATACATGGTGGCGCGGGGGCCGCGGACGTAAGGCGGCAGGCCGGGCAGGGTGCCGGTCACTTCCAGATTATCAATATCGGCTTCGGTATACAGCGGTTTAACGGCAATCCCTTCTGCCGTCTGTTTTACCAGAGCATCGACGGTTTTTCCCCGCCGGCTAAGCTCCTTGTTGGCGAGCGTTTGCCACTCTCGTAACTCTGACATTTTGTGCTCCGTATGCGCAATAAAATAGGGTATTGCAAATACGGTGAGCCTTTTAAGACGCTCTGTCGCCAGCAAAAAATAGCCATCAGCGCGTCGTTTTTTGCCGCATGAAATGTTCTATTTTGTGATGAATTTCAAAGATATGAATAGAAGAAGGTGGGTCATGCAGGCCGGACGGCGACGACCTGCCTGGGAGGCTTAATCTTGTCTCAACACTTTATGGCCATAATCGATCAGCGCATCGGTCACCCGGCGCATCATACGGCTTTCCGGCGCAAAACGGTGCCAGTAGAGCATCCGGCGCTGGAACAGGCCCGGCGTGAGATTAATAAGTTCGCCGCTGTTCAGCTCTCGCTCAATTTGCAGATGCGGAATCATACAGCAGGTTGTCCCCTGGCGGGCCAGCTGCACAAAGGCTTCCGAAGAGTTCACGATATGGCAGGGAACGCTGCCCGGCGGCAAATCGAAGTTCTGCTGTAAAAAGGCCTGGTGCATATCATCGAGATGATCGAATGCCACCACCGGCGCTTTGAGCAGCGCCGAGCGGGTCACCCCATTGGGGAAATAGCGCTGGGCAAACTCTTTCGAGGCGACGAACAGATAGTCGAGGGCGCCGAGCTGATCGACCAGGCAGCTTGGCAGCGCCTGCGGCTGGATACTGACCGCGCCGACGACTTCACCGCGGCGCAGGCGTTCCTGGGTTCGGGTCTCGTCCTCCACCTGTAGGTTCAGGCGAATAGGGGAGTCGGAAAGCACGCTGGAGAGCGCGGGCAACAGCCAGGTGGCGAGACTGTCGGCGTTGACCGCCAGCGACAGCAGCAGCGGCGTTGAGCCGGTTTGTTCATCGCCCAGCCACTCCTCTTCCAGCAGTTCAACCTGGCGCAGCAGGGCCAGCAGCTTTTGCCCCTGTTCGGTGGGACGCGGCGGTACGGTGCGTACCAGCAGCGGTTGTCCAAACATGTTTTCCAGCTGTTTGATGCGCTGAGAGACGGCGGACTGCGTAATACAAAGCTTCTGCGCGGCGCGCTCAAACCCTCGTTCCCTGATTACCGCGTCCAGCGCCTGTAGTGTTCTGTAGTCCGGTCGTTTCATTGCTCTGGCGTGCCCCCTAATACTTTTCGTTAACTCGCACTATGACATAAATTTGTTTTTGATGAAGATGAAAAAATGGCGACTGCGTTGTGTGATCGCCGTCGCAGGGACAATGACCCCCCTGATGTTCTATAATGCGCCACAGGAATTCACATCTCGGACCATAATCATGACGCAAGATGAACTGAAAAAAGCAGTAGGCTGGGCGGCATTGCAGTATGTACAACCGGGCACCATCGTTGGGGTCGGCACGGGCTCCACGGCGGCGCATTTTATTGATGCGCTGGGCACCATGAAAGGACAGATTGAAGGCGCGGTTTCCAGCTCTGATGCCTCTACTGAAAAACTGAAAAGCCTCGGTATTACGGTTTTTGATCTTAACAGCGTTGACCGTCTTGGCATCTATGTCGACGGCGCTGATGAAATCAACGGCCATATGCAAATGATTAAAGGCGGCGGCGCGGCGCTGACGCGCGAGAAGATTATCGCTTCGGTCGCTGACAAATTTATCTGTATCGCTGATGCTTCCAAGCAGGTGGACATCCTGGGTAAATTCCCGCTGCCGGTGGAAGTGATCCCGATGGCGCGCAGCGCCGTGGCGCGTCAGCTGGTTAAGCTGGGCGGCCGTCCGGAGTACCGCCAGGGCGTCGTGACCGATAACGGCAACGTGATCCTCGATGTGTATGGTCTGGAAATCCTGGACGCTATTGCGCTGGAAAATACCATTAACGGTATTCCGGGCGTCGTGACCGTCGGCCTGTTTGCGAATCGCGGTGCGGACGTCGCGCTGATTGGCACCGCTGATGGTGTAAAAACTATCACTAAATAGTCTGAACCGAGGGAGCGAATGGCTCCCTCGCAAATATTTTTTCTCCAGGCCTATTTTGGTGACTTCTGTCACATTTATGCGCCTTGTCTTAGTAACAACCTACCTTTCTTTTACTTTCTGGTGTTTTGTCCTGCAATTTCCCGCTGATTGATATTTCTTCAGGTTGTCGACGCAAACGTTCATATTGCCGCAATAGTTTTTTTTGATATGTTGCTGAGAAGAACTTTCGTTCCGCACGACATCAGTTAAGACAAAAACAGGACGGGGAAATGGCTAAGGTATCACTGGAAAAAGACAAAATTAAATTTCTGCTGGTTGAAGGTGTGCATCAAAAAGCGGTGGACAGCCTCCGCGCAGCAGGCTACACCAATATCGAATTTCACAAAGGCGCGCTGGACAGCGAAGAGCTGAAAGCGTCCATTCGTGATGCCCATTTCATCGGCCTGCGTTCCCGTACTCATCTGACTGAAGAGATCTTCGCGGCGGCGGAAAAACTGGTTGCGGTTGGCTGCTTCTGTATCGGTACTAATCAGGTTGACTTAAATGCGGCGGCAAAACGCGGTATTCCGGTATTTAACGCCCCGTTCTCTAATACCCGTTCCGTTGCGGAGCTGGTGATCGGCGAGCTGCTGCTCATGCTACGCGGCGTGCCGGCGGCAAACGCCAAAGCGCACCGCGGCGTATGGAACAAGCTGGCGGTAGGCAGCTTTGAAGCACGCGGCAAAAAGCTGGGTATTATCGGCTATGGCCACATCGGTACGCAGCTGGGCATTCTTGCCGAATCGTTGGGGATGCACGTCTATTTCTACGATATTGAAAGCAAACTGCCGTTGGGTAACGCGACTCAGGTACAGCATCTCTCCGATCTGTTGAACATGAGCGATGTGGTAAGCCTGCACGTGCCGGAAAATGCCTCAACGAAGAATATGATTGGCGCGGAAGAGCTGGCGCTGATGAAACCGGGTGCGCTGCTGATCAACGCCTCCCGCGGTACCGTGGTAGATATTCCGGCACTGTGCGATGCGCTGGCGAGCAAGCACCTGGCGGGCGCGGCGATCGACGTGTTCCCGACCGAACCGGCGACCAACAGCGATCCGTTCAACTCTCCGCTGTGTGAGTTCGACAACGTTATCCTGACCCCGCATATTGGCGGCTCAACTCAGGAAGCGCAGGAAAACATCGGTCTGGAAGTGGCGGGCAAGCTGGCGAAATACTCCGATAACGGTTCTACGCTCTCTGCGGTGAACTTCCCGGAAGTGTCGCTGCCGCTGCACGGCGGGCGCCGTCTGCTGCATATCCATGAAAACCGTCCGGGCGTTCTGACCGCGATTAACCAGATTTTCGCCGCGCAGGGCATTAACATTGCGGCGCAGTATCTGCAGACCACTCCGCAAATGGGCTACGTGGTCATTGATATTGAAGCCGAAGAAGATGTGGCGCAGGCTGCGCTGCAGGCGATGAAGGCTATTCCTGGTACCATCCGCGCCCGTCTGCTGTTCTAACTCCTTTTATGCCAGCGGGCAGGTCATCGACCTGCCCCTTTTCTCCTGCTAGACCCTTCTGCAATTTCCCGTCGCCACCCAAAGCTTGCGAGTCTTGCCGCAAACGGCGATTAAAACCGTCGGATGTCGTTGTGCCTGAAAGAAAGGGATTTACGATAAAGACTCAGCGTGGGGCTGAAACGGGAAAGCCCCTACCGAGGCAGGGGCTCTAAAAGGAAAGGGACGATGATGAGACTCTTCATCATGCTGCTTATCCTGTTAATCATCGCCTGGCCAGCATATTAACAGAGAGAATGCAGGAGGGAGGTTCGCCTCCCTCACCCTTTACCCAGGAATTTAGGTGAAAAAAACAGCAATGTCAATTGTTCGGGCGTTTTACCAGAGCCAGGTTTTTGACGGCGTGATGACCGCTGGCAGCGGGATATCCCACTGCTCCGTCGGCAGCGCGTCGACCTGCTGGCAATCATGCGCGTAGCCGACCGGCTGCAGGCGATGCTGCCGCCAGTTTTGCAGCGTCCGGTCGTAAAATCCGCCGCCCATACCCAGGCGCTGTCCGGCGGCATCAAATGCTACCAGCGGCGTTACCAGCACATCCAGCTGGCTAAGCGGGAGGACATCGCGCACGTCGAGTTTCGGTTCGCGGATTTTCAGACGATTCATCATCAGCTCGCTGCTTGGGTGGTAGTGCAGAAACAGAAGATTGCCCGGACTGAACGGATGAAGCACGGGGAGATAAACCCGTTTGCCTGCCCGCCAGAGCTGGTCAATAAGCGGCAGTGTATCCAGCTCGCCATCAAACGAAAGAAATACCGCGACCGTCTGCGCGAGCAGAACCGGCGGATAAGCCATCATTCTGTCCGCCGCCTGGAGGGCGAACTGCGTTTGCTGCTCCGGCGTTAACGCGCGTCGGCGCTGGCGGATCTGCTGGCGAATTTGCTGTCTGGTATAGGGGGCATCTGGCAATAGGGTCATACCTGAGTCTCATCGGTGAGCAAACGATACAAACAGGCGTAGTCTAATACACGACGGTAAAAGCCGAAAATTAACTTATGGGGGATAAAACGAAAGGAAGGGAATCTCCGAGATGCCGCCGCAGGCTGTAACCCTTGAACCCTTGGTTCAAGGTGAATGTGTCGTCACAGTTTTAAGGCTTCTCGGACGGACCGAGCATGCTCACCAACCGTGGAGCGCCACATTCTTGTGGTATGAAATATCGGCTCAGGGGACTGGCCCGCTTGCAAACATCTCAGAGAAATTTTGTTCTTGCGATTACTCTAACACAGTTAAATGCAAAGTGTTATTCAAACTTCTGCCCGGGTCTTTCGCTTATGCGACCTTGCTCAAGCAATGCTTGCTCGATGGTCTGCTGAAGCATCCGAATACGCTGTTCCATGCTGGCGGCGTAGTCGCGGGTTTTCGCTTTTTCCTGAGTCAACTCATAGCTGATGTTCAACGCGGCGATGAAGACCAGCTGCTCAGTATTTGTGACTCTAGTGCGTTCTTTTAAATCTTGCAACCGCTGATTCAGGTCGTCAGCTGCCTGGTTCAGGGCATCCCTTTGTTCAGGCGGGCAATTCACTCGCAGTGAACGGCCAAAAATTTGGAGATCTACGGGTTGTGCAGACATGCCACCTTCCTGCTGATTGACTGCGCGGCCTTCACGCCCTGGGAGGGTCTGCGAAGGGGCGACACTATAGCTACCCTGGTTCTAAGATACAAGCCCTATTCTGGTTCACCAGGGTCCAAAGTGGTAGCATATCATGAATATTCCTCCCAACGATGACGAATGCGCATGTCTATACAGAACGAAATGCCTGGTTACAACGCTGTAGACCAGTTACTGAACCAACAAGGGGTAGGATTAACCCCTGCCGAAATGCACGGTCTGATCAGCGGGATCCTGTGCGGCGGCAATAAAGACAGCAGCTGGCAGCCGTTGGTGCACGACCTGACCAACGAAGGCCTGGCTTTTGGGCATGAGCTGGCGCAGTCGCTGCGTAACATGCATTCCGCCACCAGTGATTCGCTGGAGGACGACGGCTTCCTATTCCAGCTATACCTCCCGGATGGCGATGAGGTGAGCGTGTTCGATCGCGCCGATGCGCTGGCGGGTTGGGTGAACCATTTTCTGCTTGGGCTGGGCGTAACGCAGCCCAAGTTGGATAAAGTCAAAGACGAAACGGGTGAAGCCATCGACGATCTGCGCAATATTGCTCAGCTCGGGTATGACGAAGACGAGGATCAGGAAGAGCTCGAAATGTCTCTGGAAGAGATTATCGAATACGTACGCGTTGCCGCGTTGCTGTGTCACGACACTTTCTCTCTCCAGAAACCCACTGCGCCGGAAGTGCAAAAACCGACGCTACACTAATTAATCATTAAATCGTTCAGGGGGCGTCATGACTCAGCAGGAATTTCTCTCTCGTCGCCAGGCTCTACTGGCGCAGATGCAGCCAGGCAGCGCCGCGTTAATTTTTGCCGCGCCGGAAGCGGTACGCAGCGCAGATTCGGAATATCCCTACCGCCAGAGCAGCGATTTTTGGTACTTCACCGGCTTTAATGAGCCTGAAGCGCTGCTGGTATTGATTAAAAGCGATGAGACGCATAACCACAGCGTGTTGTTTAACCGCGTGCGCGATCTGACTGCTGAAATCTGGTTTGGCCGACGCCTTGGGCAGGATGCCGCGCCTGAGAAGCTGGGCGTCGATCGCGCGCTGGCATTTAGTGAAATCAATCAGCAGCTGTTCCAGCTCCTTAACGGCCTCGATGCTATCTATTTTGCGCAGGGCGAATATGCCTACGCCGACGAAATCGTATTCAACGCGCTGGAAAAACTGCGCAAAGGCGTGCGGCAGAATCTGCAGGCGCCAAACTCGGTCATTGACTGGCGGCCGATGGTGCATGAGATGCGCCTGTTTAAGTCGGCGGAAGAGCTGGAGGTGATGCGCCGCGCAGGCGAGATCTCCGCCCTTGCGCATACCCGCGCCATGGAAAAATGCCGTCCGGGGATGTTTGAATATCATCTTGAAGGCGAGATCCTCCACGAGTTCAACCGTCACGGCGCGCGCTATCCCTCTTACAACACCATCGTGGGCAGCGGCGAAAATGGCTGCATCCTGCACTACACCGAAAACGAAAGCGAACTGCGCGATGGCGATCTGGTGCTGATTGACGCTGGTTGCGAATATCGCGGCTATGCGGGCGATATCACCCGAACCTTCCCGGTAAACGGCAAGTTTAGCCCGGCGCAGCGCGAGATTTACGATATCGTTCTTGAGTCTCTGGAAACCTCGCTGAAGCTTTATCGCCCCGGCACCTCCATTAACGAGGTTAATCAGCAGGTAGTGCGGATCATGATTACCGGCCTGGTGCGTTTGGGGATCCTGAAAGGTGAAATTGATGAGCTAATTGCTAATAACGCTTATCGTCCTTTCTTTATGCATGGCCTGAGCCACTGGCTGGGGCTCGACGTACATGATGTCGGCAACTATGACGTCGACCGCTCGCGTATTCTCGAACCGGGAATGGTGCTGACCGTGGAACCGGGGCTGTATATCGCGATGGATGCCGACGTCCCGGCCCAGTACCGCGGCATCGGCATTCGTATTGAAGACGACATCGTCATTACTGAAGACGGTAATGAAAACCTCACCGCTGGCGTAGTGAAAAAAGCGGATGATATCGAGGCGCTGATGGCGGCGGCGCGCCAGCTATGAGCGTACTGATCGTTGGCGGCGGAATGACCGGCGCGACGCTGGCGCTGGCAATATCTCGTCTGACCGGCGGTAAGCTGCCGGTGCACCTGATTGAAGCAACAGCGCCGGAATCTGCCCGGCATCCGGGCTTTGACGCCCGGGCAATCGCACTTGCTGCCGGCACCTGTCAGCAGCTGGCTCGCGTTGATATCTGGCAGGAAATTGCCGACCGCGCCACGGCTATTCAGCGCGTTCACGTCAGCGATCGCGGCCACGCGGGGTTTGTGACGCTCGAGGCTAAGGACTATGGGCTGGCGGCGCTGGGTCAGGTGGTTGAGCTGCACGACGTCGGCCAACGCTTGTTTGCCCAGCTGCGTAAAGCGCCGGGCGTGACGCTACACTGTCCGGCAAAAGTGGAAAATGTTAGCCGCAGCGAAGAGAGCGTAAGCCTGGTTCTGGACAACGGCGAAACGCTCAGCGGTAAACTGCTGGTCGCGGCCGATGGCTCGCGCTCAACGCTGGGGACCCGCTGCGGTATCAGCTGGCAGCAAGAGCCCTATGAACAGCTGGCGATTATTGCCAACGTCAGTACGGCTGTGCCGCACAACGGGCGCGCCTTCGAGCGTTTTACCCAACACGGCCCGCTGGCGATGCTGCCCATGTCGCAGGGCCGCTGCTCCCTGGTGTGGTGTCATCCGCAGTCGCGGCAAGAAGAGGTTCTGAGCTGGTCGGACGAACGCTTCTGTCATGAACTTCAGCAGGCATTCGGCTGGCGTCTTGGCCGGATCGTCCAGGCAGGCAAGCGCAGCGCGTATCCGCTCTCGCTCACCCGAGCTACCCGCACCATTGCCCATCGTCTGGCGCTGGTCGGCAATGCGGCGCAAACGCTGCATCCTATTGCCGGACAGGGTTTTAACCTTGGCCTGCGCGACGTGATGAGCCTGGCGGAAATGCTGGCGCAGACGCATGCCGAAGGAGAGGATCCGGGTGGCTATTCGCTACTGAGCCGCTATCAGGCCCGCCGCGCCGCAGATAAAGCCGCCACCGTCGGTGTGACCGATGGGCTGGTGCATCTGTTCGCTAATCGCTGGGCGCCGCTGGTGGCGGGGCGCAACGCAGGCCTGATGGCGATGGAATTATTTACCCCGGCGCGCGATGCGCTGGCGCAGCGTACCCTCGGTTGGGTCCCCCGTTAAGGAGTGAAACGTGCAAAGTGTTGATGTCGCTATTGTTGGCGGTGGAATGGTGGGGCTGGCGGTTGCCTGTGGTTTGCAGGGCAGTGGACTGCGCGTCGCCGTGCTGGAGCAGGCCGCGCCGCAGCCGTTAAGCGCGGATGCGCCGCCGGCGCTGCGGGTGTCGGCAATTAATGCCGCCAGCGAGAAGCTGCTGAACAAACTGGGCGTCTGGGAGGACATAGTCGCCCGGCGCGCCAGCTGCTACCACGGTATGGAAGTGTGGGACAAAGACAGTTTTGGCCGTATCAGCTTTGATGACCAGAGCATGGGCTTTAGCCACCTTGGGCATATTATTGAAAACGCCGTGGTGCATCATGCTCTGTGGCAAAAAGCGCAGCGCTGTGCTGACGTCACGCTACTGGCCCCGGCGCAGCTGCAGCAGGTCGCGTGGGGCGAGAATGAGGCCTTTCTTAGCCTGCAGGACGGCAGCATGTTAACCGCCCGGCTGGTGGTTGGCGCCGATGGCGCCAATTCGTGGTTGCGTAATAAAGCCGATATCCCGCTGACCTTTTGGGATTATCAACATCATGCGCTGGTTGCCACTATTCGCACCGAAGAGCCGCACGAAGCGGTGGCGCGTCAGGTATTTCACGGCGATGGTATTCTGGCGTTCCTGCCGTTAAGCGATCCTCATCTCTGTTCTATTGTCTGGTCGTTGTCTCCTGAAGAGGCGGAACGAATGCGGCAGGCAGACGAGGCCGCTTTTAATCAGGCGCTGAATATTGCCTTCGATAACCGTCTGGGTTTGTGTTCCGTAGAGAGCGAACGTCAGGTTTTTCCGCTCACCGGCCGCTACGCGCGGCAGTTTGCCGCCCACCGTCTGGCGCTGGTTGGCGATGCCGCCCATACCATTCATCCGCTGGCGGGGCAGGGCGTTAATCTTGGCTTTATGGATGCCGCCGAACTGATTGATGAGCTGAAGCGCCTGCATGCGCAGGGCAAGGACATCGGCCAGCATCTCTATCTGCGTCGCTATGAGCGCAGCCGCAAGCACAGCGCTGCGGTGATGCTCGCAGGGATGCAGGGCTTCCGCGACATGTTCTCCGGCAGCCATCCGGCGAAAAAGCTGCTGCGCGATATTGGACTCAAGCTGGCGGATACTCTCCCTGGCGTGAAGCCGCAGCTTATTCGACAAGCAATGGGGCTAAACGATCTCCCGGCCTGGTTACGTTAAGTACGTCACACTTCTCTCTCCCGGCCTGCGCGCCGGGTTTTCCCTCTCATTTGAAATAATCTAATTTCACCTCTTTTTTCGCATTAGTTTTATTAATGTCACCTTTTTTTTGTTATAGAAATTAGGCTCATATTTTCGCAGAAAATATCATCATGTTCTGCTTTTTTAACGCTGTTGTTTGTTTTTGTGCGGGCTTAATCGCTTTTTTATAGGTAAAAATTCTGTAGCCTCTTCGGGTGATTTTGGTCATAAGCTAATGTGATGTCCTGACCGGGCTTATGGTTTAGTGCGGATATCGGTGGTAAGTTCAGGCCAAAGAGAACGTTTGCGTCGGCATCCGTTTGCGATGCTGGCGGCGCGTTTCGTGGCGCAATATTGGCAAAAATAGTGGCTGGTTCCGTTTTATTCGATGAGGAAAAGATGGCTCAACAGACTCCGTTGTTTGAACAACACACGCTATGCGGCGCGCGCATGGTGGATTTCCATGGCTGGATGATGCCGCTGCATTACGGATCCCAGATCGATGAGCACCATGCGGTGCGCGGTGATGCCGGAATGTTCGATGTGTCGCACATGACCATCGTTGATTTTCACGGCAGCCGAATTCGCGAGTTCCTGCGCTATTTGCTGGCTAACGACGTGGCGAAGCTCACCGTCCCGGGCAAAGCGCTCTATAGCGGCATGCTGACCGCCTCTGGCGGCGTCATTGACGACCTGATTGTTTATTTCCTTTCTGAAGATTATTTCCGCCTCGTTGTTAACTCCGCCACCCGTGAAAAAGACCTCGCCTGGATCACTCAGCAGTCTGAATCCTATGGTCTTGAAATGACCGTGCGTGACGATCTTTCCCTGATCGCTGTACAAGGTCCAAAGGCAAAAGAGAAAGCGGCGACGCTGTTTACCGACGCGCAGCGCCAGGCTGTAGAAGGCATGAAGCCTTTCTTTGGCGTGCAGGCGGGCGATCTGTTTATTGCCACCACCGGCTATACCGGCGAAGCGGGTTATGAAATCGCGCTGCCGAACGAGCAGGCGGTGGATTTCTGGCGCGGCCTGCTGGACGCGGGCGTTAAGCCGTGCGGCCTTGGCGCGCGCGATACGCTGCGTCTGGAAGCGGGAATGAATCTTTATGGCCAGGAGATGGACGAAGGCGTCTCTCCGCTGGCGGCTAACATGGGCTGGACCATTGCCTGGGAGCCTGCTGACCGTGACTTTATCGGGCGTGAGGCGCTGGAACTCCAGCGTGAAAAAGGCACCGAACAGCTGGTCGGTCTGGTGATGACCGAGAAAGGCGTTCTGCGCGGCGGCCTGCCGGTACGCTTCAGCGATGCCGAGGGCAATCAGAAAGAAGGCATTATCACCAGCGGGACCTTCTCCCCGACGCTGGGCTACAGTATTGCCCTGGCGCGCGTACCGGAAGGCATCGGTGAAACCGCCGTGGTGCAGATTCGCAACCGCGAAATGCCGGTCAAAGTGACGAAACCCGTTTTTGTACGCAACGGCAAAGCCGTGGTGTGATTTCCCATTTGGAGATGAATTAATGAGCAACGTACCAGCAGAACTGAAATACAGCAAAGAACACGAATGGCTGCGTAAAGAAGCGGACGGTACCTATACCGTCGGAATCACCGAGCACGCGCAGGAGCTGCTTGGCGATATGGTTTTCGTTGACCTGCCTGAAGTGGGCGCCGCCGTTGAAGCGGGCGCCGACTGCGCGGTGGCCGAATCCGTCAAGGCGGCTTCCGATATCTACGCGCCAATTAGCGGCGAAATCGTTGCCGTCAATGAAGAGCTGAACGACTCGCCTGAGCTGGTCAACAGCGAGCCGTACACCGGCGGCTGGATTTTTAAAATTAAAGCCAGCGATGAAGCTCAGGTTGCCGCGCTGCTGGATGCGACCGCATACGAAGCTCTGTTAGAAGACGAATAAATACGCATCTTCCTTCACGTAGCAGTGGCGTTGGCTTCCTGCAACGCGAATGATTTTGCATATTCTGGCCCGGTAAGCATCAGTGCTCGCCGGGCAAACCAGTCAGACAATCACGATTCACCGCACGTTCAGGAACCATCGCTCATGACCCAGACTTTAGGCCAGCTTGAAAACCGTGACGCCTTTATTGAACGTCACATCGGCCCGGACGCCCGACAGCAGCAGGAGATGCTGAATACCGTTGGCGCCGATTCGCTTAACGACCTGATTGGCCAGATTGTGCCGCAGGATATTCAGCTGGCGACGCCGCCGCAGGTGGGCGAAGCAACCACGGAATTCGCCGCGCTGGCGGAGCTGAAGGCGATTGCCGGTCGTAACAAGCGCTTCAAGTCATACATTGGCATGGGTTACACCGCCGTGCAGCTGCCTCCGGTTATTCAGCGCAATATGCTGGAGAACCCGGGCTGGTATACCGCCTACACGCCTTATCAGCCGGAGGTTTCCCAGGGTCGCCTGGAATCACTGCTGAACTTTCAGCAGGTGACGCTCGACCTGACCGGTCTGGATATTGCTTCGGCCTCGCTGCTGGACGAAGCCACTGCCGCCGCGGAAGCGATGGCAATGGCCAAACGCGTGAGCAAACTGAAAAACGCTAACCGTTTCTTTGTTGCCGCCGATGTTCATCCGCAGACGCTGGACGTGGTACGTACCCGCGCAGAAACTTTCGGTTTCGATGTGATTGTCGATGATGCCGAGAAAGCCCTCGACCATCAGGACGTCTTCGGCGTGCTGCTGCAGCAGGTAGGGACGACCGGCGAGGTTCATGATTACAGCAAACTGATTGCTGATCTGAAAGCGCGCAAAGTGATTGTCAGCGTCGCAGCCGATTTTATGGCGCTGGTTCTGCTGACGGCTCCGGGCAAGCAGGGCGCGGACATTGTGTTTGGCTCCGCCCAGCGCTTCGGCGTACCTATGGGCTACGGCGGCCCGCACGCGGCGTTTTTTGCCGCAAAAGATGAATTCAAACGTTCCATGCCGGGCCGTATTATCGGCGTATCGAAAGATGCGGCGGGCAATACCGCGCTCCGCATGGCGATGCAGACCCGCGAGCAGCATATCCGCCGCGAGAAAGCGAACTCCAATATCTGTACCTCCCAGGTACTGCTGGCCAATATTGCCAGCCTGTACGCCGTGTTCCACGGCCCGGCCGGCCTGAAGCGTATCGCCAGCCGCATTCATCGCCTGACCGATATTCTGGCCGCAGGTCTGCAGAAAAAAGGCCTCAAGCTCCGCCATGCGCACTACTTTGACACCCTGTGCGTGGAAGTGGCTGATAAAGCGGCTGTGCTGGCGCGGGCGGAAGCGCTGCAGATCAACCTGCGTAGCGATATTCATCACGCCGTCGGGATCACGCTCGACGAAGCCACCACTCGTGAAGACGTTCTGAACCTGTTCCACGCTATCGTTGGCGACGATCGTGGCCTGGATATCGACGCTCTGGATAAAGACGTGGCACTGGACAGCCGTTCAATCCCGGCCAGCATGCTGCGCGACGATGCGATCCTCACTCATCCGGTGTTCAACCGCTATCACAGCGAAACCGAGATGATGCGCTATATGCACGCGCTGGAGCGTAAGGATCTGGCGCTGAACCAGGCGATGATCCCGCTGGGCTCCTGCACGATGAAGCTGAATGCCGCCGCCGAGATGATCCCTATCACCTGGCCGGAATTTGCCGAACTGCATCCGTTCTGCCCGGTCGATCAGGCCGAAGGCTATCACCAGATGATCGCTCAGCTCTCCGACTGGTTAGTTAAGCTGACCGGCTATGATGCGGTATGCATGCAGCCGAACTCCGGCGCGCAGGGTGAATACGCGGGCCTGCTGGCGATTCGTCATTATCACGAAAGCCGCAACGAAGGACATCGCGATATCTGCCTGATCCCAAGCTCCGCACACGGTACCAACCCGGCTTCCGCGCAGATGGCGGGGATGCAGGTGGTGGTGGTCGCCTGCGATAAAAACGGCAATATCGACCTGGCGGATCTGCGGGCCAAAGCCGAGCAGTATGCGGCGAACCTCTCCTGCATCATGGTCACCTATCCTTCCACCCACGGCGTCTACGAAGAGACCATCCGCGAAGTGTGTGAAGTGGTGCATCAGTTTGGCGGCCAGGTTTACCTTGACGGCGCGAACATGAACGCCCAGGTCGGCATTACCTCTCCAGGCTTTATCGGCGCGGACGTCTCGCACCTTAACCTGCATAAAACCTTCTGCATTCCGCACGGCGGCGGCGGTCCCGGGATGGGACCTATCGGCGTCAAATCGCACCTGGCGCCGTTTGTACCGGGCCACAGCGTGGTGCAAATTGAAGGCATGCTGACCCGTCAGGGCGCAGTTTCCGCCGCGCCGTTCGGCAGCGCCTCCATTCTGCCGATCAGCTGGATGTATATCCGGATGATGGGAGCAGAAGGGCTAAAACAGGCAAGCCAGATGGCGATTCTGAACGCCAACTACATTGCTACCCGTCTGAAAAACGCGTTCCCGGTGCTGTATACCGGCCGTGACGGTCGCGTGGCGCACGAATGTATTCTGGATATTCGTCCGCTGAAAGAAGAGACCGGCATCAGCGAGCTGGATATCGCTAAGCGACTGATCGATTATGGTTTCCACGCCCCTACCATGTCCTTCCCGGTCGCCGGCACGCTGATGGTGGAACCGACCGAATCGGAAAGCAAAGTGGAGCTGGACCGCTTTATCGATGCGATGCTGGCGATTCGCGGCGAGATCGACCGCGTGAAAGCCGGCGAGTGGCCGCTGGAGGATAACCCGCTGGTGAATGCGCCGCATACTCAGGGTGAACTGGTGAGCGAGTGGAACCATCCGTACGCTCGTGAACTGGCGGTGTTTCCGGCCGGGCTGAACAATAAATACTGGCCGACCGTTAAGCGTCTGGACGATGTTTACGGCGACCGCAATCTGTTCTGCTCCTGCGTACCGATGAGTGAATATCAGTAATCTGCTGATTAGGCTATTTTTTAAAGGCGCTGCGGCGCCTTTATTTTTTGGGAGAATGGTATGACGATAGCATTGGTGACGGGCGGTAGCCGCGGAATAGGTAAAGCGACGGCGCTGCTGCTGGCGCAGGAAGGCTATACCGTGGTAGTGAATTACCATCAGAATAGCGCTGCCGCGACCGACGTGGTGAATGAGATTCGCGCCTGCGGCGGCAACGCCGTTGCGCTCCGGGCGGACGTCAGCGATGAAGCACAGGTGATGGAGATGTTCGCCGCTATCGACCGCCTCGGTGAACCGCTTTCCGCGCTGGTCAATAACGCCGGGATTTTATTTACCCAGGGGACGATTGAAAGCCTTTGCGCCGAGCGAATTAACCGGGTGCTGGCCACCAATGTTACCGGCTACTTCCTTTGCTGCCGGGAGGCGGTAAAGCGGATGTCGCACAAGCATGGCGGTAAAGGTGGGGCGATTGTGAATGTTTCATCCGCAGCATCGCGCCTCGGGGCGCCGGGAGAGTACGTGGATTATGCCGCTTCAAAAGGCGCGGTTGATTCCCTGACCACCGGATTGTCGCTGGAGGTCGCGGCGCAGGGCATTCGGGTTAACGGCGTGCGCCCCGGATTAATCTATACCGATATGCACGCCAGCGGCGGCGAGCCGGGACGCGTGGATCGCGTCAAGTCGATGCTGCCCATGCAGCGCGGCGGGCAGCCGGAAGAGGTGGCGCAGGCGATCGTCTGGCTACTGAGTGATAAGGCCTCCTACGTTACCGGCAGCTTCCTCGAGCTGGCGGGCGGGAGATAGCAGGCAATCCATTTCCCGGGGCGCGGCTAACGCCTTGCCCAGGGAACAAAATCGGTATATCGCAGCGAACGGGTAGCCCTGCTAAGCGCAGCGCGAGCAGGGAAATACGCTATGACGCCAGCCATAGCCGCAGGCGCATTCCCCAGTTGCTGGTCCAGCCGGTGGTGACTGACTTCACCTCACCGCGCGAGATAACGATAAGGGTCGGCGTGACCTGTACCTCCCACCCTTGGGATAGCTGACCGCTGGCGTCATTGATCGTCGGCAGCGCTATTTTTTTATGCGCCAGCCAGCGCGCCAGGGTGGCGTTATCGCCCGAACGTAACGCTACCGTCATAACATTACCGCCATCGTCGGCTAAAGCAGCCACCGACGGGGTGGTATAGCGGCATACGCTGCACCAGGTTGCCCAGACGTATAGCAATAAGGGACGCTCCTGGCTCATTGCCGCCAGATCGACCGTTCGGCCATCAAGCGTTTGCAGCGGCATGCTGGAGAAATTCTGCGGCAGTGCGGGCCTGCGTAGATAATCCACCGTCAGACTGACGGCGGCAACAATCAGGATCCATGTCAGGAGCTGTCTGAAGACTTTAAGCATCATTTTTCTACATTGTAATGCGCCGTAACGGCCGGCAGCGTGCGGCGTTGATTCACTGAGTAAACGTCAGCAGCTCAACGATTGTTGCGGTTTATCTTATCGGTTGAGGGCGCGTAAGCAACGCTAATGCTGTAAAGAAGTGTCTGTTTTGTGGGAAGTTTTGCCCCTCCCGAGGGGAGGGGCAAGATGATTAAAGTTTCTCGCCGTTGCTGGCGATAACCTCTTTGTACCAGTTAAAGCTCTTTTTGCGCGAGCGGGACATATCCCCGGTGCCGTCGTCATGCTTGTTGACGTAGATGAAGCCGTAGCGCTTGCTGTACTGACCGGTTGTGAAGGAGACGCAGTCGATGCAGCCCCACGGGGTGTAGCCCATGAGTTCAACGCCATCGTAGGTCACCGCTTTGATCATCTCTTCAACGTGAGCGCGAAGATAGTCGATGCGGTAGTCGTCGTTGATGCTGCCGTCTTCTTCTACTTTATCGTACGCGCCAAAGCCGTTTTCGACGATGAACAGCGGTTTCTGATAGCGTTCATACAGTTCGCACAGCGCATAGCGCAGGCCAACCGGGTCAATTTGCCATCCCCAGTCGGAGGCTTTGACATGCGGATTGGGCACGCTGCCTTCAAAGCCGGAAATTGCGTCGCCGGTGCCGCCTTCCGCTCTCACCGCGTTGGTCATGTAGTAGCTGAAACCGAGATACGCACAGGTGCCTTCACGCAGGATTTGCGCATCGCCTTCATCCATTTTGATATTGAAACCGCGGCGTTCCCACTCGTTCAGGACGTAGCTCGGGTAGTAGCCGCGCAGCTGTACGTCGGTAAAGACGTAGCGTTCACGCATCGATTCCTGCGCAAACATCACATCTTCCGGCTTACAGGAGTACGGATAGAGAGGAACCATCGCCAGCATGCAGCCAACCTGCATTTCCGGGTTGATTTGACGCGCCGCTTTCACCGCCAGCGCGCTGGCGACGAATTGATGATGCAGCACCTGGTACATGGTCTCTTCCGGGTTTTCATGTTCGGTATAGACTACGCCGGAGCAGCAGTAGCCAAACAGCGGCGCGCGCCAGTTACGCTGGTTGTTGATCTCGTTGAAGGTCATCCAGTATTTCACTTTGTGCTTATAGCGCTCGAAGACCGTTTCGGCAAAACGCACAAAGAAATCGACCACTTTGCGGTTGGTCCAGCCGCCGTACTGCTGAACAAGATGCAGCGGCATCTCAAAGTGGGAGAGGGTGATAACCGGCTCGATGTTGTACTTCAGCAGTTCATCGAACATGTCATCGTAAAATTTTAACCCTTCTTCATTTGGCTGGGTTTCGTCGCCTTGCGGAAAGATGCGCGTCCAGGCGATGGAAGTACGGAAGCACTTGAAGCCCATCTCGGCGAACAGCTTGATGTCTTCTTTATAGCGGCCGTGGAAGTCGATGGCTTCGTGGTTGGGGTAGTATTTACCCGGCTCGACCTGCTGGGTTATCTCACGCGGTACGCCGTGCGCGCCGCCGGTTAGCACGTCGCAGATGCTCGGGCCTTTGCCGTCTTTATTCCAGCCGCCTTCAACCTGATGTGCGGCGACCGCACCGCCCCATAAAAAGTCTTTTGGTAAAGGGATTTTTTTCATCTTTGCTCATCTCGTCATAATGGCTGTTGGCTGCGAGTCTAACAAAGGGAATATAAATGTCACGATATAACAATTTGCCTGAAATGGAATTTGTTACATCGGAAAAACACCCTGTTATTTTCAGACGAGTTTGCGCGCTAATTTACGGCCCAGCGTTTCCAGAATATAAATAACCGGGATCTGCGTGGTAATATCGTAGACGCCGCCGATGCGCGTTTGCGGAACGTGCCAGGAGAGATTGAAGTCGGCGAGCTTTGCCAGCCGCGAGTGCTCGTGGCTGGTGATGGACATCACTTTACAGCGATGCAGGCTGAACTGGCTGGCAAAGCGCAGGATTTCTTCGGTTTCACCGGAGACCGACAGCACAATAGCCAGAGCATTACGCGCCATATCATTGGTCACCGGAAAATAAGGATCGTCGATATGATTGCTGAATTTTCCGACGTTAGAAAAGAAACGTGCGCCATATTTTGCCAGCGCGCCGGAGGTGCCGGCGCCGACGAAAATAATTCTTTCCGAAGCGAGTATAATATCAACCGCCTGCTCGAGCAGTTGGTCAAATTCATCGTTATTGATGCTTTTAAAAAAGCTCATTATTTCGCTGGCGCCGATATTTGCCTGTTGAGGCTCATTCTGCTCCAGATATAATTTAAAGCGTACGCGAAACTCCGAGTAGCCTTCGCACTGCAGCTTGCGGCAGAAGCGCAGAACGGTAGTCGTGGAGACTCCGGCCGCTTCCGCCAGCTCGCGGATGGTCATGTACATCACTTTGTCGCGATTTTTAATGACGTAGTGATAGACCATCATCTCAAGATTATTGAGACTGGCGATAGCGGCGTGGGAGAAGATACTCACAGTGGCAAACTCACAATTCATAATGACCAGGACGGAATGATATCATGCAGCCAAATGACATAACCTTTTTTCAGCGTTTTCAGGACGACATTCTCGCCGGACGCAAAACGATTACCATCCGCGATGCTGCTGAATCGCACTTTAAAATGGGCGATGTGCTGCGCGTTGGCCGCTATGAAGATGACGGCTATTTTTGCACTATTCGCGTGGTGGCCACCTCAACGGTAACGCTGGATACGCTGACCGAACTGCATGCGCAGCAGGAAAACATGACGCTGGCGCAGCTGCGTGAGGTGATTGCGGAGATCTATCCTGAAGAAAAGCAGTTTTATGTTATTGAATTCGAAAAGCTTTAATAAAATAGTGAACGTCTGTTAGTTGAAATTATTATGTAAGCTTTTGATTTTATACTGTTCATAAACATTCACCTTTTTATTTTAGCGAACAGGTGTTCACTGGAATCATTCTCAGTTAACCTAAGTGTGCATTGAAAGCGTACGGGTTTTCGGAGTCAAATATGGTTCGCAAATCGTTAATCACACAGGGATATTCTCTGGCAGAGGAAGTTGCCAACAGCATCAGTCACGGGATCGGGCTGGTGTTCGGTATCGTTGGTCTGGTGCTGTTGTTGGTGCAGGCGGTAGATAGCAACGCCGGCGCAACGGCTATCACCAGCTACAGTCTGTACGGCGGCAGCATGATTTTGCTGTTCCTCGCCTCGACCCTCTATCACGCGATTCCGCATCAGCGGGCTAAGCTGTGGCTGAAAAAATTCGACCACTGCGCCATCTACCTGCTGATTGCCGGAACCTACACGCCGTTTCTGCTGGTGGGGCTAAATTCGCCGCTCTCGCGCGGGCTGATGATCGTCATCTGGAGCCTGGCGCTGCTGGGGATCCTGTTTAAGCTGACGATTGCGCATCGTTTTAAGATCCTCTCTTTAGTGACCTATCTGACTATGGGCTGGCTGTCGCTGATCGTCGTTTATCAGCTGGCGATTAAGCTGGCGATTGGAGGCGTGACGCTGCTTGCGGCGGGCGGGGTCGTCTATTCGCTGGGGGTTATTTTCTACGTCTGTAAGCGTATTCCGTACAACCACGCTATCTGGCACGGCTTTGTGCTGGGCGGCAGCGTGTGCCACTTCCTGGCGATTTATTTGTACGTCGGGCAGGCTTAAATTTTGAGAAATCTTCCCGGCTCGCGCTACGCTTAGCGGGGCTACAGATTCACCGTCATCAGAGGGCTGGTAGCCGGGACAGGCGCGTTAGCGCCGCCTCCAGGAAGAAGGCGGCGGGGAATATCGCTTTAACTCTCTTCCAGCGAATACGGCAGCGGCTCAATGCTCAGGCTGCCGGCATCGTCGCGCACGCGGAATACGCTGCCCGGCTCCATATCGTTATTCATCACTACCTGCACCAGCAGGCGACCATCATCCAGCTGCACGGCCGCTAAAACGGTACCGGTACGACGCCAGTTGTCACCCATCTTCATTTCCAGGTCTTCCCCGGCTTCAGGCACGCGGCTGGCGGTCCCGGCCAGATACCATAGGGCGCGCTTGTTGGCACCGCGGAATTTAGCGCGGGCAACCATCTCCTGACCGGTATAGCAGCCTTTTTTGAAGCTGATGCCGCCCAGCGCCTGCAGGTTGGTGGCTTGCGGAATAAACTGCGCGCTGTTGGCGCTGTCGATGACCGGCAGGCCAGCTTCAATATTCAGCGCCAGCCACTGCTGGCTATTGTTTAGCTGTGCTTCGCCGCGCAGCGCGTCGGTGATGCGGGTGGCGGTTGTCACATCGGTCACCAGCAGGAAGCGCTCGGCGGGATGCTCAAACCACAGCACGCTGGTGGCACCTTCGCTGACAACCTGTTTATCGGCATTTGGCAGCTCGTTAAACAGCGGCGTCAGCGCAGCGCGTGCCTGGAACCCGGCAACGCCCAGCAGCACGGATTCATCGTCGGCGGCGATGGTCACTTTAGAGAACACCGCATACTTTTTCAGTTCAGTCAGCTGCGCATCGCGCAGGCTGCGGCGCTCAATCCACGCAAAACCCTCGTTGCGACGGAAAACGCGCAGATTGCTCCACATCTTGCCCTTGGCGTCACAATGCGCGGCAAGCAGATGCTGCTCGTCGGTCAGGTGGCTGACGTCAGCGGTGATCTGCCCCTGCAGATATTTCTCGCCATCCGGCCCGGTAATCGTCGCCAGCGCCCAGTCATCCAGCGTCATCAGCGTTAACGGCAGACGAGCGGAAGAGGAGGGCTGACGCGGAGGAAAAGGTGTAAAAGCCATAGTCATATCCTGAATAGCTTAACGCAGAGTGTGTGACTAATGGTAAAAGAGCTATGGTGCAATGCAAGCGCTTTTGCCAGGCCATTCGTGCCCTCAAAACTGGGCGCTAACGCGAACGAAATTATCAATAACCTGATTATTTTAGAGATTTCATGGAATAGCGCTCGTGAATCTTGATATTCCAGTGAAGTCAGCGGCAAAAACGAGTTAAACTAAGCAATATTTATAAGCAGGAAGTAAAACATGGATATTAACAATAAAGCTCGCATCCACTGGGCATGCCGCCGGGGAATGCGTGAACTCGATATCTCCATCATGCCGTTTTTTGAGCATGAGTACGATACGCTCAGTGATGACGATAAGCGGTTGTTCATCCGCCTGCTGGAAAATGACGATCCGGACCTGTTCAACTGGTTGATGAACCATGGCGAACCGGCTGATGCAGAACTGCAGCGGATGGTAAAATTAATTCAGACACGGAATCGGGAACGTGGTCCTGTGGCAATCTGATTTACGCATCTCGTGGCGAGCGCAATGGTTCTCACTGTTGATGCACGGCGTGGTGGCGGCGCTGGTGCTGGTGTTGCCCTGGCCGCTGAGCTATACCCCGCTGTGGCTGATACTGCTGTCGCTGGTGGTGTTCGACTGCGTGCGCAGCCAGCGGCGGATCCATGCCAGACAGGGGGAAATAAAGCTGCTGATTGACTCTCGCCTGCGCTGGCAAAAAGCGGAGTGGGATATCGTCGGCACCCCGTGGGTAATCAATAGCGGAATGCTGCTGCGCCTGCGAAATACGGAAAACCAACGCACTCAGCATCTATGGGTGGCGGCGGATAGCATGGACGCGGGCGAGTGGCGCGATCTGCGTCGGCTGGTGTTACAGAAACCGACGCAAGATTAAGCCTGGACTCAGGCGAACTGCTCAGCCATTTCGCCGAGGATTTGCTCGCACCAGTTCTGAATACGCTCATCGCTCAGGTCATACTGGTTGGTTTCATCGAGCGCCAGACCAACGAACAGCTGGCCGTCGGCGATGACCGGTTTCGGGCTGGTAAATTCATAGCCTTCGGTTGGCCAGTAGCCGATGAACTTAACCCCTTTTGTTGCCAGCTTATCGTGCAGCATGCCGAGCGCGTCAAGGAACCATTCGCCGTAGCCTAGCTGGTCGCCCATGCCATAGAGCGCGACGATTTTACCCTGCAGATCCAGCGTATCAAGCTGCTGCCAGACCGCCTCCCAGTCCTCCTGGATCTCGCCAAAATCCCAGGTTGGAATGCCGAGGATCAGCACATCATATTGCGTCATCAGGGCAGGGGAATCATCTTTCAGGTTATGCAGCGTCACCAGTTCAGGGCCGATGATATCGCGGATTTTTTCCGCCGCCATTTCTGTGTAGCAGGTGCTGGAGCCGTAAAAAAGACCTATGTTCATCGCGGAAACGTCTCAATTCTTGCTGTGACTTTGCGCTTAGTGTACCAGAAAGGCCGCGCCCGCCTGCAACTCGAATTATTTAGGGTATAATGGCGCCGTTTTAATATACAAAGAGGCCGGAGTGGAACAGGATCTCGCACAAATCGAGCAGTTTCTTGATGCCTTGTGGCTGGAGCGGAATCTGGCGGAAAACACGCTGAGCGCCTACCGCCGGGATCTGACGATGGTCGTGGAATGGCTGCATCATCGTGGCCTGTCGCTTGCCAGCGTCAGCGGCGAAGATCTGCAGTCGCTGCTGGCGGAGCGGCAAACCGGCGGTTATAAAGCCACCAGCACCGCGCGCCTGCTAAGCGCCGTGCGTCGCTTCTTCCAGCATCTGTACCGGGAAAAAATTCGCCCCGATGACCCCAGCGCGCTGCTCGCATCGCCAAAGTTGCCGCAGCGGCTGCCGAAGGATCTGAGCGAGGCGCAGGTTGAGCGCCTGCTTCAGGCCCCTTTGGTTGAACAACCGCTGGAACTGCGTGATAAAGCGATGCTGGAAGTGCTGTACGCCACCGGTCTGCGCGTTTCTGAACTGGTGGGCCTGACCATGAGCGATATCAGCCTGCGTCAGGGCGTGCTGCGCGTGATCGGTAAAGGAAATAAAGAACGTCTGGTGCCGTTAGGCGAAGAGGCGGTACTGTGGGTTGAGAATTACCTGGAGTACGGGCGTCCCTGGCTGCTGAACGGCGTGGCTTCCGATGTGCTTTTTCCCAGCCAGCGCGCGCAGCAGATGACGCGCCAGACGTTCTGGCATCGAATTAAGCACTATGCCGTACTGGCGGGAATTGATAGCGAAAAGCTCTCTCCGCACGTGCTGCGCCATGCGTTCGCTACCCATTTACTTAATCACGGCGCCGACTTACGCGTGGTGCAGATGCTGTTAGGACACAGCGATCTCTCCACGACGCAGATCTATACCCACGTGGCGACCGAGCGTCTGCGACAACTCCATCAACAGCATCACCCGCGTGCGTGAGTGCTGAAAAAAAGGACTGAGTATGAAAAAAGGTTTACTGATGTTCACTCTGCTGGCGACCACCTTATCCGGTGCGGCGCATGCCGATAGCGCGGCGATCAAGCAACTGCTGGCGAAGCTGGGCGTGCAGAGCTCGGACGTGCAGCCTTCGCCGGTCAAAGGCATCAGCACCGTGTTGACGGACAGCGGCGTGCTGTACGTCACCGATGATGGTAAACACATTATCCAGGGGCCGATGTACGATGTCAGCGGCGCGCAGCCGGTAAACGTTACCAATGCGCTGCTGGGGGGGAAGCTAAACGCCCTGGAAAAAGAGATGATCGTCTACAAAGCGCCGCAGGAAAAACATGTCATCACCGTCTTCACCGATATTACCTGCGGTTATTGCCACAAGCTGCATGAGCAGATGAGTGACTATAACGCGCTGGGGATTACCGTGCGCTATCTGGCCTTCCCGCGCCAGGGGCTGCAAAGCGAAGCCGAGCAGAATATGAAGGCTATCTGGTGCGCCAAAGATCGCAACAAAGCGCTGGATAACGCGATGAGCGGCAAAGGCGTGCAGCCAGCGAGCTGCGATGTTGATATCGCTAAACACTACACGCTCGGCGTGCAGCTTGGCGTTAACGGCACGCCGGCGATGGTGCTGAGCGACGGTACGCTGATGCCTGGCTATCGCGATCCTAAAGACCTGAAAGCGCTCCTTGATGAGCATCAAAAACAGATAAGCGGTAACTGATTCGCGTGAAACAACAGATACAACTACGCCGCCGCGAGGCGGCTGACGGCGTCGATTTACCTGCCGATCTCCCTCCGCTGCTGCAGCGGCTGTACGCCAGCCGCGGCGTGCGTAGCGCGCAGGAGCTGGAACGCGGTGTAAAAGGTATGCTGCCATGGTCGCAGCTGACCGGCGTCGAAAAAGCGGTAGAGATGCTCTACGGCGCATTTAAGCAGGAGCTGCACATTGTGGTGGTCGGCGATTTTGACGCCGACGGCGCTACCAGCACTGCGCTTAGCGTTCTGGCCCTGCGGGGGCTGGGCTACGGCAACGTCTCGTACCTGGTGCCAAACCGTTTTGAGGATGGCTATGGCCTGAGTCCGGAAGTGGTCGATCAGGCTCACGCCCGCGGCGCGCAGATGATAATGACCGTGGATAACGGCATTTCCTCCCACGCCGGCGTCGAGCGCGCCCATGCGCTGGGTATTCCGGTGCTGGTGACCGATCACCATCTGCCGGGGGATACGCTGCCTGCCGCCGAAGCGATTATTAACCCGAACCTGCGGGACTGCGAGTTCCCGTCAAAATCGCTGGCCGGGGTTGGCGTGGCCTTTTATCTGATGCTGGCGCTGCGCACTTTTCTGCGTGATAAAGGTTGGTTTGATGAGCGCGGCATTGCGCCGCCGAATCTGGCGGATTTACTCGATCTGGTGGCGCTTGGCACCGTGGCGGACGTTGTTCCGCTGGATGCCAACAACCGTATTCTGACCTGGCAGGGGCTGAGCCGCATCCGGGCAGGTAAATGCCGTCCGGGCATCAAGGCGCTGCTGGAAATCGCCAACCGCGATCCGCAAAAGCTGGCGGCAAGCGATCTCGGCTTCGCGCTTGGCCCGCGCCTTAATGCGGCAGGGCGGCTGGACGACATGTCCGTCGGCGTGGCGCTGCTGCTGTGCGACAACACCGGCGAAGCGCGGGTGCTGGCCAATGAGCTGGACGCGTTAAACCAGACGCGTAAAGAGATAGAACAGGGGATGCAGGCGGAAGCGCTGACCCTGTGTGAAAAGCTGGAACGCAGCAGCGAGACGCTGCCCGGCGGCCTGGCGATGTACCACCCGCAGTGGCATCAGGGCGTCGTCGGCATTCTGGCCTCGCGTATTAAAGAGCGCTTCCATCGCCCGGTTATCGCCTTTGCGCCCACCGGCGACGGTACGCTCAAAGGCTCAGGTCGGTCGATTCAGGGGCTGCATATGCGCGATGCGCTGGAGCGTCTGGATACCCTCTATCCCGGGCTGATTCTGAAGTTCGGTGGTCATGCCATGGCGGCGGGTTTGTCGTTAGAAGAGGCGCGTTTTGAGGAGTTTCAGCAGCGTTTCGGCGAACTGGTGACCGAGTGGCTCGATCCTGCGCTACTGCAGGGCGAAGTGGTCTCCGACGGCCCGCTGGCGGCGGCAGAGATGAGCATGGAGGTCGCACAAATGCTGCGCGACGCCGGGCCATGGGGGCAGATGTTCCCTGAGCCGCTGTTCGATGGCCGTTTTCGTCTGCTACAACAGCGTCTGGTCGGCGAGCGTCACCTGAAGGTGATGGTTGAGCCGGTCGGCGGTGGCCCGCTGCTGGACGGTATTGCGTTCAATGTGGATACTTCCATTTGGCCGGATAACGGCGTTCGCGAAGTTCAGCTTGCCTATAAGCTGGATATCAATGAGTTCCGCGGCAACCGCAGCCTGCAGCTGATCATTGACCACCTCTGGCCAAATTGAGAACAGTATATTAATGAGAGCGCGAATCCGGTAGAATTCCGCTCTTATCACCGCATTTTGACGAATCCATTAAAAGAAACCGACCATGTTTGAAATAAATCCGGTAAAAAACCGTATTCAGGACCTCACGGAGCGCTCGGACGTTCTTAGGGGGTATCTTTGACTACGATGCTAAGAAAGAGCGTCTTGAAGAAGTAAACGCCGAGCTCGAGCAGCCTGACGTCTGGAACGAACCAGAACGTGCGCAGGCGCTGGGCAAAGAGCGTTCCTCGCTGGAAGCCATCGTTGATACGCTGGATCAGATGTCTCAGGGACTGGAGGATGTTTCCGGTCTGCTGGAGCTGGCCGTTGAAGCCGACGACGAAGAGACCTTTAACGAAGCCGTTGCTGAGCTTGATGTGCTGGAAGAGAAGCTGGCGCAGCTTGAGTTCCGCCGCATGTTCTCCGGCGAATACGACAGCGCCGATTGCTACCTCGACATCCAGGCCGGTTCCGGCGGTACGGAAGCGCAGGACTGGGCGAGCATGCTGATGCGCATGTATCTGCGCTGGGCCGAAGCGCGCGGCTTCAAGACCGAGATCATCGAAGAGTCTGAAGGCGAAGTGGCGGGCATTAAGTCCGTGACCATCAAGATTATTGGCGACTACGCTTACGGCTGGCTGCGTACCGAAACCGGCGTTCATCGTCTGGTACGTAAGAGCCCGTTCGATTCCGGCGGCCGCCGCCATACCTCTTTCAGCTCCGCATTCGTTTATCCGGAAGTGGATGACGATATTGATATCGAAATCAACCCAGCGGATCTGCGCATTGACGTTTATCGCGCATCCGGCGCGGGCGGTCAGCACGTTAACCGTACGGAATCCGCGGTGCGTATCACCCATATTCCGACCGGCTTAGTGACCCAGTGCCAGAACGACCGTTCGCAGCACAAGAACAAAGACCAGGCCATGAAGCAGATGAAAGCGAAGCTTTATGAGCTGGAAATGCAGAAGAAAAATGCCGAGAAGCAGGCGATGGAAGATACCAAATCCGACATCGGCTGGGGCAGCCAGATCCGTTCTTACGTGCTGGATGACTCCCGCATTAAAGATCTGCGTACCGGGGTGGAAACCCGCAACACTCAGGCGGTGCTGGACGGCAGCCTGGATCAATTTATCGAAGCAAGTTTGAAAGCAGGGTTATGAGGAACCAACATGTCTGAACAACAAGCACAGGGCGCTGACGCGGCAATTGACCTTAATAATGAACTGAAAGCCCGTCGTGAGAAGCTGGCTGCGCTGCGTGAGCAGGGTATCCCGTTCCCGAATGATTTCCGTCGTGACCACACCTCTGACCAACTGCACGCTGAATTCGATGCCAAAGAAAACGAAGAGCTGGAAGCGCTGAACGTTGAAGTCGCCGTTGCTGGCCGCATGATGACCCGCCGTATCATGGGTAAAGCCTCCTTCGTTACGCTGCAGGACGTTGGCGGCCGCATTCAGCTGTACGTCGCCCGCGACGATCTGGCGGAAGGCGTCTACAACGAGCAGTTCAAAAAATGGGACCTCGGGGACATCATCGCGGCGCGCGGTAAGCTGTTCAAAACCAAGACCGGTGAACTCTCCATCCATTGCACCGAGCTGCGCCTGCTGACCAAAGCCCTGCGCCCGCTGCCGGACAAATTCCACGGCCTGCAGGATCAGGAAGCGCGCTATCGTCAGCGCTACCTGGATCTGATCTCCAACGATGAATCGCGCAACACCTTTAAAGTGCGTTCGCAGATCCTGGCCGGCATCCGCCAGTTCATGGTCGGCCGCGGCTTTATGGAAGTGGAAACCCCGATGATGCAGGTGATCCCCGGTGGCGCTTCCGCCCGTCCGTTCATCACCCATCACAACGCGCTGGATCTGGATATGTACCTGCGCATCGCGCCGGAACTGTACCTGAAGCGTCTGGTGGTTGGCGGCTTCGAGCGCGTGTTCGAAATTAACCGTAACTTCCGTAACGAAGGTATCTCCGTTCGTCATAACCCAGAGTTCACCATGATGGAACTCTATATGGCCTATGCGGACTATAAAGACCTGATCGAGCTGACCGAATCCCTGTTCCGCACCCTGGCGCAGGACGTTCTCGGCCATACCGAAGTGCCTTACGGCGATCAGACCTTTGATTTCGGCAAGCCGTTTGAAAAACTGACGATGCGCGAAGCGATCAAGAAGTACCGTCCGGAAACCGAGATGGCCGATCTGGATAACTTCGATTCTGCAAAAGCCATTGCGGAAAGCATCGGCATTCACGTTGAGAAGAGCTGGGGTCTGGGCCGCATCGTGACCGAGATCTTCGAAGAAGTAGCGGAAGCGCATCTGATTCAGCCAACCTTCATCACCGAATATCCGGCAGAAGTCTCTCCGCTGGCGCGTCGTAACGACGAGAACCCGGAAATCACCGATCGTTTTGAATTCTTCATCGGCGGGCGTGAAATCGGTAACGGCTTTAGCGAGCTGAACGATGCGGAAGACCAGGCGCAGCGTTTCCTCGATCAGGTTAACGCGAAAGCTGCCGGTGACGACGAAGCCATGTTCTATGACGAAGACTACGTCACCGCGCTGGAGCACGGCCTGCCGCCGACCGCGGGCCTCGGTATCGGTATCGACCGTATGGTGATGCTGTTTACCAACAGCCATACTATCCGCGACGTGATCCTGTTCCCGGCGATGCGTCCGGTAAAATAAGTTCTGAACCCTGAATCATTCGAGTTGCATGAAAGCCAACGCACATGCAACCTGAAGTATGGCGGGTCGACTGTAATAAACGAAACCCCAGCGCTGCTGGGGTTTTTTATGCCTGGCGGCTAAAGCTTATTAAGGCATTACGCGCATTATCATCCGCAGCCTGCATGACCATCCACGGGCTAAAAGCCCAGGGCGTCGCGCGAATTGCGCTTAAAACATCCTCAAGATGGCTCCACTGAAAATCCATCACTTCGTCAGGATTTATCCGTAACGCGCTGGCTACTCGTGCCGCATAGACCGGACAGACCTCGTTTTCGACAATGCCATTCGGCGCGACGGCCCGGTAACGGAACCCCGGAAAGACCGGGACGATGCGGGTTATCTCGACGCCGAGCTCAAAGCGGCAGCGGCGCTCAACGGCCTGTTCAAAGGTTTCGCCGGTTTGCGGATGCCCGCAGACTGAGTTCGTCCATACGCCTGGCCAGGCTTTTTTGCCCAGCGAGCGGCGCGTGACCAGCAGTTGGCCTTGTTCATTGAACAGCCAGCTGGAAAACGCGAGATGCAGAGGGGTATTGAAGGTGTGGGCGGCATACTTCTCCAGCATACCTGTAGGCTTATCTTGCTCGTCCAGCAAAATGACATGTTCCCCGGCCATGACAACTCCTGAAATAGAAAATGACCCGGCACAAACCCGCCGGGTCATGTACTCAGGCCACTAGGGTAGCCCATAAATGGGACAAAGGCATTACCAAAACAAGCCCTGGCAACATGTTGGCTACCGGAAAGAGCTTAATGTTACAGATACGCAACCCGGTAGCCACCATCAGCAGCCCGCCGGCGCAGGAGAAATCCGCCATCATATCAGGCGA
Source organism: Klebsiella sp. S69 (assembly GCF_016516145.1). Classification (NCBI taxonomy): domain Bacteria; kingdom Pseudomonadati; phylum Pseudomonadota; class Gammaproteobacteria; order Enterobacterales; family Enterobacteriaceae; genus Klebsiella; species Klebsiella sp. S69. The sequence continues at coordinate 63,492 of NZ_JACVUU010000025.1, read as the reverse complement.
GATCGACGGCAGAATAACCACCGCCAGCATCGCCAGCGCCACCTGAATAATGACCTGCGGGATAGCAATGGTCATCACCGCGTAGCCCAGCAGCGTCGCGAAAATCCCGGCGGTAAATAGATCGAGAATCGTTTTGATATACAGAATTGACGGATCGCCGCTCATGCCTTCGGTCATCGCGCCGAAAATACCGGTGCCGCTGGCGCAAAACAGAACCAGGATGGCGACAAATTTCTCAGTAAACTCTTCATGGCCGAGGCCATTGACCGGCGGCAGCACTTTGTTGATCAAACCGCGGGTGGAACCTGCGGCTTTACCGATGCCCTTTTCCAGATGCAGCAATTCGCCGAGGATGGCGCCAATCACCATTGCCAGCACGACGGCGGGCATATATTTCACTTTGAGCACCAGCGTAATACCAAGACCAACGGAGCACAGGCCGAAGGTCATCGGCAGCGCCGTTTTGACGCGCTCGGGGAGCTTGCCGCCCGCCGCAGCGCCGATGAGTCCGCCGATAATCACGGCGGCTCCGTTTACATATGGGCCGATTAACATTGAATAATTTCCGGTTAATTAAAACATAGCTCGCCTTCACCCCAGCGGGGGATGTTGTTGACCTGCAGGTCAAACAGATCGAGCGCGCGATTGACGCTATGGGTAACGATGTCGTCCGCCGTTTGCGGACGCTGGTAAAGCGCCGGGACCGGCGGAAAGATAATTCCGCCCATTTCGGTTACGGCGGCCATATTGCGGATGTGGCCGAGGTTCAGCGGCGTTTCCCGGGCCAGCAGCACCAGGCGGCGACGTTCTTTCAGCACCACGTCTGCCGCGCGGGTGAGCAGGTTGTCGGTCAGGCAGTGGGCGATGGCGCCTAAAGAACGCATTGAACACGGCGCGACCAGCATCCCCAGCGTTTTAAATGAACCGCTGGAGATAGCTGCGCCAAGATTGGCGATGGGATGCACCACGTCGGCCAGCGCCATCACCTCGTCCAGGCGGTAATCCGTCTCCAGCTCGCAGGTTTTTTCCGCGCCTTTAGAGACGACCAGGTGGACTTCAACGGGATGCGGGCGCAGTAGCTCCAGCGCCTTAACGCCGTACTGAAACCCGGATGCGCCGCTGATACCAATGATGATGCGTGCCGTCATGAGGTTCTCCTTTTATTCGAAATCCGGCAGGAAGCGCTTCACGTCCACTTCTTTAAATCTGGAGCGCTGGAAGTTGTGCTTCAGATGGAACGGCACCGTGCAGTCGAATATCGTTTTGCAGGACATTCCCTGCTGCAGGATGCTCGGGCTGTATTCCGGTACCTGCGACGGATCGAGCGGATGGCAGCGAACGCCGGGAATAGTGATTGTATCGACATCGCCCTGGTAGCGGGTTTGCATGGCCCAAAGCACGTCGTCGCTGTCGAAAATATCGACGTCTTCATCGACCAGAATGACGTGCTTCAGTTCCGGGAAGGCTGAGAACGCCAGCAGAGCAGCCTGACGCTGGCGCCCTTCGTCCGCCGGGGAGGATTTTTTGAACTGCAGCACCGCCAGCAGCTTGCCGCCGCCAGCCGAATGGGCAAAGACGTTCAGCAGCTTGCCAGGCATCGCGCGTTCGACCATATCCAGAATGCTGGCTTCGGTCGGGATACCGGCCATATTGACGTGTTCTTCGCCTGGTCCTACGGTGGTGCGCCAGATAGGATTGATACGGTGAGTGACGGCTTTCACTTTGATGACCGGGATCGCCTCTTTAGCTTCGCCGGTATAGCCCGGAAACTCAGGCATCGCGCGGCCGGTATGGGTGTTCTGATCTTCTCGTACGCGCGCGTTGGGCAGCAGTTCGCCTTCAATCACGATCTCAGCGTGGGCGATCGCTTTCTCGTTAATGGTTTTACACTGCGTCATCTCCACCGCTTTGCCGCGCAGCGCGCCGGCGATGCTTAACTCGTTGAAGCCCAGCGGGGTGGTCGGCGGCTCGAAACAGGCGGCAATTTCAATGGCCGGATCGACGCCGATGCTGATTGAAATCGGCAGCGGCTGGCCTGCCGCTTCCGCTTTCATGCGAAAAGCATCGATATGGCGGCCGGGCGTTAGCCACATGGAGAGTTCGTCGCGGCTCTGGACGCACAGGCGATGAATGGTGATATCGGACTCATGCGTTTCTGGATCGGAGGCGTAGCACAGGCCCATCGTAATATAGGGGCCGGCGTCTTCTTCGGTATTCGTCGGCGCCGGCAGCAGCTTGCGCAGATCGAAATCGGCATCGCTTGCCAGATGGACCACTTGCTGGCATACCGCTGCGCCCTGGGTCATCACCGGGGCTATTGCGTTTTCTACTGAATCCTTCAGCAGATGCCCCAGTTTAGCCGGTTCACACTGGAGAAAATGGCTGACGCGCTGGCGGGAGCCATTCAGGCCAATCGCCACGCTGATATTTTCAAAACCTTTGATTTTATTGAAGACCATGACCGGGCCATTCTTGCGGGTCGGACGCTGGCAGGTCCCGCCGGCGCCTACGTAACGATAGACGCCGGAGAGTTCGGCGTGCGGGTCGACTTCGGTATTGGTTTCAACATACTCGCCGGGAAGCGTTTTCAGCAGATCCAGCGCGGAGCGTAAATCATGTACCGATAAGGGTGTTTTGTTATCACTATTTGCCATGGGATGTTCCTTCGGAAAAAAAGCTTTGCTCCCGGCACAATATTTTCCCTGGCGCGGATAAACAAATACCGTTTACCGGATGGTCAGTAGATCAAAAAAGTTTATTTTAACAAGGTGTTAAATAATGATTAATTAATATGAGGAGCAACGCTGCGGCTTTTTATTTCTCCGGCTAAGTGTGATACTGGTGATAAATTACACTGCGGATAATGATGATGGATTTAAAGCGCTTACGCTATTTTTGTCGGGTGGTGGAACAAGGTTCGGTGAGCCAGGCGGCGAAGTCGCTGAACATGGCGCAGCCGCCGCTCAGCAAGCGAATTCAGGAGCTGGAAGAGGAGCTTCAGGTATCGCTTTTTGTTCGCCGGGGAAACCGCATTGAGCCTACGGAAGCCGGTTTTTTTCTCTATCGAAAAGCGTGTGAAATATTACGCCAGGTAGAGGATACGGCACGGGAAACGACGGATATTGCGCACAAAAACAGAACTGAATTGAGAATCGGCTTAACTCATCTCTATCAGAATTATTTTAAAGCATTGCTGATGGAGGTATATCGACGTCATCCCGACACTTCCATAAATATTTCCGTTACTGACTCCAGCCATCTCGAAACGTTATTAACCGAGGGCGCAATTGATTTAGCCTTAATCCAGCGCCCCTACCGTAGCGAAGGCTTTGATTATGTCTCTTTTGACCCGATTAAGCTGGTCGCGGTGATCAATAAAAGCTGCCTGCCGGAGCCGCCGTCTAATCCGTATAGCTACACATCGCTGGCGGCGCTGCCGCTGGTATTACTTCATAGAGCAAAAGATTCAGGAACTTACGAGATGCTAATGGAGCTGTTTCGTAAGTCCGGGGTCAATGCGAAGGTGATTATGCACATTACGCAGCCGGGCGTAATCCTCGACTGGCTGGAGTCCGGACTGCAGGCAGCGACGCTGCTACCTTCTTCTGAAGTGGATGCTGATAAGCTTAACCAGTGCTACGTGGTCGATGTTTTCCCCTCGCCGCAAATATTCTACCCGGCGCTGGTAAAATTGCCGTCTATGCCTTATCTGCCCGCGTTGATGGATATTATTACGCATGGCTATCCGTTTAATACTTCTGTATGAAGGGTAGCGATTGGGGATTGCCTTAGGGACTGGTATGATAATCGCCCCTGGTTGAGAGGTGAATGTACGTGTTAAGCGCAGGACGCCTGATGAGAAAACGCTTTGTTATTGCAATAATGTTGCTGAGCAGCCTGATCGTCGCGGGGTGTTCCAGCTCATCCGATTCCGGTTCCACCTACACCGTGAAGCGCGGCGACACGCTGTACGCTATTTCACGTTCCACTGGCACCAGCGTCAGGGATCTCGCCCGTCTCAATAATATTTCACCTCCCTATACCATCGAGGTTGGGCAAAAGCTGAAGCTGAACAGTGGTTCAGGGGCCACGGCGAAGGCGGGGGCATCCGGCAAGAAATCCTCCGCGAAGCGCACCGCTGCCGTGACGCCATCTTCGGCGGTGCCGCAATCCTCCTGGCCGCCGGTCGGGCAACGCTGCTGGCGCTGGCCGACCAGCGGCAAAGTTATACTGCCGTACTCCACCAGCGATGGCGGCAATAAAGGTATCGATATTGCCGGTAAGCGCGGCCAGCCGGTGTATGCGGCAGGGGCGGGCAAAGTGGTGTACGTGGGTAACCAGCTGCGCGGCTACGGCAACCTGATTATGATTAAACATAATGAGGACTATATCAGCGCCTATGCACACAACGACAAGCTGATGGTGAATAACGGCCAGAGCGTGAAGATCGGCCAGCAGATTGCCACCATGGGCAGCTCGGATGCGGATTCCGTGCGCCTGCACTTCCAGATTCGCTACCGGGCGACGGCGATCGACCCGCTGCGCTATTTGCCGCCGCAGGGCAGTAAGCCTAAGTGCTAAAAGGTTATTTTATCGACAGTTAGCCTGTTATGGGCTTGTCAGCGGGTGCGTAAGGTCTATAATGACCCTCGCACCTCCTCGCGGGCGTAGTTCAATGGTAGAACGAGAGCTTCCCAAGCTCTATACGAGGGTTCGATTCCCTTCGCCCGCTCCAGACTCAAGTCTCCTGAAGTCCACTCCACTCAACTCAATTTTCCCTTGATAAATCAGCAGTTATAGCATTCTATTAGTCTATTGAACTCAATTGTACTCCCCCAGGGTCAAGCTCAATGTGGGGGTATGGATGGGGTATAATTGTACCCCCTGCTGAGAGGTACCCCAATGATGCTGACTGCTCGTCAGGTTGAAACTGCTAAACCCAAAGAGAATCCCTGGAAACTGGCCGATAGCGTTGGTTTTTAAGGAAATTGCCGATGCTCAAAGAAAATTTCAACGAACTGCAAATCTTTCTTGTGGTGGCGAGGGAACGAAGTTTTACCAAAGCGGCGGGCAAACTGGGCGTTTCTCAGTCTGCTCTCAGCCACGCGATGAAGGCCCTGGAGGAAAGGCTGAATATCCGCCTTCTGACCCGCACGACCCGAAGCGTTGCCCCCACGGAAGCCGGTGAGAGAATTATTGCCTGCCTTGAACCGCGTATTGCCGATCTTGAGCAGGAGCTGGAATCGCTGGTTCAACTGAACGGCACCGCCTCCGGCAATATTCGTTTATCTGCCGGGGAGCATGCCGCGCGAAGTCTGGTATGGCCGAAGTTAAAACCCTTCCTCAGGGAATATCCGGAAATCAATCTCGAACTGGTGGTGGATAACGGCTTTGTCGATATTGTTGAGGGGCGTTTTGATGCCGGGATCCGCCTGGGCGAAAGCGTGGATAAGGATATGATTGCGGTAAGAATTGGCCCGGACATGAGAATGGCAGTGGTGGGAGCGCCGTCTTATTTCGCTGCAAATCCTGCACCTGAAACGCCGCACGAGCTACAAAATCACCGGTGTATCAATATGCGCCTGCCGACAGCCGGTGGTCTTTACCACTGGGAGTTTGAGAAGGATGGAAAACCGTTACGGGTCAGAGTAGAAGGGCAGGTCACGTTTAATCTGCAAGCGGAACGAATTGATGCGGCGTTATCCGGTTTTGGCATTGCCTGTATACCCGAAGACAGGGTGCAGGATTATATCAAGTCAGGAGAACTTATTCAGGTTCTGCAGGACTGGTGCCCGTCTTTCCCCGGATATTATCTTTACTACCCGAGCCGTAAGCAGCATCCGCCCGCTTTTGCGCTGATGATCGATGCACTTCGTTACCAGGAATAACGGGTCCGTAGACCCGTCCGGGTATTAACGGCCCACGCGAGCCTGATGTTCAGGGGAGTAACGTTCGCCGACGATTTTAATCGTTTCAAGCGCCTGGGTTATCTGCCGTGAGTCATCCTGAGAAAGGATGATGTCGGCGGCCCCCAGGTTTTCCTCCAGCCGGTGCAGTTTCGTGGTGCCAGGGATAGGCACAATCCACGGCTTTTGTGCCAGCAGCCACGCCAGCGCGATTTGTGCAGACGTCACACCTTTCTCTGCCGCCAGTTCACCCAGCAATGAGACCAGCTTTTCATTGGCTTCTATCGCCTGCCCGGCGAAACGCGGTACGGTACTGCGGTAATCATCCTTGCCAAAAGTGGTTCCTGGCTTAATCGATCCCGTCAGGAAGCCTTTGCCTAATGGGCTGAAGGGCACAAAACCAATACCCAGTTCCTCCAGCAACGGCAGGATCTCCTGCTCAGGCTCGCGCCACCACATTGAGTATTCGCTTTGCAGCGCGGTGACCGGTTGTACGGCATGTGCACGACGAATGGTTTGCGCACCCGCCTCGGACAGGCCGAAATGTTTAACTTTGCCTTCAGCGATCAGGTCTTTCACGGTTCCCGCAACATCTTCAATCGGGACATCCGGATCGACACGGTGTTGATACAGCAGATCAATGACATCAGTCTTTAGACGGCGTAATGATCCTTCCACAGCTTCTCGGATATGCTCCGGACGGCTGTTTAAAATCTGCTGCTTGTTGTCCGTACCGAAGGTAAAACCAAATTTGGTGGCGATGACCACGCGGTCACGAAACGGTTTTAGGGCTTCGCCGACCACCTCTTCATTAAGAAAGGGGCCATACACTTCAGCGGTATCGAAGAAGGTGACGCCACGTTCAACCGCTGCGCGAATGAGCTCGATAGCCTGATGAGTATCGGTCGCCGGGCCGTAGCCGTGGCTTAATCCCATGCAACCGAGCCCAAGCGCGGAGACTTCGAGTCGGGATTGACCCAGATAACGTTTTTGCATTGAATGAATACCTCTTTTATCGCGACTTAAACGTCCAGTTTGCGGCTGGCCAACCATTCAACTCTGGCAGGATCGCGGTGGGAGAAGAAAGCGCTGGTGGCGGTATCGATAGCGGTAATCTGCAGCATATCTTCAGCGCTGAGTTCAAAATCGAGAATGTTGATGTTCTCTGCCATACGTTCTTTTCGCACCGACTTCGCCAGTGAAACGATGCCTCGCTGGAAAATCCAACGCAGCACAACCTGGCCCACGCTTTTACCGTATTTCTGGCCAATCGCCGTTAACATGGGATGCTCAAACAGACCATTTTTTCCTTCTGCAAACGGAGCCCAGGCTTCTGGCTGAATGCCACGGCTTTGCATCCATGGCACGGCATGCAGCTGCTGGTTGAAGGGGTTAACTTCAACCTGGTTTACCGCCGGGGAAACGTTGTTGAAGGCGATAAGATCGGCCAGTCGGTCAGGATGGAAGTTGCTGACGCCAATGGCGCGAATTTTGCCTGCCTGCTGCAATTCTTCCATAGCACGCCATGCCCCATGGACATCGCCATAAGGCTGGTGAATCAGATACAGGTCGACGTAATCAAGTTGCAGCCGATTCAGGGAGCGTTCGAACTGGGCTTTAGCGCCTTCGTAATTCGTATCCTGCAGCCACAGTTTGGTCGTCACAAAGAGCTCGTTACGGGCGATACCGCTCTGTTTCAGCGCGTTCCCGACCTGGGTTTCATTCTGGTAAGACGCGGCGGTATCGATCAGGCGGTATCCCGTATCGATGGCATCAATAACGGCTCTTTCGCATTCAGCAGCATCCGTCATCTGGAAGACACCAAAGCCCAGCAGGGGCATTTCAATACCATTGTTCAGTTTTACAGTTGGCATGACGTTATCCTTCAGCTGTTGTGTTGGAAAAGCATAACGCAAAGTGATTTATTCGATTAGATGGGGTAATTAGCTAGGGCTTATTAGATGTGTTCATTAATTTTGTGAAGGGCAGGCGCTCAGCTGCGTGCCATGCGCGGACGCTGCAGAATATTGCGCTTTCGGCTCGAAGCTGACTGAGGTAACGTAGCAGAAATATTTATCCGGACTCAACCAAAATGCCTGCCATCGAAACGTTTATTACTTTCCTTTTCGCGCTGACGCTTCTGGAGATTTCTCCGGGGCCAGACATGATGCTGACTATCGCCAGAGGAGTCGGGCAGGGAAGACGTATCGCGCTGCTTACGGTTGTGGGCAATGTATTTGTAGCAGGATTTGTGCAAGTTTCTTTTCTTGTTCTGGGGCTGGTAACCGTTGTACATGCCTGGCCGGTTGCGCTGGATCTGCTAAGGTGGGTTGGTGCGGCTTATCTGATGTGGCTGGGCATAAAAATGATTGCGACTTCAGGTACTGATACGCGGCTGCGAAAAACGGCAAAAATTTCTGACTGGAATGCCGTAAAGGAAGGCGCTCTGAACAGCCTGACTAATCCAAAATCCCTGCTGTTCATGTTTGCTTTTCTTCCTCAGTTTGTCGATCCCACCGCGGGTCCTGTCTGGCTGCAATTGCTTGTTCTGGGCAGTATCCAAAAGCTGGCAGGAATTGTTTCCCTGGGCTCAGTCGCGATGGCATCGGGAACATTTGGAAACTGGCTGGGTAAACACCCAGGCTTTATCAAATGGCAGGAACGATTTACAGGAGTTGTCATGATAGGCCTCGGTATCCGCATGTTGTTTAGTGGGTCTGGCGTAGTATCGAAATCTGCCAGTTAAGTTTTACCGCAACGGTTAACCCAGTGAACTCACAGCACAACGCAGACATTCACGCTCATTAGCTTTGCGCCAACATGAGACAATTTTAATTTTGATGAAGCTGACGTTTATATTGAGCCTCCGTCCGATCCTGATTACCCGTCCTGTCGTTGTGATAATCCCCAAGGAACCAACCTATACCCTCCTTCTACAGCTGTTATAGAGTTCCTTCCTGACGCTCAGAAAGGGGGCTTACGCTCAGAAAGACGGAGAGAAAGTTATTGATGATGCAGGCCAAAGAGTGAATTAAGCATCACGAGGCGAATATCCCCCAGTTTAATTGACGACCAAAAACAATGGCTGATTTATACGAAATGAACTCTCCCAACACGAACTGGCATGAGCAAAAACTTGCAATAAAAACGCTTTGGGCAGCCATGTTACATTGTTTGCGCTGAGTCTTTTTCGTGATCCTATTCGTACTTTGGCGGGGCGCTTTACATCACAAAATTCAAAATCCACTCCTGTACAGGTATCTGATGAGCGAGTAAAAGTGTACTCTTTTGAGTATTGCATCTGAGCGTGTCGCTCGAATGACTTATGATGCCTCTTGTTATATATGGATAACCGCTATGCCAAAAGAGAACAAAAATCCGAAGCTACGTAACTACGATCCTCGTTTTATCTACTCTCTTGTTGTTAAGCGTTACTTCTCTGAAATGAAGACAAAAATAGAAATTGCTGAGGAGCTCGGTCTGTCTCGCTTCAAAGTTGCACGCCTGATTGATGAAGCCATTGCGCAAGAGTATGTAAAATTTACTTTTCCTAAACAGCAGGCTCTGGACGAGGAAATAGCGCAAAATTTGTGTAAAAAATACGGATTGCAGGATGCCGTTGTGCTCTCTGTTTCTGAATCCTGGTCTTCGCAGGAACAATTAAACGTCAAACTGGGAGGGATAACGGCGACCTACTTGAGTGAAATTCTCAAAGAGGGAATGAAGTTTGGTCTCGCCTGGGGGCGCGTACTCTCAAGTACGGTGAGTCAACTGACGACATTACCTGTTCTGGATGTGGTTCAGCTTTCTGGCGTTCATCCAGGCATTGAATTTAGTCAGGGGCCCATTGATTTGATTCACAAAGTTGCTGCTATTTCCCACGGAAGAGCGCACCCAATGTATGTCCCTATGTGGGTGGATGACGAAAGTTTAGCCCAGAAACTCGCAGACGATCAGGCTGTTCAGGATACGCAAAAGTTTTACTCAAGTATGGATGTCGTTATTACGGGCATTGGGGCCTGGAAAACCGGTTCTTCCAGTCTGTGCGATATATTCCCTGAAGCATGGCGTGAGACTTTAATGAGCCAGGACATTACCGCTGATGTATGCGTAACCCTGGTAAATAGTAAAGGGGAAATACTCGATAGCCCGCTAAACCGCCTGGGGTTCGGCATTACGACAGAACAATTGCGGGCCACAAAGAAACTGATTGGGGTTGCTGGAGGGGACGAAAAATATGAAGGCATTGTTGCCTCTCTCAAATCAGGCCTTCTGAATGTGCTGATCACTGATTTTGATACGGCTATCAAACTGCTGGATTAATAGCCGCTAGCGCTTTACGCCACGCCAGTATTATTCAATATCGGCGTGGCGTTCCTTCATCGTCTGGCTTGTTTCATTAAGATTGGCCATTAATGACTGCACAATAGTGTCATAGGTCAGTAGGGAAGCCTGTTCGAACAGAGAACCCATCGGTTGGGCGCTGTGACCTGCCGGGATAGTGAGTATGTAATCTGCCAGAGTTGCCAAAGTTGAATCTGGTGCGGTAGTGATGAGAGCGATATACACGCCATTATTCTTTGCTATTTTCACCTGGTTGATCAGGCGTTGGGTCTCTCCGGAGCCTGAACCAACGATCATCAAGTCGTTTTTGCGAGAATGTGGAGAGCTAATTTCTCCTACCACGCTGACGGACAGACCAAGGTGCATCAGTCGGTTAGCAAAAGCATTTATCATTTGCCCTGAGCGACCAGCACCGGCAAGAAATACATGTCCGGCAGTGATAATAGAATCAACCAGTGTGTTAAATTTTTGCTCATCGATTTTATCCACAAGCGAAGATAACTCGTTTAAAACGAGGGCGTACTTTTTCATGATGGTCATTCTTTTATTGAAAAAAGGCAGATAGGGGATATCTGCCTTTTGTTTATCAGGATGCTACAAGCATCTCTTCAACATATTTCCCGACTTCGTGCGTTTTAAGGTTACGGCACGACTCGATGAACGAAATATCCTGGAAGAGCGTAAAGAGGCGGCGCAGCACAGACATATGCTGATCGCTGGTGGCGAATGCGAGATTAAACATAATGCCGCATTCCACGGTGAGGTCAGCATCTTCCATCTGACCAAACACGACTCCTTTATCAAAACGCACGATGCTTATGCTGTTGGTTTTTACCAGCGTATAGTCTGCATGCGGGATGGCAATGCCCTGACCGTTCGCCATCAATAAACCAGTTGGATAAGTCTTCTCACGCTCCAGGCAGGCCTGAATATATTCGGGAGTGATATAGCCTTTTTCCAACAGCTTCTGGCCGGCAAACTCAATTGCTGCATGCCAGTCAGCGATCGTACCCTCGACGTCATTTACCAGAATCTCAAGTTTCATTATTCACCTACTTAAGCATTTCTTCTTTAACAGCATCAAAAATTTCATCTTCGCCCAGGCCCGTTAACAGGCCTGCACCCACAATCACACGAGTGGTGATCCCTGGGTTATCCAGCTTGGTTGAAGAAACAATCAGGTCATAGCTGTTAAACGTGTCCGTGGTGCAGGCCATTAAAGAGGATTTATCGACCTGCGCTTCGATATTCTGTTCTTTCAGGTAGTCCTGTAGGACAGAAACCATAATGGAAGAGGAGGCAATACCGTTCCCACATACAACTAAAATCTTTTTCATTTTCAATTACCTTATGAAGTTTTAAGCCGTTTTTTCTGCCTCAGTTTTTAACTGACGGCGCGCTTTCTGTTTGAGTAAATAGCCTACGGACAGTAGCAACACAGCGGCGAGAGCATAACCTGCGATGCCAACATGGCTGAGTCCAGCAAAGAGACCGGTGAACGGGTTAGCTGAAGGGTTTAGCGATGAGTACATTACGCTGGCATCAGGATTAGTACCGAATTTCTGGAACACTTCATTTGTTGCTGGAGCCATCCAGGATGCGATGTATAAGCCGCCGCCAAACAGGATGATGGAAGTCACCCAGGTACGAATAATGTTGCCATTAAAAACCGGCACCATGCACGCAATAAAGAATACGAACTGCGAGAGGTCCCCCAGCGGCATCACTCGGTTGCCGGGAAGGACAACGGCGAGGATAACAATGACCGGGATCAGCAGCAGTGCAGGCGCGATAACTGAAGGATGACCAACAATCAGCGCGGTATCCATCCCGACAGTGATCTCACGGTCCGGGAAACGTTTAACCAGCTTCTTACGTGCTACGTTGGACAGCGGAACCAGACCTTCCATCATGATGGAGGTCATGCGCGGCAGCAGGAGCATCACGGCGGCAAGGTACATACCCAGTTGCAGGCTGGCAATAATGGTGTGATACGGCGATTCCCAACCATAACCACAGAAGCCAAGAAGAATACCAATAATGAAACCAACCATGGTCGGATCGCCAAGGATACCAAATCGTTTCTGAATACTTTCCGCCGTAACGTTCAGATTACGGAACCCAGGGATGCGATCGTAAATCCAGTTAAACGGATAAGCGAACAGCAAATAGGTGTTTGCAACCGGGTGGGAGATGGCAACGCCTTTTGGCAGGTTGAAGAATTTTTCGTTGTTTTTGGCACCCAGGTCAGCCGCAATAAGTGCCCAGACATGGAACAATGCAGCAGTAAGAACACCGTAGAGGAAGCTGCCGGAGTAAGCGCCAACAATTGCCCCCATAGAGGCATTCTGATGAAGGTTAAACACGTCAACGTTTACGCAGTCCGTGAGACGCGCCACCAGCATGGCAATATTCACCGCGACGCACAGAGGGATAATAATTGCCCCCATACTTGAGCCAAAACCCATTACGGCTGTGGCTGCGCCGCCAACATCAATGGCGCTCAGCGAGGAGCCGGTGGCCTCAGCAAGCCCCGTCACCGCTGGCTGCATTTTTTCAAGCATCAGCTTGATGGTCATGGTTAATGCGATAAAACCAATGCCGACTTTAATGGCTGATGAAATACACTCCGACAGGGGACGCCCCAAAAGTTTCATCAGTATAAGGAAGATGACCGGTATAAAAATAAAGTTACCCAGGTCATTGATAAACTGTGTGATCAGTTCCATTTATTAGCCCTCAGATTTCTCATCATCTGGTCTGAAACCCATATTCCATCGAACATCTTCAGGTTTCGTCAGCAATGCGTTGTCACTGCGTTCTGCTTCCAGTAGATTCTTTTTGGAATTTTCCCTTGCAGTGGCAAAGTCGAACGCGTTGTCATACCAGGCATCAACGATCATTTTTGTGTATTCAAGATCATTAACTCTGCAGCCAAGTCCAATCACCTGCGCATTGTTACTGAGTCTTGCTCGCTTGGCCGAGTAAGGATTAGTGACGGCGACAGCACGAATCCCCCAGTGCTTATTTATCTGGCAAGTAAAGCCAATACCGGTTCCGCAAATGTAGATACCGAGGCGGCATTCGTCCCGCTGAATAACACCTGCCATTTCATCCGCAAGACGAGCGAAGTTGTTGAAACCATCTTCTTTTCGTTTAACGGGATCGTACACGACCTCGGCATTTTTCTCTTCTTCAAGGTACTTTTTAATCTCCTCCTTACGATCAAATCCCACATCATCACATGCGATTGCAATTTTCGTTTTCATCTTATCCAACCTGTCATAAAGAACTTAAGCCAAGTATGGGGTTGGTAAATGTTGGTTTTCAACTGAGATCAATGTCACAAAATTAGTATGTCGTTGATTTTAAAGATATTAAAAACCAACAAAAACAAATAAAAGCTAATTCATGCCAATTTTTTAATGATGGAAAGAGGAGAGAGTATTAGTAAACTGAAGTGGATAATCTGTATTATATGTATTTAATATATTGATTATTAATGAATTATTACTATTTGGCCTTTGTTCTTATAGTTGAGCGTTACCAGGGACGTACTCTTCTGACTTCTCTTTGGGTTTGTTTTAGTTTGCATCTTCTGTGCTATGATTCGCTTCATTGCAATATGAAGAATGTTGATAGGGGGAAGGATGTACCTGGTTGAAGAGAGGAGAAAATTGATCCTGGAAGAGATTATCTCGGCTGGTACCGTTTACGTTAGTGACCTTGCGAAAAAGTACGAGGTCACTTATGAAACTATCCGCAAAGATCTCACTCATCTGGAAAAAAAAGGACTGTTGGTTAAAAGCCATGGAGGGGCAACCTTAAAGCAGGGGGCTGTCGAACATCCTTTCCAGGTCAGGGAAAAAGAAAATAGTACCTTCAAACAAGCTATCGCCAGAAAAGCGCTGGACTTTATCCCCCCCAACAGCTCAATGATCATTGGCACTGGGAGTTCTAACTATGAACTGGCTAATCTGTTGTGCATGAAATCTGGCTTTAAAATTTTTACCGATTCTTTGCCGGTGGCCAGTGTGCTGATCGAATCTGATAACCAGGTCTTTTTGTTCGGCGGAGAACTGAGGAAGAAAAGCTCTTCTGTCTTTGGCGGGTGGGCTGTGTCAATGATTAATGATATTAACGTTGATCTCTGCTTTATCGGTACCGATGGCTTCAACAATATGACAGGTCCCTCCACGCCGTCCTCCTCGGATGCCTTTCTGGATCGAACGATCATTGCCCATTCCGAGAAGAAATATATCCTGGGCGATTACACTAAGTTCCAGCGAAGCAGCTTATTTAAGATCTGCGACTGGTCTGAGATTACCGCGCTGATCACTAATGATATTGCGGATAAAGACGGTATTGCCGAAGTTTCGAAATATACAACAGTGGTAACTTGTTGATTTTAAAATCAATAATTTCAATAACGGTACTTCTCATGTGCCGTTGTCCTGTAGAAACAATTGCAATCAAAACACTCCGCTCATAAGAGCGTTTGAAGTATTGCCATTGTAAAAGTCCCCAGAATAAGCCAATTTAATTCAATTTATTAAAAATCAATAAGTTAATCATTCGTGGCGCATTACTTAATCGTCAGTTTTGCTCATATGAGTATTTTTCGTAATGCGCTTATGTGATTTTGTGTGATCAAGATATAACTTTTGCAAGCTTCCCATTTCAGCAAATCACTGATGTGCTATAACTGCTCATGTGATTACATAGATGCTCACATGAGCATCTAACGGAATGAGGAGAAGCCAGTGGGCACAATTTCTATCAATGTCGCGGATGGTGCGGCATACAAAAATTATGATGAAGTGCTGGAGCATATTCACCAGAAACATCTGGCTGATGGGATAGTAAGAGACACTTACCTCCAGGCGCTGCGTGAACGTGAAGCCGACTACCCAACCGGAATTTTACTTGATGGCTATGCTGTCGCTATCCCACATTGCGATAGCCAGCATGCCGTCAGCCCGGCGATTTACATCATCCGTTTGCCACAGGAAATTGAAGTTAATCAGGCAGATGGTGACGAGAAATTGTGGGTTCGCCTGGTTGTTAACCTGGTTGTTACTCAACCAGCAGATCAATTGCAGTTGTTGAAGGCGTTGTTTAACCATCTTCAGCTAGCTGATTTTTACCACCAGATGCTGGAACTTCCTGCTGAAGAAGCAAGAGCATTGTTTATTAACACGATAATTAAATAACAATTACCCGGAGATTTTACCATGATTACTATCCTCGTAGCCTGCGGAAGCGGTGTAGCAACCTCCACACTTGCCGCTGATGAAGTTAAATCGGTTTGTGCTGAATACGGCATTGCCAACGTAAAAATTAATAAATGTAGTATGTCCGAACTGGCCTCCGAAATGCAAAGTGCTGATGTGGTTCTGACAACGAATAATTATAAAGGTGATATTGGTAAGCCGCACATGAGCGTCGCAGGTTTTATTACCGGTATTAACGAAGCCGCGCTGCGTAAAAAATTAGGTGAACTGTTAAGCGAAATTTCCAAAGGCTAAAGTCTAAAAAAGACGGGGGATGGTTAAATGGAAATGTTAAAAAACATCATGTTTACTATTACAAGCATGGGCGCTACAGCAATATTGCCGCTTGTTATTTTCCTTTTAGGTCTGGTTTTTCGAATGAAAGTTGGTGCTGCCATTAAATCTGGCATCACCGTAGGTATCGGTTTCATCGGCCTGGGACTGGTTGTTGGGCTGCTAAACACAGCCCTGCAGCCAGCAATTGCGTATTACTCAAAAATTGGCAGCGGGTTCACCGTGGCTGATATTGGATGGCCTGCCGTTGGCGCAGCTGCGTGGGTTGCACCGTTTGCGGCAATGGTTATCCCAATTGGTATCATTCTGAACCTGATCCTGGTTCGCCTGAAACTGACCAAAACGCTGAACGTTGACATCTGGAACTATATGCATTTCCTGGTTCCTGGTGCTCTTGCGTACTTCGTCTTTGACAGCTTTTTCCTCGGGTTGGGTGTTGCCGTGGCTCTGAGCGTAGCCGCACTGTTTATTGGCGATCTTATTGCGCCAAGATGGCAGAAATACTACGGCCTGGAGGGAACGACCTGTACCACAATGATCCACATCGGATGGACACTTCCATTTGCATGGGTGGTTAACAAAATTATCGATTTCATTCCGGGTTTAAACAAGCTGGATGTGGATTTAGAGAGCGTTCAGAAGCGACTGGGTGTATTCGGTGAACCCGCCATCATCGGCGTGATCGTCGGTTGTCTCCTGGGATTGTTAACCAAACAACCCATTACAACCATCGTGCCAATGGCGATGGGCGTGGCAGGCGTCATGGTGCTGTTGCCAAAAGTGGTTGGGGTCCTTATGGAAGGGCTTAACCCGATAGGTAAGAGTGCTAAAGAAATCATGCAAAAGCAGATGGGTAAAGATGCTGAACTGAATATCGGGATGGACTGCGCCCTGGCGCTTGGCGATCCAGCAACGGTGACTGTCACCGTTATTACTATCCCTCTGACGATGCTTTGCGCGCTGGTTTTACCGGGTATTCAGATATTCCCAATCGGCGTGCTGATGTCAATCATCTACATGACGACCATGACGGTTATGGTCAGTAACGGCAACGTTATTCGATCGATTATCTCAACCTTACTGTTCTGTGTGGTGGTTATGTACCTGGGGGGATATGTCGCGCCCGGTGCAACTCAGTTCCTCAACGGTGCTGGCGTCGGCCTGAATGGCCAGGGCACGGACTTCGTATTAACCGGCCCATGGGAACTTCTGACCTACTGGTTGAGCACAGTTACTCATTAATTTACGGAGTTGACTAAAATGGCACAAATTTTACCATCAGTATTTGGTGCAAACATATTACGTTTGCAGGAAGAGATTCAGTTTCTGGAAACAGAAAAAACAGAAATTCTGCATGTTGATTTAATGGATGGTACTTATGTAAGTAATATCGCATTCGGTCCGAACCAAATCGCGGCAATGAAAAAAGCCAGCTCAATGACATTTGACGTGCATATGATGCTGGCAAACCCGGAAAGACATATTGATGATGTTATTAAAACCGGTGCGGAAATGATCTCGGTTCATTATGAATCAACGCCGCACGTGCATTATATTATCCAGAAGATCAAGAAAGCCGGGCGCAAAGCTGGCGTAGTGCTTAATCCGGGGACGCCAGAAAACGTAATTGAGTATCTTCTGGATGATATTGATTACATTTTAATTATGACCATCAATCCAGGTCAGCCAGGCCAGACTTTTATTGAAAAAAGTCTGGAGAAAATCAGGAATACTAAAAAAATGGTTGCCGGTCGTAATATTCAGATCGAGGTCGATGGCGGCGTCAACGTTGAAATAGCGAAAAAGGTAAAGGATGCGGGTGCTGATTTAATTGTCGTTGGTGGTGCGCTATTTAACGGTTCTCCGAAAGAAAGCTATCAGGCATTAAGGGCAGCGATCCAATAACAGTTTGCTACCAAATAAACCCAGTAACCCTACAAGCTATTATTAGCATTAATTAAATTACCAATTACCTGAAAGGGGAGTTGTCCTCCCCTTTGTCATGAGATTTTGAGGAGTATAGTGAAATGAGTAATTTTGAAGGTAAAGTCGCGCTAGTAACCGGTGGGGCACATGGCATCGGTAAAGGTATTGCTAAGCAATTCGCTGACCGTGGGGCTCATACTGTTATTGTCGATTACAACGAAGAAAATGGTAAAAAGACGGCCGAAGAGTTAACTTTCGCTAATGTTAAATCCTTATTCGTTAAAACCGATGTATCCGATCCGAAAGCTCTGGAAAACGTTCGCGAGCAGGTTTTTCAAACCTTTGGACGCATTGATATTCTGGTATTAAACGCAGGCGTGGCGTTTGCTAATAAGGTCAATAACATCACTTTTGAAGAGTGGAATAAAACAATCGCCATTAACCTTACCGGACTGTTCAATACCGTCAAGGCGTTCTACGACGACTTCACCACTAATCATGGATCTATCGTTTATATTTCATCCGGCTCTGCGCTTTCCGGCACCGGCGGCGGTGTGAGTTACCCGGCCAGTAAAGCTGGCGGTGAGGGATTGATTCGCGGCCTGGCAAAAGAATTAGGGCCGAAGGGGGTCAACGTTAATGCTATCGCTCCACGTCTGATTGATACCGGTGAAATGATGCGTGTCAATTACCCAACTCAGGCCGATCTTGATGCTGTTCTGGAAAAAATTCCGGTGCGCCGTCTTGGTACTATTGACGATGTGGCAAACCTGGCAATCTTTTTGGCTGATAAAGACAACTCGTACATCCAGGGGCAAACCATTCTGATGGATGGTGGTCGTACCATCGCTTAAAAGGGAGAGAATCACATGAGCGTTCAACAAAACACTTTAAATATCCTGAGCGAATTGCAGCAAAATGCGATGAAGATTGATGATGCCCAGGCTGCGCAATTCGTCGCACAGATTAAGAATGCTAAACATATCTTTCTGCAGGGCGCGGGCCGTAGCGGCATCGCCATCCGCGGCTTTGCAAACCGTCTGCTCCACCTCGGTTTTTCAGTAAGCGTTGTCGGCGAAATTTCTTCTCCTCATACGAAGCCGGGCGATCTGGTCATTATTGGTTCCGGCAGCGGTGAGACCGGCAGTCTGGTGAGCCTGGCGCAGAAGGCCGTAGCCTGTGGCGTGGATGTGGCGCTTGTCACAATGAAAGCGGAGTCCACAATCGGCAAACTGGCCAAAAGCACTCTTGTGTTGCCTGGAACCGTGAAAGAAGACAACCTGCGTGAAGACGGTGCTTTTTCACAGCCTATGGGATCGGCTTTTGAGCAGCTCTGCTTTATCGCCTATGACGCAATCGTGCTTGAGCTGATGGCCCAGCTCGGCGAAACCAGCGAAACGATGTTTAAGAGACACGCTGACCTTGAGTAATCGGCAGAAAACGTCCCTTGAAGGGACGTTTCCTTTTAAGCATTAATGTCGTTGGTTCTTTTGCGCATGAACAAAGATTCTTCTTTCGTCAATATTGGACATTTAGCCTGGTGCGCTTTGGTGGCTCTCGGCCTTCAGCGGCACGATCGGCTTGTTGTTACCGAGGCGCAGGAAAACCTATTTCTGATCCGCTGGTTGGCCGATGCCAGAAAACAGAAGAGATTCCCCAGAAATTTAACTGGGCATATAGACTGGCTACTTGCTCAGGGGCGTCGACTTGGCGTTCGGGCGCGTCTGAATCAGAAACTGCATTATTTATGGCTTATGAGCAGCGGCGATCTTCACAATATGCCGGATCTACTTCGATTGACCTATGCTATCGAAATGGCAAAAGCCGGCGGTTGGCAGTATGACCTTGTTGATGAGAAGAAGATGGCGGCTGGTATCAGCAAATTCCAGAATATGGATTCGTTTTGCCTGGAAAGAACAGCTGTCGAGGAAGGATTTGATGCTAACGGGAAGCAAATAGCCCCACTTTATGTCCGCGTTTTTGGTCAAGTTGAGAAACTGCTGTCACTTCTGGACTGCTTTGGACTTAAACTTGACGTAATCGAATCGTATTCAAATGAATTCTCTGTAACCAAATCTTCGATTTTTTTGCTACAGCCAGTGATGGCCTGACGGAGATACGCAACACGGTATATTTAGTCAGGCTTTGTTGAAAAACAGATTGTGGGTAAGCATCCCCGTAAACGAGGATGTTGTCAGGCAATACGCCCACTTTCTGGCATTCCTGCCTTCGTCATTTTGTTCAGCGCACGTACTATGGCCAGAGCCTCTGCAACCTGACTTCAGCGCACCACCGAACAGTTGTTTTACTCTCTACATCACCGATTCCGCTATCGAATGGCGGTTAAAATCTGTTGCGTATTTTCAACGGGCATTGCTCCCGCTTAGCCGCTGATTTGCAACCGTATGGTTCCGGTCTGCATACTCCCCCGGCCAGTAACCCGCTCCCTTTCGGGAAGGTATAGGGTGCTGATTTTCTTTCGGCGCAGTTCATCACGATATAACCGCGTATAATCAGCGCCGTCCGCTGCGGCTGATCTGATTTTTCGGTGTGTCTGCCAGATTAAGCCCAGAGAAGGCTGCTGCGTCCGTGATGTTGTTCAGTGACGTTCGGTGCAGATAATTTCATGTGTTTTTGCATCTACAGCAATGTGCAACTTTCGTCAGATGCGACGGTATTCTTTGCCGTGTTTTTTGACTTTACACTCACCTTCACCGGAGACCTTCCATCCTGTGGAATCAATCACGAGATGGGCTATTTCTGCCATCTGCCTTATTGTCCCGTCAGGCCCGAGGGATGGGTAACCCGTACATAAAACAATATGAAGCGCAGAATCTGTAGTTTGGCAGGAGTGCAATTATAAGAGAAAATCCCTTTTCTGCTATGGGGTTAGGCGTATTCTTCAGCCAGGCTGGATTAAGATGCGTTCTTCAATGCGAGAATCGCAGTTGAGATGCTCACGGGTCGATGAGCATCTCAACTGCGTTAGGGATATCTTTGGCAGGGCCGCCGGATGATGAGCCAGAATGGCGTATTTTATCGTGGGCAGCGGTAAACGGTTCCGCTCAATGTCACATTGGTTTGCTGGCTTGAGCCTGTGCCATGATAGGCGCTTCCGGTTTGGCCAGCCCTTTGGGTTAACAGTACCACTACGTTCCCCCCCATTTTCCACGCTTTATTTTTTAGATCGTTACGGGCACCCGTCTCCAGATTGCTGTTTGACGTCCAGCCTCCCGTGAAAAAATTCCCCTGGCTACCGGTGACATCGCCTAAATAGGTGCACGAAGTGTCCGGTTCATTATGCGTTACACGCACGCCTTCAGCACCGTGCTGGAGGGAATTAGCGCTGCAAGCTGTGAGCATAAGAGCGGAGAGAAAGACTAATTTTTTGTTCATGTAAAATCCTTAATCAAAATCGCTAAAATAATCAAATAGGGTGCGAAGCCAGTCGGATGTTGAGGCGCATCGTGCTGGCAATAAAATGTTCTACCCGGAGGATTTAAGGGGTGTATAGCTTATAAGAATAATTTTATATAAATACTTAAAAGGGCTATAACGTCTCTTACCGTATTGATGATATTCTTTTTTTTGTCAGAGATGATGAATTCCTTGCCATAAACAGAGGCGTCTTTATTTATTAAAAACGATAACCTACGCTCACGCCAAATGTGTTTGTATCAACGTAAAGTAATTTAGCTGTTTCCCATGACACATCCAGGGAAAGGTTAGTGAATGGATTAAAAATAAGACCTGCACCATAGGCAAAAGCATCTTCTGAGGAAGATTGATTGTCACGGTTTTTGACCTTCATACCAGCCATACCTACATTACCATATAAACTAACATAGTCATTAATCCGGTAGGTCGGTCCTACCATTAACGAACTATAGCTAGTGGTATTATCGCCATCTTTATGTAGTTTTCCTGCGTCCCAACGGTAATGTTGTACTTCATGACGAGTTGCCGTGAGAGAGGTCAATACACCCCAGTCAGAATTGAACTCATAGCGATATTTTAGATTGAGCCCGCGAAGATCCTTACTTGCAGATTTCTTTAACGCGCTAAGATGCGTTTGTGCATAGCCAAGGGAGAGGGTATGGTTTTCCATCGCCAACGCTAATGAGGGCGAAAATAATAGTGCTGCCATAATCCATGGTGAAAAAGCACGCTGCATGTAAAGCTCCTTGTTGGTGAAAAGAACAATGCTTATGTATAAGCAATAACCGTAGAAGGATGATTGCGGCAGCCATATAACCAGAAAAAGCGAGTAAAAGTTATGAAATTAGTCTTACATGAATTTTACCGACGTTTTCAGAAAAAGTAAGATTTTATAACTCATTGATATTACTGATTTTATGTCAATTATTTCACGGCGGCGTTGGTTTATTGCGCGGTACATACGTTATATATCTGCCGATTGATTGAGTACAAATAAGTGCTGTTACCGACCCTGGTGATGCGAATTTCATTGGCGGCATCGGGGTGCAATACGCGAAAATGTGCTAAAAAATCACCGGCGGTGTCGGTAGAAAAAACTTTTACCGAATCGACATCAAATGTATAAATGCCGGGGCCAGGCATTTGCAGATTCTTCATATACACATCGCGATACAACACTTTTTTGATTTGCTCTTTAGTGGTGATGTCATACTGCAATGTAATGCGTTTGTTTTTGAAATCGAGGACGATATTGCCATTAGCGAGAAAATTGCCAGGCAGGACTGAAGTTACCGTTTTAGTGGTGCATAGAAATGAATCTGCATCTGACAGAGGATAGCGCTGCTGGCGTGCCTGTAAAATCAGCAGCACAAAAGATGCTGCCAGAATAAGTAGCGTAATGCCTCTTAATACCGTTCTTTGATAGTGATGCATTTGGGCTCCGAAACATTCAGTTGATTCAGACACTGAACAAAAATATTGGTGTCAGGAACGCGAATATAATAAATGAAATTGCCGTTTTGCTTATAGACTTGCTGACTCAGTTCGGAAAAAGCCCCCACCGCATCCTCGAGAGACCGATTATCTTCAGTGACACCATAAAAGGTATATCCGTTATAGGTTCCCAGCTCAGAAAAGTAGTCTGGATGGCGTTTGCTGTAGAGATAAATGACCATCAGCAGGAACAGCGTTGCGCAGATTAAAAATAGCCACTCTTTTCGGTTTGAAACTGCCTGCGAAGACTGCGTTGGTTCAGGCAACGATTCTGCAACTGGCGCAACGGTGTCGCTGGCTCTATTTTGCGTTGCGGGTGTTGATTCATCTGGCAGTGGTTCGATAGTTACCGAGAGCGTCACACCAACCTTAGGGCGCGTTAATACCGCAGAACTGGAAAGGCCGATTTTTTCAAACGAACCGCGTAATTGATTGATTAATTTGTAATAGCTGGCACTGGAAACCACCACACCTTTTCGTCCCCACACCCAGGCGATTAAATCATCTTTTTTAAAGAGTCCCTGATGAAAAGC
Organism: Klebsiella sp. S69; assembly: GCF_016516145.1. Classification (NCBI taxonomy): domain Bacteria; kingdom Pseudomonadati; phylum Pseudomonadota; class Gammaproteobacteria; order Enterobacterales; family Enterobacteriaceae; genus Klebsiella; species Klebsiella sp. S69. The sequence continues at coordinate 40,284 of NZ_JACVUU010000025.1, read as the reverse complement.
AAGGAGCAAATTGCATTCAGATTCAGAAATTTTTAAGCTTTCGCGATCGCGTGATAAGGTCATCCGCTCGCAATCAAGAATGACTTTCTTATCAATTAGGTACTTATTCTTACTCATAGGGCCTTCTGCTAAGAATGAGTCGTTCTGGTTTAACCATTATGTTACCTCAGTGCCTACCGATCTATTGAAAGGTTTTTACTTTTAATCCTTTCATTTTGCTCATTGCCCCGTGTATCAAGCCAGACCGTAAAATCATCTGAATTCATCGGCTTTGCGTAAAGATAGCCCTGTATAAAACCTACGTTATGATCGAGGATATAGCGTAGCTGATGCTCTGAACTGACGCCTTCCGCAACGATATTAAGTCCCAGCCTTTGACTAAGCATAATAATGGTATCCAGAATGGGCACGTCGCTGCCGCTGGTATCAATCGTATCGACAAAAGTACGATCGATTTTCAGATAATCAGCCGGAAGCTGCTGAAGGTAAGAAAGCGAGCAGTAGCCGGTACCAAAATCGTCAATCGCTATCAGTACGCCTTTCTCACGCAGCTGCATGAGCTTATCTGACACTAAAGCCGGTTGAACAATGAGGCTGCGTTCGGTGAGCTCCAGCATGAGGCGCAGTTTCCCTAAGCTTGCCAGTAGCGATTCAACATCGGCAATAAAACTCTCATGCACCAGATGTTCAGGTGAAATATTTACGCTGATATAAAAATCCCCGGCAACCTGCCACCGTTCGACATCCTGGGCGATGAGCTTAAATAAGTGACGCGAAAGCGGAACGATCATCCCTTCGTTTTCTGCCGCGGTGATGAAAATGTCGGGAGTAATAAAACTCCCATCCGGAAGGGGCCAGCGCATTAATGCCTCCACGCCGCCGCAATGAGCGCGGCTGACGTTAAATACAGGTTGATAATGCACCGTGAACTGCCCGTTTTTCATACCGCGGGTGATTTCTCGGGCCATGGATAGCCGTTTCTGGGCCCAATGCCGGTAAAGAAAAAGGGTCATAAATGAGAAGCAAAGCGAGAGAGGGATAAAGATAAGCAGAGATTTCATCCACAGAGCCATCAATGTCGCGAGAGGCGCGCCGACGGTAAGCGAAATCTTACCGTCGGCGGTGACGAAATGTTGGGTCATCACTATTCTGTCACGCTGCGCTGGTTGGCTGATAATCCTATCGCCCTCGCCAAACCGCAGGCTGAATACGGCGGCTCTTTCCTCTGCGAGGACATCCATCAGTTCCTGAATATAGCGAGAATCGACGATGACAAACGCTGATTTTTGTGCCGTCACCTGCTCCGTGTAAACCACCGCAGGTCTGCCTGGTCCTCCGGCCATCAAGTCAAATGAACGGACCCATCTGGCAGGTAACGGCGTCGGGAGCGTTTTACCCGGCGGCAAAGGAAAAGGGTGCGCCTGCTCCCTGGTAACAAAGGAACAGAGCAGGTTGCCGTTTTCCAGCAGACCGATATCGCGGATATAAGGGGTAAAGGCGCGGGTTCGGTTAAGCTCCGACAGCATTTCAGCGCAGGGTCTGTCCGCTATTTTTACGGTTTTTGCGGTGACCCGCCATGAGGCGGTTGATACATCGTTACTGAAACGTAATAAGGTATTCGCGCTCAGGGCCACGTCCTGTTTAAACTGTAGTACGCTGACCAGCAGCGCTAATATAATCATCACGACCAGCGGCACAAGCACTGAACAAATCACAAAAGATAGCTTTAGTTTCACTGGCTTTGTCTCTCATTCACGAAGGGATGCGCGGCTGTCTCGATGGTCGCAATACTCATTATGCTTTAGCGCTGCCGCTGGTGGTGCAGAAATTATAGATCTGCCGGTTCAGTGAAAAAAGATAGGCCCTCGGACCGATTTTATTTATCGTCAGCTCATTCTCGGTTGCCGGCTGCAGGAGACGCAGCCAGGAAAACATCTCACCCGTCGTATCAGAATTAAATTTGTGCACGGCTTTAACCCGAAAGGTGTAGGTTTTCATGCCGGTGCGGTTAAGCGGGGTGATTGCAACATCCTGAAAGAATAACCGCTGCTCTCGCCGTTGATCCTGCACGGAATAATGAATAGCAATGCGGTTCGACTTAAGATCCAGCACCAAAGTTCCGTTCAGTATGAGCTCTCTCGGCTTTATATAAATAGTTGATTTGGCAGTGCAAATAAGATTATGTATTTCGTCTGCATCGCGCCTGGCTCCTTGATATACCAGCGTTGCCAGCATGATACATCCGCAGAGCAGACCGCACAGGATGACTAGTAGCGTTCTTTGATGGTAATGCATTTAGGTACCGCCGTTTCAACAGGGTTCAGACACTGCAAAAAAAGATTCATATTCGGTTCGCGGAGATAATAAAGATAATGTCCGTTCTGGCGAGATAGCGGCAGCGTCAGGGTGTGATAAGCCGAAAACACCTCCTTAAATGTCACTTTATCGGTAGCCATCTTAAAGAAGATATAGTCATCCTCATTACCGAGCATCCTGAAGCTACTGTTGTGTTTATTTTGCGCTGGCGCATGCTGAAATAGCATCGCAACACCCGTTAACAACAACAGTGTAATGGTCAGGACGAGAGGGTGTATTTTGGCTGAAATCTTTTTAACGTCCGGCGTGAGAGCCCGTTGGCTATCTTTTTCGCACCCGGCATCCCTGACGTTTTCGCATCGTGGCGTAGGTTCTTTTTTGATGGGTTCTAACGCCAATGATAACGAGACGCCAATTCGTGGTCGCGTAACAATATCGGCCGCATTCAGGCCAACAAGAACAAAGTTATTCCGCATCTGGTTAATCAGCTTGTAATAACTCGATTCGGAAACACAACCCGCACGGTTCTTCCAGACAAAATTAATAATATCTTCCTTTTTATATATTCCGCGATAGAAGGCAAGGAGTAAATTTGTCTCCGATTCTGAAATTTTAATGATTTTATCACCGTTGGTTAATGTCATTTTAGCGCTGTCAAATATCACCTTTTTAGCTATTAGTAACGATTTCTCATCCATGGTAAACCCGATCTTTAATACGTTTTGCTGTCGCTTGCTATATTAACATGGGGCAGGAGGATTTCATCCCTCTTTGCATCAGTAGTCTTCTGTGACGACATTCATACTGATGCTAAAAATGTTTTTTATTTAGTTTACTTCCTTTTAAATCATGTGGTTATTTGGTTTTTGTGAATTTTTCTTACCGGTATTTGAATTTATGAATTTCCGCATGCCAGGTAAGTAAGGAAAATTTAAGGGTTATTCAGCACGTCAGGAAGCTCTTTTCCGAAAATTATTTCTAAGATTGGCCTTAAACATGATAGCGCCGCGGGGCTATAACGCCAGTTGCTATACGCCCTGTTTCAGAGGGGCGCACAATAAAACTTGCCCGGCGACAAGCTATTTTGTTTGGCCTCAACCAAAGGACGTTTGCTTTATCTGCTTTATTAGCAGAGCGAGTAGCGTTAGTTGAAAACAAACAGCAATAAAGGAATAAACGACCATGTTCAAGAAAACGACACTGGCTTTGCTTACAGCCTCATTTTTTATTTCTACCAGTACATTTGCGATGTCCAATAATACCATTACCTTTCGTGGTGAAGTTTCCGATGAAACCTGTTCTGTAGCCATTAACGGTAATCAGGCAAAACCGGTAGTTATTCTGCCGACGGTGAGTGCCAAAGAACTGGCGAAAGGCGGAGATACCGCGGGTCAGGTGACATTCGATATTGGTCTCACCGGCTGTACGGGTAATGCCGATAAACCGACCAAAATCTCTACCGTTTTTGTCGGTAACCAGGTGACCAGCAACGGTAATCTTGGAAATACCGGGGACGCCGCCAACGTAGAAGTCCAGATTCTCGATACGGCTGAGAAAGTTATCAATCTGACCAACGGTTTCAAAGGTGAAGGCGATCTGCAGCTGAAGCCGGGAGAGACGGAAGCCAGCGCCACTTATACCGCGCAGTATTACGCCAACGGCGCGGCATCGGCTGGTACGGTCGAAGCCACTCTCCAGTACGCCGTTTCCTACCTGTAAAAACGCTTCCTGGTCCGGTGCTTGTCGTCGGACCCTTTTGATAGCAATGGAGTTGTTGCAATGAAAAAGGATGCTACCCGTTCAGGGCTGCGCTATCTGATGGCGCTGCTACTCCTGTTTCTTCCCGCTGCCGCGGCATGGGCCAGCGTCACCATTGTAGGCAGTCGGATTATCTACCCGTCGACCGTACCCTCTGTCGATGTACAGCTAAAAAATAACGATGACTTTCCCTATGTCGTACAAACCTGGTTTGACGATGGCGATATGCGTATTGGGCCAGAGAACGCGAGTGGCATTCCTTTTATCTCGACGCCGCCGGTATTTCGTATCCAGCCAAAAGCAGGCCAGGTGGTGCGCGTGGTGTATAGCCAGCGTAAAGCGCTGCCGCCCGATCGTGAATCTGTCTTCTGGTTCAATGCATTGCAGGTACCGCCGGCCAATATCGGCGGCCGTCAGCAGAATAAAGTGCTGGTAATGTTACGGACGCGGATCAAACTTTTTTACAGGCCGGAAGGGATTGGTTCACCGGGCAATCTGGCTAAAAAGCTGCACGTTACCGTAGTGCGTAATGCCCGAAAAGGTGCCGGTATTGTTATCAGCAACCCGCAGCCCTGGTATGCATCCCTCAGCAACCTGAGCGTGACGGCAAGCGGCGTATCACGTCAGCTTAATGTCGAAATGGTTCCACCTTTCTCCAGCCGTACTTTCTGGATACCTGGAACATTCAGCGCCAACTCGCTTAACGGTACCGTCACCGTGACGTTGGTTAACGACCAGGGTGCAAGGATAAGCGAGCGTTATCATGTCGCCGAAGGTTAAATTCTGTCGCAAAAACATCTTCGTTTTCTTAGCCGTAGCCTGCTCCGGTCAGGCTTTTGGCGAAGAATACTATTTTGATCCTTCTCTGCTGCAGGGGACGGCTTACGGGCAAGGTATGGCGAGCGTTAACGGACCCGGTACGCCCGCCGGAGAGTATCTGGTTGACGTTATGGTCAATGGCTCGCTGCTAAAATCCGGCGTAAAGATCCGCTTTACTCCAGCTAATGGCGAACAACGCACGGAGCCCTGCCTTCCGTTATCGCTGATGCAGGCCGCTCGGGTAAAATCGCTCCCGGACAAAGCGCCTCAAAATAGCTGTCGTCCGCTCAGGGAATGGGTATCCCAGGGCGAATGGCAATTTGATAACGCGATGCTACAGCTCCGGCTTACGCTGCCGATGAGCGAGCTGATACACAGGCCGCGCGGCTATCTTCCGCCTTCGCAGTGGGACAGCGGCGCGCTGGCTCTGTTTTTACGCCATAACACCAACTGGACCCACACGGACAACACCCGCCAGCACTTCCGCTACCAGTATTTGTGGAGCGGGATCAACGCTGGCAGCAACATTGGACTGTGGCAGCTCCGCCATCAGGGTAACCTGCGCTATGCCGACAGCAACCTGAGCGGTAGCGACTGGCATTACAATCGCGTACGCAGTTGGGTGCAGCGACCACTCGCCGCAATCGACAGCATCCTGACGTTTGGTGATAACTACACTGACTCCAGTTTATTCGGCAGCCTGTCGTTTAATGGTATGAAACTCGCCACGGATGAGCGCATGTGGCCGCAGGGCAAACGCGGCTATGCGCCAGAGGTACGCGGCGTGGCGGCAAGCAGCGCGCGGGTGGTCGTCAAACAGCTGGGCAAAGTTATCTATGAAACCCATGTTCCGCCCGGACCGTTCGCTATTGACGATCTTTACAACACCCGCTATCAGGGTGATTTGCAGGTTGAAGTGATTGAGGCTAACGGAAAAGTATCGCGCTTTACCGTGCCCTATTCTGCGGTTCCCGACTCGGTGCGACCAGGCAACTGGCACTACTCTTTTGCTGTTGGCAAGGTCCGCCAGTACTACCGCATCGACAACCGCTTCCTTGAGGGGACGCTGCAGCACGGGGTAAATAATAATCTCACTCTTAACCTCGGATCGCGGTTGGCGCATGATTATCAGGCCTGGCTGATCGGCGGCGTATGGGCGACCCGCCTTGGCGCATTCGGCATGAACGCCACCTGGTCTGGCGCGCGAGTGGAGCATAATGACCGTCAGCAGGGCTGGCGAGCGGAGCTGAGCTATAGCAAGACCTTTTCCACAGGCACGAATCTGGTGCTGGCGGCCTATCGCTACTCAACCGGTGGATTCCGCGATTTGGAGGATGTATTTGGCGTACGCCGACAGGCGCAAAACGGCATTGATTACTACTCCGACACGCTGCATCAACGTCAACGCCTTTCGGCGACCGTCAGCCAGCCCTTAGGCCATTCAGGTACGCTCAATCTCAGCGCCAGTACCGCCGATTACTACAATAATCAGTCGCGGATCACGCAGCTGCAGCTAGGCTACAGCAACCAGTGGCGAAAAGTGAGTTATGGATTTAACCTCGCCAGGCAGCGTTCCACCTGGGACTATGGCCGCTTCTACCGCAGCGTTAACGAACCGCAGGATCTGAGCCAGCGGCAAAAATATACCGAGACGACGCTGTCTTTTACTCTCTCCATTCCATTTGACTGGGGCGATAGCCCGATATCCGTAGCGATGAACTATAACCAGTCGCGCGTGAATCACTCTTCAACCCTGTCGATGACCGGGACCCGTGGCGAGCAGAGCGAACTCTCCTGGTCTGTTTATGGCGGCTATGAGCGCTATCGCAATGGGGACGAAGGGGCATCGACGACTTTCGGCGGTAATCTCCAGCAAAACACCCGTTTTGGCGCGCTGCGTGCGGGCTACGACCAGGGAAAGGACTATCGGCAGGTGGCGCTGGGCTCCTCCGGGACCCTGGTGCTGCATTCCGGTGGCGTGACGCTCGGTCCTTACGCCAGCGACACCTTTGCATTAATTCACGCCGATGGCGCGCAGGGCGCAGTCGTCCAGAACGGTCAGGGGGCGGTAATCGACAGTTTCGGTTACGCCATTTTACCTGCGCTATCTCCGTATCGTCGCAACAACGTCTCACTCGATACTCGCCAGATGCGCAGCGATGCTGAACTGACGGGGGGAAGCCAACAAGTTGTTCCCTATGCCGGTGCGATCGCGCGGGTGAACTTCTCCACGATTACCGGCAAAGCGGTGCTTATCGCGGTGAAAATGGCGGATGGCGGCATTCCGCCGATGGGGGCCGAGGTCATTAACAGCGAAGGGGCCGTCATTGGGATGGTCGGGCAGGGTGGGCAGGTTTATGCCCGTATCAGCACTCCCTCAGGCTCATTGCTGGTGCGTTGGGGAAAAGGGACCGATCGACGTTGCCATGTGCCCTACCAGTTCGATCTACATTCGCCTGAAAACGTGATTTATCTTACAACGACCTGCGAGAGGGAATAGTCTCATGTGTTATCTTCGCCAAACGCTGCTACTTGCTGCTACCCTGCTTTTCAGCACCGCGTCCTGGGCTAACTGCGTTAAAGTGACGGATAATAGTTTCCTTTCGGAGGCGGCGATTAAAGCAGGCTATACCGCGCGCTTCTGGCGCGGCGCCTTTGATGACAATATCGGTCATCTTGGTCTGCCGTCAGTCATTAGCGTTAGCGCGAATAATAAGTTCCAGCCTTCCGGCACCGTGCTTGCCAGTACGGTGGGTAATTTCCTCACTGCAGGCGTTCAGACGCCCTATACGGCAAAGCAGGTGCTTTACCGCTGTGATTTGCAGGACGCCGGGAAGCTGTATGAATTGTATTCAACCAACGGCGATAACTACTTTGTTGGTGGAAGTCGGGCGAAAGAAGTGGAGGGAGCCTACTATGACGCGGAACGTAACGTCGCGGTACGCATGACGAATCTGAGTACCGGCGAATACTATAGCCGCTTCTGGAAGCAGCGCCAGCTTACTGCGGATAGTTGGTTTCAGGACGATCGCGCAATTTATATTCCCGCAGGCGCATTTAGTAATGTCCTGTATGAGATGCTTAAAATCGCCGCCTCGGATCAATATATTTTTAACGACAGAATTAACAAAGACACCTATAACCAGCCGCGCGGTTATATCGCATTCAAGGGGCCTGGCTTACTGACCTCCGCTATTCAACCCGGTATGGATCATGCTTCAAGTTATTATGGTTGGCCCGAATCCTGGCCCGGTGCGTGGAGTAGCTACAATCAGGTCACCTATATTCGCGGCGCGGCCTGCTCCATTGAAGATTATCCCGCGACGGTGCTGCTTCCTACCATTACAGCGGAGGCGCTCTCTTCTGGCGAAAGCAGCGAAGCGCCTTTCAGCATAACGCTGGAGTGCGAAGCTGGCGCGATGTCCTCGACTCATCCCACCACTAGTGTCGCTAACGTAGCCATGGGTTTTTTAGTCAATCAGCCCGGCGCCGTGGCCGCCGCGCGCCGCCTTGGCCTGACTACCACCGGCGGTGGATTAACCTGGTTACTGGACACGCATTATGGCGGAAAGGGCGTGGCTTCCGGAGTAGGAATACGGATTTACGATCAGGGCGGTGCGCCGCTTAACCTTTTGCCGGACAAAGTGAGTACCGGGACGGGCAACGCCCGTGGCTGGTATGGATATAAAGAGCTCACCGTACTAACGAGCAAAAAAGACCGCGGTTCGGTAGAGGTCTGGCACGGTGATTTTACCGCCTCCCTTGAGGCGCTCGGTGGACAACCGGTAACGGTAGGGAGCGTGAATGCGCAGTTACAGGCAGTGGTTAGTTTTCAGTAAGGCGGTGTTAGCGCTGCTGTTGCTGGCAGGCGTCAATTCCGCGCCGTTTGCTGCGGTTAACGTTGACCGAACCCGGCTCGTATTCGCCGCTAACGATATTGCCCAGTCGCTGACGCTCGCAAACGACAGCGTAACGCCAATGCTGTTACAAGTCTGGACCGATGCCGGAGAGACCGCCTCTTCACCCGATAATAGTCGTACGCCGCTGGTGGTATTGCCGCCCGTCTTTAAAATGCAGCCGGATGAGTTGAGAACGCTTCGCGTGATGCTGAGCTCGCGGCGCAGTCTGCCAGAGGATCGGGAGAGCCTGTTCTGGCTCAACATTTACCAGATACCGCCCGAACTGAGCGCGACGAAAAGCGCTACCCGCAAGCTAGTGTTACCCCTACGGCTGCGGTTGAAGGTATTTATTCGTCCGACCGGCTTAAAGGCGCCCACCGCCAATGATGAACAGAAACTGCGCTTCAGCATCGCTTCGCAGGGCATCACGATAACCAACCCAACGCCGTGGTATATGAGCCTGACAGTAACGGCAACAAAAGGAATCAGGATCGGTTCCATCATGCTCGCGCCGTATGAGCGGCGGGATGTGGTGCTCTCTCAGGCACCGGCCGTGGGAACGACGGTAAACTATGCGGTGATCAATGACTCCGGAAACTGGCGAACCTATACCGCAACCATTATGGCGAAAGAGAGTTGAACCCTGTTTTTTTACCCCATCCCTCCCCGCGCCGCAGTAACGGATGTTTCCGTCGCGCATCCCTTCCTCACGCCGGGCTGCATAAGCGTGACGGCTGTGGTTTAATATTGACCAGGATTGACCCGGGCATCACTTGAGTTGATTCATCCGCCAGGCGTAGCGGTTCCTTTTTTAAACATATATGATTTTTCATATTCAATATTGATATTGCGTTTCCGTGGAGTATCCTGTCCGTCAACAATCGGGAGGAATGATGTCATTAACATCCTTACAGCTTTTCAAAAATCTGTCCGATGAAACCCGTCTGGGTATTGTGCTGATACTTAAGGAGATGGGGGAACTGTGCGTGTGCGATCTCTGCACGGCGCTGGATCAGTCGCAGCCCAAGATCTCCCGCCATCTGGCAATGCTTCGGGCAAGCGGACTGTTGTTGGATCGCAAGCAGGGTAAGTGGGTGCACTATCGTTTATCACCGCATATGCCTGTATGGGCAGCACAGATCATTGAACAGGCCTGGTTAAGCCAGCGAGAGATCGTACAGGTCATCGCTCGCAAGCTGGCATCAGCAAACTGTTCGGGAAGCGGTAAAGCGGTTTGTCTTTAAAATTTGCCGTAACATATATGTTTTTTCAAATGTGATTTTCAGGGAGGGGGTATGCTACTGGCAGGTGCTATTTTTATCCTGACCATTATTCTGGTTATCTGGCAGCCGAAGGGGCTGGGCATCGGCTGGAGCGCGACGCTTGGCGCAGTACTGGCTTTGATATCTGGCGTTGTGCATGTGGGGGATATTCCGGTGGTGTGGAATATCGTCTGGAACGCGACGGCGACCTTTATTGCGGTGATTATTATCAGCCTGTTGCTCGACGAGTCCGGCTTTTTTGAATGGGCGGCGCTGCATGTCTCTCGTTGGGGAAACGGTCGTGGCCGTTTGCTGTTTACCTGGATCGTTCTACTCGGCGCTGCGGTGGCGGCGCTGTTTGCTAACGATGGTGCGGCACTGATTCTGACTCCCATTGTCATCGCCATGCTGCTGGCATTAGGGTTCAGCAAGGGGACGACGCTGGCCTTCGTGATGGCTGCCGGTTTTATTGCCGATACGGCCAGCCTGCCGCTTATCGTGTCGAACCTGGTGAATATAGTCTCGGCGGACTTCTTTGGACTGGGCTTCACTGAGTATGCGTCGGTAATGGTGCCGGTGGATATTGCTGCTATTATCGCCACGCTGGTGATGCTGCATCTGTTCTTCCGCAAAGATATCCCGCCGACTTACGATCTGGCTCTCCTGAAGGCACCTGAAAAAGCAGTAAAAGATCCGGCTACGTTCCGCACCGGCTGGATTGTTTTGATTCTTCTGCTGGTAGGTTTTTTCGTCCTCGAGCCTCTCGGGATTCCCGTTAGCGCAATTGCGGCAGTTGGGGCGGTAATACTGTTTACCGTGGCGAAACGAGGTCATGCCATTAACACCGGTAAAGTGCTGCGTGGCGCACCCTGGCAGATCGTTATCTTCTCATTGGGGATGTACCTGGTGGTCTACGGTCTGCGTAACGCCGGGCTAACCGAATACCTTTCAGGGGGGCTAAACGTACTGGCGGATAAAGGACTCTGGGCCGCGACGCTGGGTACTGGCTTCCTGATGGCTTTCCTGTCTTCGATCATGAACAACATGCCTTCCGTGCTGGTTGGTGCGCTCTCTATCGATGGAAGCACCGCAACCGGCGTTATTAAAGAGGCGATGATCTACGCCAACGTGATTGGCTGCGATCTGGGTCCGAAAATTACGCCGATCGGTAGCCTGGCAACGCTGCTCTGGCTGCACGTCCTTTCACAGAAGAATATGACCATCACCTGGGGCTACTATTTCCGCACCGGGATCGTTATGACTCTGCCTGTGCTGTTTGTCACCCTGGCCGCGCTGGCGCTACGTCTCTCTTTCACTTTGTCATGAGATACTGCTATCTATGAGCAACATCACCATTTATCACAACCCGGCCTGCGGCACCTCGCGTAATACGCTGGAGATGATCCGCAATAGCGGTACTGAACCCACCGTTATTCATTACCTTGAAAATCCACCGTCACGCGATGAGCTGGTCAAACTCATTGCCGACATGGGGATCGCGGTGCGGGCGCTGCTGCGTAAAAATGTTGAGCCTTATGAAGAACTGGGCCTCGCAGAAGATAGATTTACTGACGATCGGTTAATCGACTTTATGCTGCAGCATCCGATCCTGATTAACCGCCCGATTGTGGTGACACCGTTGGGAACGCGTCTGTGCCGTCCTTCTGAAGTTGTTCTGGATATTCTTCCCGATGCCCAGCAAGGCGCTTTCGCTAAGGAAGATGGCGAGAAAGTCGTTGATGACGCGGGTAAACGGGTGAAATAAATATCAAGTGGGTGAATGCCCCCTTATTCCTGCCTCAGAGCGTAAGGTCTGAATCTTCTGGCTGAGTACTGTTCCCTTCACCCAGAATGCGCTGCAGGAAAACCGTGTCCAGCCAGCGGCCATGTTTGAAACCAATATCTTTCAGAGTGCCTATTTCAGTAAATCCTGCGCGGACATGCAGCGCAATGGAAGCCACATTAGCGCTGTCACCCACAACCGCAATCATCTGACGATATCCCTGGGACTGTGCCCAGGTGACGGCTCGATCGAGCAGCGCTTTTCCGATGCCCTGTCGCTGATAACGCGGATCAATGTATATCGAGTTTTCAACCGTAAACCGGTAGGCATGGCGTTCGCGGTAACGAGAAAGATAACAGTAGCCGATGACCGTATCGCCCTTGAGGGCGATATACCATGGAAACCCATGAGACTGAACGCGACTCAGTCGGTTCAGCATCTCCTGCGTATCCGGAGGTTCGGTTTCAAAGCTACCTGTACCTTGCAGAACATGGTGAGCATAAATATTGCGTATCGCGGTAATGTGCTGTTCTTCAGCATGAATAATGTGCATCGTATCGCTCCGTTAACTCTGGTTGACAGTGTACCGGAGTGAGTCATGAGCGGATCGAGACTTAATTTATAGATTGTATAAGAGAAACTTAGAGGAGCGAAGTTGCACCGCCGCCCTGCGGGGTCTTCGTTGCTCTGGACATGAATGCCACCACCACTGATGAGAGAGGGCTATCTCTAAACGTTGTCATGGAGGTGACGATTATCTGTTGATGCCTCCTGATGCCGCTTACGCAGTTTCAGCAGCCGGGAAACCAGTATTACCACGGCGAGACCGGCCATCAGCGCCGCGCAGTGGAAGGCGATTCTGCCACCGGCATGGAAGTAGATCCAACGGGTTGCCTCAATGGAAGCGGCAAACGCGCTCAGGGCCAGAATATTCAGCGTAGCGGACACGGTGCCTTTTGGCAGATGATGGGAAAAGAGCGTGAAGCGGAACAGCACCGGGTAGAGTAGCCCAATCCCCAGCGCATAAACGCTGGTACCCAGCACCGACCAGAACCAGACATGCGGCCACATAAGATTACCGACCAGCAGGATCATCAGGCCGGTCAGCTGTATCGGAACGGTACGCCAGATAAAGCGCGGCGAAGTGGGGTCTTTTACCACGTTCGCCACGATCGCGCTGGCGATAATCAGCCCACTGAACACCGGCACCTGAGTCCAGGCATATGCCGCGGGAGACATGCCGCCGTGCTCAATCAGAATCACCGGAGAGAGCGCCACCCAGGTAATCATCGGCACGTTGCCAAAGGCCACCGCCAGCGAACCGGTCAGCACCACGGGATGACGAAACGCCGCGATGAAATCAGCCAGCACTTCCCCCGGTTTAAATCCCCGCCCCTGAGAGATAACGGTTTCCGGCATCTTAAAAAGCAGCAGGGCCCAGGCCACCAGGCCCAGAGCGCCAATAATGGCGAACAGCAGTTTCCAGTGCATCACCGTCATTAGCGTCGCGCCGGCCAGCGGTCCGATAACCGGCGCAAGCAGGACGATAGAGGTCAGCGCAGCCATGATTCTGATTGAATCGGTTTCCCCAAACGCTTCCTGAATCGACACATAGCCCACGGTCGAGATAAAGCAGATGCTGGTTCCCTGGATAAAGCGGGCGACGAAGTATTGCGCGATCGAAGCGACAAACAGCATGCTCAGGCAGGAGAGAGCAAAAACCAGGGCGCCGGTGAGCAGAACGGGGCGGCGGCCGATACGATCTGACAGAGGGCCCAGCAGCCACTGCAGCGCCAGGCCGCCAGCCATATACAGGCTGACCGATGCCGGAGCAAGGGTGACATCAGCCTGAAGCTCGTTGATGATATGAATAATGCCTGGCTGAATAAGATCCGTGGTCAGGTAAGCCGAAAAATCATAAATAATCATCGCCAGCGGAAACAACATGACGCTGCCGTACTGGATTAAACGCCGTGGCGGGGTATTCATGCGGGCTCCGGGAAATCTGCCATCCTGCATCTTAGTATCTGTAAACCAACTCAACCGACCCTAAACGGAGATAAAATAAGCCTGTTTTTTGTGTGGTTTTTTGGCCTTATACCACGTGCGCACATCAGCGCTGGACGTGAGGCAATCGGCGCTCTATTGTCATCAACGTCCGGAAATTGTCATCCATTAAAGGCTCTTGAATAACGGGATATCTATGTTACTGATCTTTGGCGGCCTGCCCGGTACCGGGAAATCAACCATTGCTCGCCTGCTGGCCGCCAGGCTGGGGGCCGTCTGGTTACGAATCGATTCGATTGAGCAGGCGCTGATCCGCGCCGAAACCGTCACCCGGCACGATATAGGACCGGCCGGATATCTGGCGGCGTACGCCATTGCTGCGGATAACCTCAGGCTGGGCAACGTGGTGATTGCCGATGCGGTAAATCCCATCGCCATTACCCGCCAGGCCTGGAGAGAGGTCGCGACCGAGAATGCCGCGCCTTATCTGGAGATAGAAGTGACCTGCTCCGACCAAACGCAGCATCGGTATCGCGTGGAAAACCGCGCAGCGGACATTCGCGGACATATCCTGCCGGACTGGCAACAGGTCATCACCCGTGATTACGAACCCTGGCATTCTGCCAGCCTGGTGCTGGATACCTCAGTACTGAGCGCCGAAGAGGCGGTAGAGCGGATCGTTGCGCATATTGAGTCGCACCGCCGGTAAGCCTATGAACACTCCCCGGGCGAGGGAAAAAAGCGGTCGCTCAGACGACCGCGTGGTATCAGAAAACGTCGCCGGTAAAGATATTCTTTTTCAGTTGAGTAAAGTCGTAAGTCGCCAGCTCTTCAGCGCTTTGGGTATAGTAAGTCAGACTTTCTGAAATCATCAGGTTTAGCTTATTCCCTTTTTCCTGAACGATAATCAACGGCTTTTTAAACGCGTGGGCATAGCCGATTTCGTATGCCGTACCGCTATCGACGTGATCGTCAAAGAAATCAACAACGGCAACCACCACCGTGGCTTCGTCGAGATGCTTGATATCGTTCTTAAAGATGAAATCGCGCCAGGGTAAAGTGCCGTATTCCAGATTCTCCGCATCGGCCAGGCGTGGTGAGAAAAATTTATCTACCGTTTTATTGGCGGTCAGCGCCTGTTCGACGCGCTGGACGCGATCAACCTGGTCGTCGCTGAAAAAAGGACTCGCAATATAAATATTTACCATCAATCGATTCTCCTGAAGATTCATTGAAGGCTGCAGTCGACCGGTAAAAGTTCGACGGACAGTCTTCTTCCCTGATAGGCAGTTAGTCTATTCACCTGAGTCGTTAGAATAACTTTATCGATGGATGCTGACTATGTTACGTGCTGCAAAGTGCGCTTTCTCTCGTCTGGCCGATGCCGCCCGGCATCGGCGGCAAGACTTTACATAAAGAACTTCACGGCCTGCTGGAGGGTGGTGCCGACGCCCCATAAAAGCGGCACGCTCACCGCTAACCAGCTTACGGTTAACAGCAGCGTGGACGGGCGGGCCTCCCACGTGAGCTGAGCATCCTTATTGATGGTATACAGACCTTTCGCCTGCTGCTGCTGTTCCGCGGTCATCGCATGCTCTTCCGTCAGCGGACGCACCAGCTGATTACAGATAAAACCCATCACCAGCAGGCCGGTCAGGACCATCAGCGTTATATCGTAGACGCGCTCGGGCGGGACTCCGTGCGTCAGCTGATACTCGCGCAGATAGTTCACCAGAACCGGGCCGCTGATCCCGGCCGCCGACCAGGCGGTTAACAAGCGTCCATGAATCGCGCCCACCATTTGTGAGCCAAAGACATCAGCCAGATAGGCGGGAATACTGGCAAAGCCTCCGCCGTACATCGAAATGATAATGCACATCGCGCAGACATAAAGCGCGATATAGCCGCCGTGATTCACCAGCGGCAACGTCCCGTACAGCACGGCGCCCAGGCAGAAAATGATCGCAAAGGTCATTTTTCGCCCGCACAGATCGGATACCGATGCCCAGAAAAACCGTCCCAGGATGTTAAACAGGCTGAGCAGGCCGGTAAATCCTGCGGCCATGGTAGCAATGCGTTTCAGCTGCTCGCCGTTCAGCTCATGCCAGCTGAGATCGAGCGACAGCAGTTTGCCGGCAAAGATCTCCTGCAGCATCGGCGAAGCCATACCGAGAATACCGATCCCCGCGGTGACGTTGAGCCATAGCACCATCCACAGCAGCCAGAACTGTGGGGTACGGCAGGCGACGCGGACGTGCACCTGGATCGTGGGATTATTGCGGATCGTTTTTTGCGCCTTCTCGCCCGAAGGGTGCCAGCCCATGGGCGGCAGGCGATAGCCAAAGGTACCGGCAAGCATAAATAGCGCATAAATCGCCGCCAGCGCCAGAATGCTTTGCCATACCCCGTTGCCGGTCGGACCGGCGAAGTAATTCATCAGACCATTTGCCAGCGGCGCCCCCACCAGCGCTCCCCCGCCAAAACCCATGATCGCCATCCCGGCCGCCATTCCGCGCTTGTCAGGGAACCAGCGCAACAGCGTCGAAACCGGTGAAATATAGCCCAGTCCGAGACCGATTCCGCCGATGACCCCGGCCCCCAGCCACAGCAACCATAGCTGATGGAAATAGATGGCGACGCTGGATAGCAGCAGGCCGCCGCACCAGCATAAGGTGGCAATAAAGCTCACCAGCCGCGGTCCAACCTTCTCAAGCCAGCTGCCCCACAGCGCCGCCGAACAGCCGAGAAAAACAAAAAACAGCGTGTAGGTCCAGCCGAGCATGGAGATTTTCCAGTCGCAATCGCGGGTAAACAGCTGCTGCCAGAACGACATATTGACGGGGCATTGAAGGGACTCGCTTCCTCCTATGAGCTGCGACATAGGCAGCCAGTAAACGGAAAACCCATAGGCCATACCTATGCAGAGATGAACGGCCAGTGCGGCCGGTGGCACCAGCCAGCGGTTAAAACCGGGCCTGGCGATGATACGTGGTTTCGCGAAAAAATCGCGTAGGGGAGAGACCGGTGCGGTCGCGATGTTTTCATTCATTTGCGCCATTTTCCTGTCCTTTTTATCTACATTGGCCGACGAATGCTGCGGTCGGGGAACGTAGATAAAAGGCAAGAAAGGTGCCATTTGATTAATTTGTGTACAAAAATGGCGACTGAAGCGAGCAAGCTTCGCCGAAGGGATGAGGCGAAAAGCCAGCCCTCGGCAACGAAGGCGCCTGTCGGGATAAAATCGCCGGGCGCGCTATTATTTTGATAAACGTCTATCTCAGAGTGATACGCGGTGCGAGGTGGCGATGGCGCGCGGCGCTGAGCGTTTTTGACGTCAGCGCTCTCCTCTGCTGGCCAGCAGAACGCGACCGGCACGGTGTTTGCTGTGAAGGGCGGGCGAGGGCGCGTACCGGCCTGCTCGCCCGGCGCACGTTAGCTTAAGGTATCAATCCATTCGCTCTGGCGCGGGTTCTGCCGACGATAGCAGTGTACCGACACCGCCAGCTGCGTCAGGTCGGTGAAGACCATCGGATCGAGCTGAATATGCTTTTTAATCTGCTGCAGCCGGTAGGTGAGCGTATTGCGATGAATCCCCAACAGCAGCGACGTTTTGCCCGGCTCGGCGTTATTGGCAATAAAGCTGCTGAGGGTATCCAGCAGCACTTCGCCGGAATCATGCTCAAGCAGCTGGCGTACGTTATTGATAAAAAAATTGACCATATAGCTGTCTTCCAGCACCCGGAACAGGCAGAGCATCGCCATTTCGCGAAAGTAGTAGATCTGCCGCTGCGGCTGTACTTTGCTCCCGACCTCAATCACCGAACGGGCGAATCGGATGGCCTCGCGAATATCCGGAGCGCTGTCCGCCTGCACGCCAATGCCGATATGGTAATGGCTGATCTGATTGCTGAGGACAAACTCGATGCCCCGCAGCAGCGTTTCCTGGGATTCGCTCAGCGTATTGAGGATCAGGATCTCATTGCTGCCCAGCAAAATGACGTCTCTTACCCCGGCCAACTGCGAGAATTCTCGCAGCAGCGTACTCAGTATTTCGCTTAGCTGATGCTGTTCAACCTGCACGGTCACCACGACCGGCACCAGCGGAGCATCAAAAGCGAAGCCAAGCTCAACCAGGCGATGAAGCGCTTCCTGTCCGGCGGGCGAAGCGCCTTGATCAAGATATTGACCAAACAGGGTATCGCGCAGACGCTGTCGCCAGTTGGTTTCCCGCATCTCTATGGCCTGGCGGACCAGCAGCTCGGCGGTGAGTACCGCCAGTTCAGCATAGCGGCTGATCGCTGCGGGATCGCCGCTGATGCCCACCACCATCACCACGCGATCGTCATAGATAATGGGATGATTAATACCGGGATGCACATTCTGGAAACGCGCGGCTTCCGCGGTGTTGTTAATACAAATGCGTTTACCGGTACGTATCACCTCACGGGCGATCTCATGCTGCTCGCCGATACGATGCCGTTCACCTGAGGCAATGATCTGTCCATGATGGTCAATCACGTTCACGTTATGATGAATTATCGCCATTGCCCGGGCGACAATTTCATTAGCCAGCGCCGTCGTAATAATCATACAGTTATCCGCTTATGTGCCTCTCCGCGCCGCCCGCTCAGAAAGGTTCGTAGAACATTCTCCGCTGCGTCGGCGAGGAGCTGTTCGCATGTGTTCATCGACTCCGCCAGCGGCATAGGGCGCTGGCAAATAGACCACATCGCGTCAATATGGTGTTGATACAATTGCCGACTGCTCTCATCGCGTCCGCCGCAAAGGGCCACAACCGGTACGCCGTGGCGCGCCGCTTTGCCCGCCACGCCCACCGGGGCTTTACCAAAGGCGCTCTGACGATCGAGCCAGCCTTCCCCGACGATGGTCAGCGCGGCATCGCTAAGATGGCGGTCGGCGTTAAGCAGTTCCAGCACCAGGTCAATGCCCGGGCGCAGCGTGGCGCCCGCATAAGCGATCAGCGCGGCCCCCATACCGCCCGCGGCCCCGGCGCCGGGCCGTTCGCTGATGTCGTAGCCGAGCGTTTGCGTAAGCTGCCGACTGTAGTGCGCCATACCCGCCTCCAGTTCCCTGAGCGCGGCCTCGTCCGCGCCTTTCTGCGCGCCATACACCCAGGTGGCGCCATTTTCCCCAAGCAGAGGATTCGTGACGTCGCAGGAGGCCTGTATTTCGGCCTGTCGTAAGCGCGGATCCATGGCGCTTAAATCGATGCGCTGAATATGCGCAAGATCCTGACCCGCCGCGGGAACCGGCAGCAGCGTGCCGTCCTCGCGCCAGAAGCGAGCGCCAAGCGCCTGGGCAAAACCGATACCGCCATCGTTGGTCGCGCTGCCGCCCAGCCCGATAATCAAATGCCGACATCCGGCATCCAGCGCCGCTTTTACCTGCTCACCCAGCCCAAAGCTGCTGGCCAGACGCACATCCCGCTGCGCTTTCGGCGTGAGCTCCAGCCCACAGCTTTGCGCCATCTCGATAATGGCCCGTTCGCCGGGCAGGATCAGAAACGCGGCCTCTATGGAGAGACCGTAAGGCGAGGAGCAACGCTGCTGCTGCCACCTTGCGCCCTTCAGCTGCGGACTTTCCGCAAGGGCCGAGAGCAGCCCCTCTCCGCCGTCTGACACGGGCATTTCGACCAGCTCCAGCCCCTCGTCAACCCGGCGCAACCCCTGTGCTACCGCTGCGCAAGCGGCCTGCGCGCTACAGCTACCCTTAAACGAATCCAGCGCGATAACAATCTTCATGCGTTCTCCTGCGTTAATGCGCTTTGCGCGGCGTTTTATCGGTGGTCATGAGCTGCAATAACATCCCCAGCAGCGCGCATCCCGCCATGGTAAAGAAGGCGTAGATATAACCCGCCGGATTTTCCCATCCCCCACCGAACTGGATGAGCCAGCCCATAAGCAATGGCGAAATGCCGCCGCCGATAAACATCGCCGTGGTGATAATGCCGTTGGCGGTAGAGGTGGCGCGTTCTTCGGCGGAGTCCGAAGCCATTGCGTAGTAAATAGGCCACACGGCGTTGGCCACCAGGCCAAAAAATAGCTGAATGGCGATAAGACGCGGCATATTGGTGGCGAAATAGAACAGCGCAATGCCGATACTCATCCACAGACCGCAGACGATCAGAGTACGTTTACGGCCAAAGCTATCGGACAGCCAGGGCCAAATTATCTGGCCCAGGGTACCGGTAAGCGTGAAGATAATACTTAGCCCGGCGGATGCTGCCAGCGACAGGCCGGAGACGTGATAAAGATACGGCGGCAGCACAACGTTAATGCCCATATAGACAATTTGCGTCAGCAGGGTATTGCCCGCCGTTAGCGAAATATTGCGGTTGCGCAGGGTGCGTAAAAAGGTCTTCATCCCTTCGCCTTTGGCAACATGGCTGCTTTCCTGGGTCGCCGGGCGCGTCATCCCCTGGCTATCGATATGCAGATAAAGCGTGTTGATGCGATCGGCGGTGGAATATTTCGCCCAGAAAATCATTAGCGGGATGGCGACGATCAGCGCCAGCAGGAAGCAGTAGCGCCAGCTGCCTTCGCCAAATGCGGAAAGCACCAGACTTGCCACCACGCCGCTCAGCAGCGCGCCAATCGGATAGCCGGTATGATGCACCCCCAGCGCGAAGCCGCGTTTCTCTTTCGGCCACCACTCTGCGGTGTTGCTGACGCCGACGGGCTCGCCCCAGCCGGCCCCGAGGTTGACGCCAACGCGCAGCAGCACAAAGGCCGTCAGCCCGTGGCTGATCGCTTTAATACCGGAAAGAAAAGAGAGGGCGGTATAGCCCAGCACCAGCGGTACCTGAAAGCGCGCTCGCTTCCAGCCTGAACCGTAGCGATCGCTCCAGATGGAGCCGGGGATATCCAGCACCGCGAGGGCAACCATAATCAGGGCGACGACGTTGCCCCACTGTTCCGGCGAAAGCGAAAACTCTTTAGAGATGACCGGGCCAAGGCGCAGGATCATCTCGCGATCGTAGGCGTTAAGCACCCAGATTAGCCAGCAAACCAGCAGCGAAACCCAGGAGAAACGATGTATCAGCCGCTTTTTTCCACCTTGTTCGCCGGCAGGTGTGTGATTGATTGTTGTCATAGTCGTGTTTACTCCGCGGCGTCGCGACAGCATGATGCGCGCCGCCTGGTGTCAGGGTCAGAGTCAGTTCGCCGGGTATTATTGTTATCGCGGCGAGCCGGAGGTTCGCTTAGCCGGCAAAACGCCGTTCCGCTACGCCGGTCACGCCCAGGTCGTACAGGGCGAACAGGCTGCCGCGCAGCTGATTATCTTCCGGGAAGCGCGGGAGGGGCGGCTGCGCCATTGAGGTGACGTACAGCACGTCGAGGTTTTCGCCGCCGAACATAACGCTGGTCACTTTTTTCACCGGCATCTCAATGATGCGATCGACCTTGCCCTCCGGCGTGTAGCGCACCAGCTTGCCCGCGTAGACCAGCGCGTTCCACAGATAGCCTTCGCTGTCCACGGTGGCGCCATCCGCCGCGCCGCCTTCGCTGCTATCGACACGGCAAAAGACTCGTTCTCCGGAGAGATCGCCGGTCGCGGTGTTGTAGTCCCAGGCGCAGATTTCGCCCGTCCAGGTATCGGCAAAATAGAACGTCTCGCCGGAGGGGCTCCAGCAGGGGGCGTTAGAGACGATGATATTTTTCTTCAGCACGTGTAGTGACAGATCGGCGTCCAGGCGATATAGCGCGCCGCTCGGCTCCTCTTCACGCATATCCATCGATCCGAACAGAAAACGTCCCTGACGATCGACTTTGCCGTCGTTGAGCCGGTTAAAGGGCCGGTCCGCTTCCGGATGGTGCAGCAGCGTCAGCTCGCCGCTGGCGAAGTCGAGCAGATGCACGCCATTCTGTAGCGCCACCACCGCGCCTTCGCCGTTCTGGCGCAGAGCGAACGAGCCAATTTTCTGCCGCACGTCCCAGCTCTTAATCGCGCCGCCCTGCGCGTTACAGGCGAACAGGCGCCCGTCGAGGCTGTCCACCCACCAAAGACGCTGCTGTTCGACATCCCAGACCGGGCTTTCGCCGAGTCGAGTTTTTAAATCCAGTAAGACTTCGATGCGCATAAGGACCTCCTGATTACGCTTTTTCGCCGCCGGCTTGTTTTGCCGATGCTCTGCCAGGGGATGACGAACTTTTGATGAACAGAGACACCAGCGCGCCGATGATCAGTAGCGCGACGGCGAACCATAAGCCGGACGTTGCCGCGCCGGTGCGATCCTCAAACGCGCCGAGAATAAACGGCCCGAGAAAGCCCCCGCACAGCCCGAGGCAGTTAAGCAGGCCGAAGCTGCCCGCCAGCATATGCCCGCTCATGATCGAGGGGAGCCAGTTAAAAATGATGGATTGCATGGCGAAGAACATGAAGGCGGCCAGCGAGAAGCCAAGCAGCGCCACGCCGTGGCCGGCAATCGCGCCAATCGCCATGCCGGTCGTCATGACCAGATATCCGGCCATCAGCATGCTGCGCGAACGCTGTTCCGTCCGGGCGAAACGCGGCAGCAGGATCCCGCCAGCGGCGGCTGCGATCCACGGGATGGCGGTCAGCAGACCGATCTGCAGCGGAGTCAGCTGGCCCCAGCTACCGATGATCCCCGGCAGGAAATAACTCAGGCCGTAAACCGAAAACTGATGGGTAAAGTAAATCAGCACCAGTAACAAAAACACCCGGGTGGTGAGCGCGGTTTTCAGGGAAAAACGGCTTGGCGTATGGCGCGTCTCCTCGGCTTCTTTCTCCAGTACCGCGTTGATAGCCTGCACGTCGTCGCTGTCCAGCCAGCGGGCGTCGGCCGGTTTATCCGGCAGTCTGCGCCAGACGACGAAAGCCAGCGCTATCGCGGGCAGCCCTTCGATAAAGAACATCCACTGCCAGCCGTGCCAGCCGGACATTCCATCAAGGCTTAATAACAAACCGCCCAGCGGCGCGCCGATAATGTTGGCCAGGCAGACCCCCAGCAGGAACAGACCGGTGGCTTTAGCGCGCTCTTCGCGGCCAAACCAGAGGGTCAGGTAGTAAATAATGCCTGGATAGAGCCCCGCTTCGGCGGCGCCGAGCAAAAGGCGCATCACGTAAAAGGACGTAGGCCCGGTGACAAACGCCATACCGCAGGAGATGATCCCCCAGGTGATCATGATGCGGGCGATCCAGCGCCGCGCGCCAATCCGGGTTAAAAACAGGTTGCTGGGGATCTCCAGCACCGCGTAGGTGAGAAAAAACAACCCGGCCCCGAGGCCGAATGCGGTTGCGGAAAGGCCGATATCCACCGACATGGTCGCTTTCGCCATGCCAATATTGGTACGATCAATAAAGCTGATGATGTACGCCACGATAAGCAGCGGCATCAAATGGCGGTAGATCTTTTTATGGGTGCGCTGTAGCGGCGTCCCGTTTACCGCCTTTTCATTTATTGCGGACATGGTTATTATTTCCCCGTATTCGTGGTCAGAAGCCTTGCCGGGATCGAGACGATCCCGTTCGTCAGCTCACAGGTTGTCGCCGGGTGCTGACCCGAACGACGCCCGGCCCGAAGCCCCACTTCGGGCCGTCTTTTCCTAAGCGCCTTCGCGCTCGAACAGCATAGAAATCCCCTGGCCGCCGCCGATGCACATGGTGACCAGACCGGTGCGCGCGCCGCTGCGCGCCATTTCATACATCAGTTTGACCGGCAGGATCGCACCGCTGGCGCCCACCGGGTGGCCGAGGGCGATCGCGCCGCCGTTGACGTTAACGCGGGCTGGATCGAGACGCAGATCGTTCATCACCGCCAGCGCTTGGGCGGCGAAGGCCTCATTGAGTTCAATTAAATCGATGGCGTGAACATCCATATTGAGACGATCCATCAGGCGTCGGGTGGCGGGAGAGGGACCAAACCCCATAATCTCCGCGCCGCAGCCGGCGACCGCCCAGCCGCGAATGCGCATGCGCGGAGTTAAGCCGCGCTGTTCCGCCTGCTGGCGGGTCATCATCACCAGCGCGGCCGCGCCGTCGTTAATGCCGGAGGAGTTGGCCGCCGTCACCACGCCGTCGGCTTTAAATGCCGGACGCAGCGCGGCGAGCTTTTCGCGCGGGGTGTCGCGCGGGTGTTCATCGGTCGCGAACAGGCGGGTCGCTTTTTTGCCGTCCGGCACCTCAAGGGCCAGAATCTGCTCGCGGAAGCGATCCTCAGCGATCGCCTTCAGCGCCTTCTGCTGGCTCGACCAGGCGAAATCGTCCATCGCTTCACGGGTAATACCGAAGCGTTGCGCAACGTTTTCCGCCGTGATGCCGTTGTGATAAGGCCCTTCCGGCCAGGTGAGGATGGAGATCAGTCCATCTTCCAGCTCGCCGTGGCCCATGCGATAGCCATCGCGCGCTTTGCGCAGGTAGTAGGGCAGCTGGGTCATATTTTCCGTTCCGCAGGCGACGACCACCTCGGCCTGGCCGCTTTGCAACTGCATCATGCCGTCCGCCAGGGCCTGAAGTCCGGAGCCGCACTGGCGGTTAACCGAATACGCGGTGCTCTCCTGCGGGATCCCCGCCCGCAGCTGGCAGATGCGGGCGATAAAACCGCTTTCGGCGATTTGCCCGACGTTGCCGACGATCGTTTCGTCGATATCCTGCGGCGCAAGTCCGGCGCGGGCGATCGCTTCGCGAATGACCGCTGCTCCGAGGTCATGCTGGTGGGTATGCTTAAGACTGCCGTTAAACGTGCCAATAGCGGTACGGACGCCGCTGACAACCACAATATCATTAGCCTGTGTCATCGTTTTTCTCCTTACAGCACCATGCCGCCGCCGACGTTAATCACTTCACCGTTGATATAGCGCGCGCCGTCAGACGCCAGAAACGCCACGCACTCGCCAACGTCTTTCGCCTCCCCGGCGTAGCCCGCAGGGATTTTGTTGATCATGATTTGCCAGACGTTTTCCGGGACGCCGCGCGTCATATCGGTATCGATAAAGCCCGGGCAGATGGCATTAACCGTGACGCCTTTTTTCGCCAGTTCGCGGCAGGCGGTTTTGGTCATTCCCACCACGCCGGCTTTTGACGCCGAATAGTTGGTTTGTCCGACGTTGCCAAGCCAGCTGGCGGAAGCGATATTGATAATGCGGCCCGCGCCGCGCTCGCGCATGCGGATGGCGGCCTGCTGCATACAGAGAAAAGTGCCCTTCAGATTGACATCGATCACCGTGTCCCAGTCCGCTTCGGAGAGTTTGTGCAGCATGGCGTCGCGGTTGATTCCGGCGTTATTCACCACAATATCCACCGGGCCAAACGCCTCTTCGGCCAGGGAAAACAGCGCTTCGACCTGCGCTTTTTCACCGATATTGCAGCTGATAAACAGCGCCTGTGCGCCCGATTCGCGCAGGGACGCGGCGGCGGCTTCGCCGTGCGCGTCGCGATCGGCGATGATCACTCGCGCGCCTTCCCGCGCAAGCACCTGAGCAATGCCAAAGCCGATACCGCGCGCGGCGCCGGTAACAATGGCGGTTTTACTGGCAAGTTTCATAGCTAATTTCCTTGTAAGTCAGAGGATGAATTCCGGGACAGATGTTCCGCGAGGCCGCAGGGCTGCGGGGTGAACAAGCGACTGTCCATAACCTGAAGATCCGCGGCGATCGCCGGACGAAAATCCATATGCGCCAGGATGTCGCGCTCAAGATCGATACCGGGGGCGATTTCCGTCAGCACCGGCCCCTCCGGGCGTAGTTCGAAAACTGCCCGCTCAGTGACGTAATGCATGGTTTGTCCTTTGGCGCGGGCCAGCTCGCCGTTGTAAGAAATCTGATTAACCCCGGCGACGAATTTACGTACCTCGCCTTCGTGCCGGATATGCAGGGCCCCTTGTTCACAGGCGATCTCCAGCCCTTTGGCGGTAAAAGAGGAGCAGAACACGACGTGGCGGGCATTCTGGGTGATATCGATAAAACCGCCCGCGCCGGGGCAGGATGCGCCGAGCCGCGTGGCGTTGACGTGGCCGTGCGGGTCCATCTCGCCGGCGCCCATAAAGGTGATATCGACCCCCGCGCCGTTGTAATAAAGCATTTGATCCTGGTGGCTTATCATCGCGCTCAGGTTACGACCAATGCCGAAATCAACGCCGCCCGCCTGCTGCCCGCCGTAGATCCCTGATTCCACGGTGATGGTGACCTGCTCGCCGAGCCGTTCTTCGTGAATGATGGCGCCAATAACATCGTTGGGAATGCCGGTGCCGAGATTGATGACGCAGCCTGGCGTCAGGTAGCGGCAGGCAATTCGCCCGATAAGCTTGCGCAGGTCGAGCGGCAGCGGCGCGTTCTGCGCGGCGGGTAGCTGGATATCGCCGCACAGCGCCGGATCGAAGTCCCAGCTGGAGGTCTGGCGATGATCCGCTTGCGGCTCTTCGCACACCACAATGGCGTCGATCAGGTTGCCGGGAACGGTGATGCTTTTCGGATGCAGCGAGCCTTTCGCCACGCGATATTTCACCTGCGCCAGCACCTTCGCCCCATAGCGTCTGGCGGCGAGAACCGCGTGCAGAACTTCCAGCTTCATCACCTCTTCATCGGTCGTCAGGTTGCCGTCTTCATCAGCATGGGTGCCGCGCACAATAACCACGTCCAGCGGAATGGCCGGGTAGAACAGATATTCGTCGCCGCGAAACGTCACGTGCTCGATCAGATCGGACCGTTCGCGGGTGCGGGCGTTCATCCGCCCGCCTTCCATGCGCGGATCGACAAAGGTACCGAGCCCGACGGGGGAAAGCCGCCCGGTAAGCCCGGCGGCCATCGCGCTATAGAGATGGACGATCTGCCCCTGCGGCAGGCACCAGGCTTCCACTTCGTTGTTGTTGATCATCGCCATCCAGCGCGGCGCCAGGCCCCAGTGCGAGCCGATAAGCCGCGTCACCATACCCGGATGGGCGAAGTGCTGGATGCCGCGCTGGCGATCGCTTTGCCCAGCGGCATGCAGCAGCGTCAGGTCGCGCGGTTCGCCCGCGGTCAGAAAGCGCGCTTCGATAGCGCTTAAAATGGACTCCGCCGCGCCGATAAGCGTCATCCCGACGGTACAGACGGTATCGCCGCTGGCGACCCACTGCGCCGCTTGATGGGCGTCGATAAATTTGCTGCTCACTTTTTATCCTCCGTTGATAGCGTGATGATGGATTCCGCGAGGCGCGTTTTGAGCTGTTGTTTGCTCACTTTTCCGTTATGGGTACGCGGTAAAACGCGGGTGAAAATAATGCGCGCCGGCAGCTTAAAGCGGGCGATTTTGATCTTTAGCCAGCCGAGGATCTCTTCGCTGGTCAGGTGGTGCTGGCCGTCCGGCACGATAAACGCCACCGGCTCTTCGCCATAGACCGGGCTGGGGGTCGGGATCACGGCAACTTCCCGCACTCCCCGATAGGTAGAGAGGATGTTCTCCAGCTCCAGCGAGTAGATCTTCTCTCCGCCGCGATTGATCATGTCCTTGCTGCGGTCTTTGATGTACAGCCAGCCTTCGTCGTCGAGATAGCCCAGATCGCCGGTACAAAACCAGCCCTGCGCATCGCAGCTCGGGCGTCGTTCGCTGTGCTGCCAGTACTCGCGGATCACCACATCGCCTTTTAGCCAGATATGCCCGATTTGCCCGGCGGGGAGGGGCTGCTGGCGATCGTTGCGGATCGTAATGGCGAGGCCGGGGATCGCCTGGCCCGAACTGCCGCATTTATCGCTGCCCCAGACGTCGCCCGGAAAAATCGTCGCGGGCGAGGTCGTTTCGGTGAGACCGTAGATCGGCTGAATCGCCGTATGCGGAAACAGGGTTTTTAACTCGTTGATCAGTCCGTCGCTCAGGTGGCCCGCGCCGCAGGCAATCGTGCGTAGCGCGGGAAAATCGCCCGGATGGCTGGCGCTCTGCTCGCGCGCGGCCTGGCACAGCAGGATAAAAATGGTTGGCGAGCCGTGCAGAAAGGTAATGTTCTTCTCGCGCAGGGTGTTGATCACCTGCGGGGCGTTGAACCGGTGCTGAAGCCAGATGCTCGCGCCGAGGCTAATAAACAGCGCCAGCAGCGCCGACAGGCCGGTGATGTGATAGATAGGTACCGCCAGAATGGTGCTATCCGCGGCGGTGAGATTCAGTTTTTGCGTATAGGCGTCAATCGCGCAGAGCAGGTTATTGTGCGTGATAATCGCCCCTTTCGGCTCTCCGGTGGTACCGGAGGTGAACATCATCACCGCCGTATCGTCGCGGTTAACCGGGACCGGCTGGCGGGTCAGCGGTTCGGGAAGTGAGAGCGCCTGCCATTCGCTGAGTGAAACCGCGCGCGCGTCGGGGGTGTGTTTCAGCCAGTCCTGTACGGTCGCATCGAACAGCACGACCCGCGGGGCGATATGGCCCACCAGCTCCTCGCTCTCGGCCTGCTTAAGCTTAGTGCTGAAAGGCACCACTTCGATGCCCAGACCAAGCGCGGCAAAAAGGACTTCGCAAAAAGCGGGATGATTCCCCCAGGCCAGCAGGATTCGGTCGCCTTTGCGCAGCGACCAGACCTGGTCAAGCTGCGCCATCGCTCGCTGTACCCGCAGGTGAAAATCGCGGTACAGATAGCGCCGATCCTCAAACGCCAGCGCCAGGGCATCCGGGCTACGGGCGGCGCTGTGGCTCAGGGCCTGGTACAGATTCTGGAAGTCGGCGGAGGTGCTGCTCATTTGTCTCTCCTGATATTACGTATTGACTGGAAGTAGTCTGGGGAAATTCAGGAGAGGAAATTGCCGAATGGCTCACAATAGAAAATCAACAAAACAGAAGCAATTTTGTAACATTGCACAATAGGCAGGAGAGGCCGGGTGGGGGGGAGAAAATCTGGAATCAGGCAGGCTTTTGTAAAGCCTGAGGAAGCCCGCTTTTAGACCCGTATTAACCGGGCCTAAAAGGGAGAAGGGGATCAGGCCGGCCGCTTAGCGCTTAAAGGCATCGAACTCGAGCCGTTCGCCATCGGGGCCGCGAATAAGCAGGAAGCGCACGTTGTCTTCTTCTATCGGCCCTTCATCGAGCGGATAACCGAGCGCCGCCAGCCGCTGCTGCACCGCATCCAGGTCGCGGACTTCCAGCGCCAGATGATCGATACCGCAGCGAGGAGCGTCAAAGGGCGTTCCTGCGGGAAGCTGATACAGCTCGAGGACGGCGCCCGCCATTTCCAGGAACGCGACTTCAATAGTGCCCTGCGGCGACGGCTTGCTAAACCGCTGCTGGCGCTGAAAGCCCAGCGGTTCATAGAAGGCAAGCGAACGCGTTAAGTCACTGACCTGATAGCCAATATGAGCAATCGTGTTGATAAGTTCGCGCATGTTATACCCCCTTACGCACGCACCAGAAACCGTAGAAAGCGACATACACAAAGCACAGGAGCGGAGCGATAAAGGCGATTTGCATATTGCCGCCGTTCATATCCGAGATAATGCCCATCACCAGCGGAATAACGGCCCCGCCGATAATCGACATCACCACGATCGAGCCTGCGGTCTGGGTATCTTTCCCCATCCCTTTGATGACCAGACCAAAGTTCGTCGGCCAGCATGGCGCCATACAGAAGCTGACCAGAATGAGCGCATAGACCGCCAGCATTGAACTGCTGAATACGGCAACCAATAAAAGGACAGTGGCGGCCAGGGCAAAGCTACCGAGCAGCAGCGCCGGGTTCAGGCGGTTCATCAACCAGGTGGCCACGGTTTTACCCACAGCGTAAATCACCAGAGAAGCCAGCAGCCAGTAAGTCGCGGAGTGCTCGCTGGTGCCCTGCTGCACGAGCTGCACAAAGCGAATCGTGAAGCTCCATACGCCAACCTGGGCGCCGACGTACAAAAACTGCGACAGGATCCCGAGGCGAAAGCGCGGGATAGCAAACAGGCGTTTCAGCGTAGGTCCCATGCTTTCCGTCGGGAGTTGCTGCTGCTGAGAGGGCGTGCCCTTGCACGACGGGAATTTAATAAACACGAACACCAGCGCCAGCACCACCAGCACGGAGCCGATAATCAGATAGGGTCCGACCACCTGGCCGACCATTTGATGGCGCGCAGCGTCCGCGGCGGCGGCGGGCATCGCCAGCAGCTGTTCATGGCTCGGATCGTTCTCGCCAAACACCATCACCTGGCCAATCAGCACGCCGGAAATCACGCCCAGCGAGTTGAAGATCTGCGAAAAGTTAATGCGCTGGGTGGACGATTGAATCGGGCCCAGCAGGCTTGAATAGGTGTTTGCCGATGTTTCCAGAAAAGAGAGTCCGCAGGCGATCACCCCCAGGCAGGCGAGGAACGCGCCGTAGGTCATGATCTGCGCGGCCGGAACGAACAGGAAGCAGCCGAGGGCGTACAGGCACAGCCCAATAATGATCGCCGCTTTATAGGAATAACGCTTTATCAGCGCCGCCGCAGGCAGGGCGACAAAAAAGTAGCCGAGGAAAAAAATCGACTGCACCAGCGCCGTCTGGGTATCCGTTAAATCGAAGCCCTTTTTAAACTGGGCGATCAAAATATCATTCAGGTTGCCCGCCATCCCCCATAGCGCAAACAGGCAACAGACCAGTAAAAATTGCAGCCAGGGGGTATGCGGTAAATACGCGCTGGTGTCCAGTTTTTCATTGTGGACCGCCGCTTTATCGACCTTATCCGTGATTAGCGTACTCATTGAGCTATCCTCTTAATGGTTTTTATACAGTAGGGTTTATGCCATTTCATAATCAGAGGCGGCACGCAAAAGCCGTTCTCGTGCCTCCTGGTACTCAGGTAAAGATGATGCTCCCTGCTTTTCGACGCTGACGGCGGCGTAGGCCGCCGCAAATCGGGCTGCGGCATGCAGCGGCTCGCCGCAGGCTAGTCGCGCCGCCAGCGCGCCGTTGAAGGCATCGCCCGCGCCGGTGGTATCGCGGGGATGAGAAGGAAAGCACGGAATAGGGGATTTCACGCCCTGCTCGCTCAGCAGGGCGCCCTTTGCGCCGAGGGTGATAATGACGTTGCGCGCGCCCTGAGCATGCAGCGCATCGGCGGCCTCGGCCGCGGCCGCCAGAGAGTCAACCCGGCGCCCGGTCATTAACCCGGCCTCCGTGGCGTTCGGCGTGAGCAGATCCACTTTGCTTAGAAAGGCGTGCTCAACGGGCTGCCAGGGCGCAGGATTGAGCACCACGAAGGCCCCGGCCTCTTTGCCGGCGTCAACGACCTGCTCAATGGCGGAAAGATTGTTCTCCAGCTGAACCAGCACCACATCCGCGCAGCCGATAGCGGGAATGCAGCCGGCGATTTCATCATCGGTCACCGTCATATTCGCGCCGGGGTCGACGGCAATCATGTTTTCGGCATCATTGCCGGCCACATAAATCAGCGCGTTGCCGGTGGGGACGTCTTCGGCGACCAGCAGCGTCACGGCATTGAAGCCCACGCCTTTCAGATGACGGCGGGCAAAATGGCCGAAGGTATCATTGCCAATCTTGCCGATATAGTGGACATTCGCCCCCGCTTTTAGCGCGGCAGTGGCCTGGTTCGCCCCTTTCCCCCCGGCGCTGGTCATACTCCCACAGGCCACTAATGACTCGCCCGGTACCGGAAAGCGCTCCACCCTGGCAACCATGTCGAAATTGAATGAACCAAAAACACAGACTTTTCCTGACATCATTCGCTCCTTTATACGAGCTCGGGGGAGTGCAGCGCGGCGGACAGATCGCGGGACATTTTTTCCCAGGCCTGCTCAAGCGGCATATCCGGGCGGAATAAACCGCTGCTGCCCATGATCAATATCTGCGCCCCGGCTCCCAGCAGCTCGCGGTAGGTGTTGCGATTGCATGAGCCGTCGACTTCCAGCAAGAAGCTGAGGTTGCCGCTCTCTTTTAGCTGATGAAGCTGCGCGATTTTGGCGAGCATTTCGGGAATAAAAGGCTGACCGGCATAGCCTGGATCGACGGTCATCACCGTCACCTTATCGAGCAGATGCAGATAGTGCTGGATGCTCTCAACCGGCGTGGCGGGATTGAGCACCACGCCCACCTCTTTCCCCGCCTGGCGAAGCATATTGATGAGCCGGAAGGCTTCGCGGCAGATGGTTTCCGGATGCAGTGAAATAGCGTCAGCGCCGGCTTCTATCAGCGACGGGATAAACGAGGCGGGCTCTTCGACCATCAGGTGGACATCGATGGGAAGCGATGTGTAGGGACGAATTTGCGCCACAAAGCTGGCCGATAGCGCCAGATTTTTGACATAGTGGCCGTCCATTATGTCGACATGCAGCCTGTCGGCTTTGCCGTTTAAAAAGTGCAGCTGTTCCGTCAGCTTCATCATGTCCATACACATGAGCGAGGGAGAAAGGTAATAACGCATAAGGCCTCATTTATTCCGGTAGTGGCTGATTTCAGGCAAAGTCTGGCCCTGCCGCGGGAAGCAGCGTTTCGACATTGCGCGTATTAACCGTCACGTCATGACGGCGTACTCAGGCGATTTGTAGGCCGACGTTATGCCAGGTCATCTCTTTTTCCAGCAGCGGATCGACAAACTTTTCGGTCACCAGACAGTCCAGCTCGCCCAATCCGCCGATGCGCGCGACGCCTGTTCGCCCCAGCTTGCTGCCGTCGACCAATGCCACGGTCTGACGGGCCGCCAGCATCATCTGTTTCAGCAGCGCAGCGTGGGCTTCCGTACCCGCATATAAGCCGCTATCGCGCTCCAGACCCTGGCAGGAGAAAAAGAGGGTATCGATGGCATACTCGCGCAGCGTTCGTGAGGCAGTTTCACCGAAGAACGACTCTTCGGTCGGGGAGAAGTCGCCCCCCAGCCCCACGAGATGCAACGAGCGTCGGCTCATCAGGGTTTGTAAGATGCGGATGGAGGGCGTAATAACCGTTAACGCCATCTCCGGCATCTGCCGGGCCAAAAACCAGCTGGTGCTGCTGCCGTCCAGGACGATGGTCTTTCCCGGCTGGAGAAACTGCAGCGCTTTACGGGCAACGCGCATTTTGCCTTCGCTGTGCAGCAGCGTTCTTTGCTGAAAGCTTCCCTGGCTATCTTCGACCGGCAGGGCGGACGCTGCCGCTCGGGTCGTCGGCAGCGGGTTTTCCGCCGCCAGCGCTCCGCCGTGGCTCCGATTTAAGATCCCTTTCCGTTCCAGCTCGCTCAGATCGCGGCGAATTGTTTCCCTTGAGACCCGAGTCGCTTGCGCAATCTCATTCACCCGCATCACGCCGCGTTGGCCCAGCAGTTCAACAATCAAACGATGACGTTCCAGCGGCAACATAGCTCTCTCCTGAAGTACATAATCAGATTACCTTTCCCTTGCGCAGGGCGTTGAGACCTCGGGAATGTCCGGCGAAGGCGAGCTTTTCGCTGCCGGACAGTGTGATAGCGCACGCATTTCGGCTGCACTGCCGCCAGCGTTTTTGCTATCTCGCCCGCTATTCAGGCATAAACAAAAACAAACAAAAATAAATGCAATATTGCCTTTGCGCCCGTTTATGACCGTTTGCGCCCGCTCTGCGAGGGTACTGTTCATTTCTTGCCTGCTAATTAAAAACAAATGAAAATAAAAAAATGCTAAATCGATCACGTTATTTTCATTTTATGCGTTTTTAAATGGATTTAAGCCGAATAACAGCATTAAATGAAAGCAATTGAAAGCAAAGAGCAGGATAAGACCATGAATGAAACAACCCGTCGTTTTGCACGTTTAGTTGACCTGAGCGCAGTCCAGGCCACCAGTACCGAAGCGGACGTTCGCGCCTGCGCCGAGCTGGCTGCCCGATACAACATTATTTCCGTCCACGTTCTGCCCTGCTGGACGCGTTTTCTCAGTACGTTGCTGCCGCAGCAGGGCACGGGAGAGGTGATGATTGGCGGGCCGGTCGGTTTTCCCGGCGGCGGGCATGCCACCGACACCAAGGTTCAGGAGGTGCGCCAGCTGATTGCCGACGGCGCCCGCGAAGTGGATATGGTGGTGAATATCGGCAAAGTGTTATCCGGTGATTATGACTATGTGCGCGAAGATTTGCGCCGCGTGGTGGAAGCCGCCGCCCCGGTACCGGCTAAAGTGATCCTCGAAACGCACTATCTCAATGAGGAGCAGATTCGCCGCGTGTGCGATATCGCCGTAGAGGTGGGGATGAAGTGGGTCAAAACCTCTACCGGCTGGGCGCCCACCGGCGCCACGGTGGAAAAAGTCAGCATCATTGCCGACCAGCTTAAAGGCCGAATCGATATCAAAGGGGCCGGAGGCATTCGCGATCTGGCCACGGTGCGCGCGCTCTACCAGCTTGGCGTCCGCCGCTTTGGCATGAGCCATGGCGCAGTAACAAAGGTGCTGGCTGAACTGGAGCAGCATCCGGAACGTTTTCCCGAGCTGAACGCCGATTAAACTGAGAGACCGCGGGCCTGATGGCCCGCTTTAAGACGTCACCGGAGTCAGTGATGAAAGATAAAATACTCACGATTGATGTTGGCACTGGCAGCACCCGCGCCGCTATTTTGCGCATTGACGGCGCGATGATCGGCTTTGCGCAAAGAGAGTATGAGCAAACCACGCCGCGTGCGGGTTGGTCAGAACAGGCCCCGTCTTTATGGTGGCAGGCCGCCTGTGACTGCATACGCGAGGTGCTTTACCGCTATCCTGAAACGGCTGCGCAGATTGCGGTTATTGGCGCCTGCGGGCAAATGCACGGTACCGTTCTACTGGACGATCGCGGCGAGCTGGTGGAGGACAGGGCGCTGCTGTGGAATGATAAGCGCAGCCAGCCGCAGGTGGATGCCTTTAGCGCGCGCGAAGGGCGGGAGAAGTGGCTGGCGCATTTAAATAATCCACCCGCGGCGGCGTGGCCCGCTTTCAAATTAGCCTGGTGGCGTGAACATCACCCGGAGCGCTGGCCGCAGCTCGCCAAAGTGTTAATGCCGAAGGACTATATTAATTTCATGCTGACCGGCGCCCTGGCGACCGACTATAGCGAGGCGTCCTGCTATTTCCTGATGGACAGCGAAACCCGCGCCTGGTCTTCGCAAGCCTGCGAAACGTTTGGTCTGCGGGTCGATCAGCTACCGGATCTTAAACTTTCCAGCGACATAATCGGCCAGGTGACCCCACGCGCAGCCGGCCTGACGGGCCTGCCGGCGGGTATCCCGGTGGTTGCCGGTACGTCGGATATGGCGGCCTCTTTACTGGGTTCGGGAGTGTATGAACCGGGGATGGCGTCCG
Organism: Klebsiella sp. S69; assembly: GCF_016516145.1. Classification (NCBI taxonomy): domain Bacteria; kingdom Pseudomonadati; phylum Pseudomonadota; class Gammaproteobacteria; order Enterobacterales; family Enterobacteriaceae; genus Klebsiella; species Klebsiella sp. S69. The sequence goes on along the minus strand of NZ_JACVUU010000025.1, from coordinate 5,251 downwards.
ACTCTACCGGCACGTCGACGCTGATTACGGTGGTATCGCCGCGGCCGTTGCGCCATCCGTTGGTCAATAACCTTCATCTGGCTAACGCGGCCTGGGGCGGATTTACGATTCTCGACGCCGGCGGCGATGCCGTCCGCTGGGCGCGGCTGGCGCTGGCCGATAACCAGATTACGCATCCGCAGCTTTTGCAGGAAGCGGCAGCGGTGCCGGCGGGCGCGGAAGGGCTGCTCTTTCTTCCCTATCTGACCGGAGAACGCCTGGCCGAACACACGAACTCGCGGGCGCAGTTTTTCGGCCTGCAGCGTAAGCATCGCCGCGGTCATTTATTCCGCGCGGTCCTGGAAGGGGTGGCCTTTGCGTCCTGGCGCAATCTTCGCCAGCTGCAGGCGTGCGGGCAATATCCGCAACAAATGATCGCTTCCGGCGGCGGCGCGCGCAGCCCGCTGTGGCTTGAAATCAAAGCCGCGGCGTACAATCTTCCGATATTATCTACGCGCAATCAGGAGAATGGCGTCACCGGATGCGGTATTATCGCCGGGGTTGGCGCGGGGCTGTACGCCGATTTTGCCAGCGGCGTGCGCCAGACGGTGCAGTTCGACACACTGATTTCGCCAGATCCCCGTCTGCGGGATTATTACCACGCCTGCAGCGAGCTTTTTGATACGCTGTACCGGCAATCCGCCGCCTTATACGACAGGCTGGATGCGCTCAGCGTGGGACCCGACTGATACGCAAAGGTAAGCCAGCGCCGCATCGCGCGTAACGTGCCGTAAATAAGAGAGAGGCAGAATGTTTGCAGAAGAAAGACAGGAGAAGTTGCTCAGTATTCTCAGGGAAAAACGCAAAGTGGCTGTTTCTGAGATGTGTGACGTCTTTAATGTATCTGGCGCCACCATTCGTGCCGATCTCCGCCAGCTGGAAGATGAGGGGCTGCTGACCCGTACCCACGGCGGCGCCGTTCTTCGGACGCGGGCGAGCTTTGAACAGGCCTCGGACGCGCGCGAAATTGTTAACCTCAGCGCGAAAGAGCGGATCGGCCAGCGCGCGGCGGCGCTGGTTGAGGATGGCGACATTATCGTGCTGGATACCGGTACCACGACTTTGCATATCGCGCGCAATATTCGTGACCGACAGAACGTTACGGTGGTCACCAATGATTACCAAATCGCCCGCGAGCTGGAAGCCAGCCCCTCTATTCAAACCATTCTGCTGGGTGGGATCGTCAAGAAGGGATACCACTGCGTGGTGGCGATCAACGGACGTTCCATACTTGATACCCTGAACGTCGATAAAGCGTTTATGGGCGCCAATTCGCTGTCGCTGAAACACGGCGCCTGCGTGGCCGATATCATGCTGGCAGAAACGAAACGCGGCATGGTTGAACACGCCAGTCAGGTGATTATCGTCTGCGACTACAGCAAGCTGAATAATACCTCGCTTGCCCAGTTTACCGCCGCGGATCGTATTGATACCGTGGTGGTGGATCGTCTGCCTGATGACGTTCAGGCGTATCGTCATGCCGGCATTCAGGTGATCTCTCTGGATGAAGAGGCGCATCTCTAGCGTGCGGTTCCGGCGGCGCTAATTTAGCGGGAGAAGACGTTTTATTTTACGCGTTGCCTCTGTGGTAAAACTTTTCTCTTTATTAAATGCGTAACGACCTGTCTGGGTTGGGGGCAGCGCCTCCTCTCTGGCATATTCTGCTGTGATGCCTGCGGTAACCCACGGATATGATTAACGAATTTCCTCCGAAAAGCCGGGGGTAATCTACAGAACCCGCGCCACTTCATGTATGATTTTTCTCCCCGTTCGGGCGGCTGCGCTGATTTTCACCGGCCGCGCGCCGAGCGGTCGATCATTGCGGATAATGATTCAGGCGAAGAATATGATTCATCGCCAACGATAAATAACAATCCCGACCATCTTTCAGAACGCTGAATTATCGTGAGGGCATCACAGGGAGCATGACTATGAAAGGCGCTTATCTCGCACTTGCGCTCGGTTTATTTACCGGTTCGGCGCTGGCGGCCGAGCGGGTGATCCATTTTGGCACCAGCGCAACCTATCCGCCGTTTGAATTCGTCGACGGCAATAATCAGGTGGCGGGTTTTGATATTGATATCGCCAGAGCGGTATGTAAGGAGCTACAGGCTACCTGCAGCTTCACCAATCAGAGTTTTGATAGCCTTATTCCGGCACTGCGTTTTAAGAAAATGGATGCGGCGATCGCCGGGATGGATATCACGCCGCTGCGTGAGAAGCAGGTGGATTTTTCGACGCCGTACTTCAACGAACTGTCGGCGGTGGCGGTCGTGCGCAAAGATACCTTCCACACCTTTGCCGATTTAAAAGGCAAGAAGCTTGGTCTGGAGAACGGCACTTCCCATCAGCGCTACCTTCAGGATCGCCATCGTGAGATTGCGTCGCAGGCCTATGACAGCTATCTGAACGCGCTTGTCGATCTGCGTAACGGGCGGCTGGACGGCGTGTTTGGCGACGTATCGGCGATGAAAAACTGGTTAAAGGAAAACCCGGATTTCGTCATCATGGATGAGCGCGCCACCGACCCGGAGTATTACGGCAAAGGGCTGGGCATTGCGCTGCGCAAGGGCAATCCGCTGCTGGCGGAGATCAACCAGGCGCTGGAGAAAGTGATGGCTTCCCCTGAATACAGCGAAATTAAAGATCGCTGGATTAAATAATCCAGCCGATAGCGACCGGGAGTCTTAACTATTCTGCGTCACGCCCGCTCCGCCAGGACCGGGAACGATCCGTGACGCATTTGTTTTATATGCCAGTAAAACCTCTTCCTGTCGCTTAAAACGTCGTAATCCCTTCTTCGCCTCTCTGGCGCCCGGAATAGCGACTTTATAGCCGAATTTATTCTTCTCTTCGCCACGCGGGGACGGGCGGTGCGCCACCTTCGCTTGCTGGCAGCGGATAGCGGATTATTCGTTCTTGCGGGTAACGTTTTCTTCACAATGACAATTGTGCATTTTATCGCTCTTTCCCCTCGCTGAGCATCTCAGGCATGTATTTATTAAGGTTATTGGTAGACAACAGCGTCGGCTGAACGGCACGGATAGCTATAAAAATAATTATATTTAACTGTTTGTTTTATAAATAAAAAGATATCTAAGATGCTCTGTTTTATGATGTCAATCACATTTCATCTCTCGCCAACTTTAAATCTGTAAAAGTAGACGTTTGTCGACTTTTCATCTAAAAAGTTGGGGGAAGGGACTAGACAGGACCATTATTAGGTTATCAAATGGTTAAATAACGTCACATTAAATGTGAATGATTGGCCTTGTGTATAAAAGGCCAACACGCTTTCCGCTGCGCTAAAGCGCTGCGGACATCTTTGGGAGAAGTTATGCATTCCTCTGTTAATAAAAATGAATCTCGGACCTTTTTCGGTCATCCTTACCCGCTCGGTTCGCTGTTTTTCACCGAAATGTGGGAACGGTTCTCGTTTTACGGCATTCGTCCATTACTGATCCTGTTTATGGCGGCCACCGTCTATGACGGCGGGATGGGGCTGGCGCGTGAGAACGCTTCGGCCATCGTCGGGATTTTTGCCGGGACCATGTATCTTGCCGCGCTGCCCGGCGGCTGGCTGGCGGACAACTGGCTCGGGCAACAAAAAGCGGTCTGGTATGGTTCGATACTGATCGCGCTGGGCCATCTCTCCATCGCGCTGTCGGCGGTGATGGGCGATAGCCTGTTCTTTATCGGCCTGATGTTTATCGTGCTCGGTTCCGGCCTGTTCAAAACCTGTATTTCGGTGATGGTTGGTACGCTGTACAAGAAAGGCGATGCGCGCCGCGATGGCGGCTTCTCGCTGTTCTACATGGGCATCAACATGGGCTCGTTTATCGCCCCGCTGATCTCCGGCTGGCTGATCAAATCCCACGGCTGGCACTGGGGCTTTGGCATCGGCGGCATCGGGATGCTGGTCGCGCTGATAATCTTCCGCGTCTTTGCCGTCCCGGCGATGAAACGCTATGACAGCGAAGTCGGCCTCGATTCCACCTGGAATAGCCCGGTAGTGAAACGAAACGGCGTCGGCGCATGGCTACTGGCGCTGACGGTAGGCGTAGCGGTTATTGTCGCGTTGATTGCCCAGGGCGTTATCGTGATTAACCCGGTGGCGGTGGCCAGCGTGCTGGTCTACGTGATTGCGGCGTCGGTGGTGCTCTATTTTATCTACCTGTTCGTCTTCGCCGGGCTGAGCCGTAAAGAGCGCGCCCGCCTGCTGGTATGCTTTATCCTGCTGATTTCGGCGGCCTTTTTCTGGTCAGCGTTTGAGCAGAAACCGACCTCGTTTAACCTGTTCGCTAACGACTATACCAACCGTACGATCGGCTCGTTCGAGATCCCGGCGGTGTGGTTCCAGTCGATTAACGCCCTGTTTATCATTCTGCTGGCGCCGGTATTTAGCTGGGCCTGGCCTGCGCTGGCGCGCAAAAACGTACGTCCGAGCAGCATCACCAAGTTTGTTATCGGTATTTTGTGCGCGGCGGCGGGCTTTGGCCTGATGATGCTGGCGGCGCAAAATGTCCTGAGCAACAACGGCGCGGGCGTTTCGCCGATGTGGCTGGTGGGCAGCATTCTGATGCTGACGCTGGGCGAGCTGTGCCTCAGTCCGATTGGTCTCGCGACCATGACTCTGCTGGCGCCGGAAAGAATGCGCGGCCAGATGATGGGGCTGTGGTTCTGCGCCAGCGCCCTGGGGAACCTGGCTGCGGGTCTGATTGGCGGTCACGTGAAAGCCGATCAGCTGGATATGCTGCCTGACCTGTTTGCACGCTGCTCCATTGCGCTGCTGATCTGCGCCGCGGTGCTGTGCCTGCTGATTGTTCCGGTGCGCCGGATGCTGGAAAACACCAAATCCAGCGAGCAAAAACCGGCGGCGAATGCCTGACGGCGAAAGCGGTAAATAAAAAGCCGGCGCTCTGCGCCGGCTTTTTATTGGTCAAACCCCGGATTGCGGCGCGAAGCGCCTTATCCGGGCTACCAGACCTGCAGGCGGCGATGAATCGTGTGGGCTACCGGTCCGCAGACGGTGGTGAATCGTGGGGGTTACCGGCTTACAGACGGCGGTGAACCTGTAGCCCGGGCAAGGCGCCTTAAGCGCCGCCCCCGGGAGCGGGGCGCAGTGCGGCAGAATTTCCCGGAGGCGATGCTGCGCATCTGTCCGGGCAAGGCGCGTTAAGCGCCGCCCCCGGGAGCAGGGCGCAGTGCGGCA
>NZ_JACVUU010000024.1:0-116539 GCF_016516145.1 Klebsiella sp. S69 | reverse complement strand
CGCTTCTTCCACCGCGCGTTTAATCGAGTCAGCATCGTGACCGTCAACGCCACGCACCACGTGCCAGCCGTAGGCTTCAAAACGCTTCGCGGTGTCATCGGTGAACCAGCCTTCGACGTGACCGTCGATAGAGATGCCGTTGTCGTCATAGAACGCCACCAGCTTGCCCAGTTTCAGGGTACCGGCCAGAGAACATACCTCGTGAGAGATACCTTCCATCATGCAGCCGTCGCCCATGAACGCGTAGGTGAAGTGGTCAACAATGTCGTGGCCCGGGCGGTTGAACTGCGCCGCCAGGGTTTTCTCCGCAATCGCCATACCCACCGCATTCGCAATGCCCTGCCCCAGCGGTCCGGTAGTGGTTTCCACGCCCGCGGTGTAGCCGACTTCCGGGTGACCCGGGGTTTTAGAGTGCAGCTGACGGAAGTTCTTCAGCTCTTCAATCGGCAGATCGTAGCCGGTGAGGTGCAGCAGGCTGTAGATCAGCATCGAGCCGTGACCGTTGGACAGCACGAAGCGGTCGCGATCGGCCCAGGACGGGTTCTGCGGATTATGGTTCAGGAAATCACGCCACAGGACTTCGGCAATGTCAGCCATACCCATCGGGGCACCCGGGTGGCCGGATTTGGCTTTCTGTACTGCGTCCATGCTCAGCGCACGAATAGCGTTAGCAAGCTCTTTACGTGAGGACATTTTGACTCCAGATCGGATAATGAAGGCCATGCCCGCAGCGACTTGACGACAGCGCGTTTTGGGCTACGCCGGAAAAAAGTGTGAACAATGTAACCTAAGCGGCAAAGCATGTACATGGAGCATCCTTTTGCCGTTTAAGAAATCTCTGGAACACGTTGTGCTACGGCGTAATCCTCTCGCCCGCATTCTCATATAGTATTTATAATTTGCACAGGATACGGCAGGTCAGCTATCGCCGTTTTTTCGGATAAAGAACCATAAGATTGTGGATGATAAAAAAATGAAAATTCGCTCAGCTCTTCTTGCCCTTGGGATCGCAGCAACGCTTACCGGATGTCAGAACATGGACTCCAATGGTCTGCTTAGCTCCGGCGCAGAAGCTTTCCAGGCTTATTCACTCAGCGATGAGCAGGTCAAGGCCCTAAGCGACAAAGCCTGTCAGGAGATGGATGCGAAAGCGACTATCGCGCCTGCCAGCAGTGAATACAGCAAACGTCTGAGTAAAATCGCCGCCGCGCTGGGGGACAACATCAACGGCCAGCCGGTGAACTATAAGGTGTACCAGACCAAGGACGTTAACGCCTTCGCCATGGCTAACGGCTGTATCCGCGTTTACAGCGGACTGATGGATTTGATGAATGATAATGAAGTCGAAGCGGTTATCGGCCACGAAATGGGTCACGTCGCGCTGGGCCATGTGAAGAAAGGCATGCAGGTGGCATTAGGCACCAACGCGGTACGCGCGGCGGCGGCCTCCGCTGGCGGTATCGTCGGCAGCCTGTCGCAGTCGCAGCTGGGCGATCTTGGCGAGAAGCTGGTGAACTCACAGTTCTCCCAGCGTCAGGAGTCCGAGGCGGATGACTACTCGTACGATCTGCTGCGCAAACGCGGAATTAATCCTGCGGGCCTCGCGACCAGCTTCGAAAAACTGGCGAAGCTGGAAGCCGGACGCCAAAGCTCAATGTTTGATGACCACCCGGCATCGGAAGAACGCGCTCAGCATATCCGCGATCGCATGAAGGCCGACGGGATTAAATAATCGACAGCGGGAGGCCTTATCGCCTCCCTTTTTTATCGGTTAGCGAAAAATAGTTAGCCGCATTAATTGATAATTTAAGCGCACAAACCGTTAATTATTTTTAGCGTTCATTACAGCCAATTATTTTATATCCATTCACTCAATAAAATATTATTTCGTAAATTTAAAATGCGACACCTGATCCCTCTTTGAGTTGCGCTTTGCAGCAAATAATTAAATAGTCCCCCCTATCATCCTGCGGGCCGGCAACATGGGTATACCGTTTGTTTCCTGTCGATACACCTGCTCACACAATGATTGCTTTCAACATTATTTCAGGAGAATATCCGGGCTGCAGTGATTCCCTTGAATATATCGACAGCAGAGAAGTCCCATCAGTGAAAAAAGAATTATCGTTAATCGCACTTGGCTTTATTGCCACCGCGCCAACCTTTGCCAGCCAACAATCAACGAGTCAGGGCTTTATCGAAGACAGTCATCTGGATCTGTTTTTACGCAACGCTTATATCAAACGTGATTATCGCGATGGGCTGGCGGATAAAGCCGAATGGGGACAGGGGATTATCGCCACCTTCGAGTCCGGCTTTACTCAGGGACCGGTCGGCTTCGGCGTGGACGGTATTGCCCAGTATGGCGTAAGGCTTGACGGTGGCCGGGGGCGCAGCGGCGCGGGGGGCATCGACTTTTTCGCCCAGGACAACGACGGCCGGGCAAAATCCGATCTCGCTAAATTCGGCGCCACCGCCAAAATGCGCTTCTCTGATACCGTGCTCAGCTACGGCAACCAACGCCCCATGCTGCCGATCGTCTACGCCGACGATTCTCGTCTGCTGTACGAGAGCTATATCGGTACCATGCTAACTTCGAAAGAAATTGACGGTCTGGAAATCAACGCGGGCTATCTAACCGATCAACAGCGTAAGAGCGACGACAGCCATGACAGCGGTTTGAAAAGCCTGACTTTCGGCGGCGCCAGCTATCAGTTCAGCGACCAGTTCAGCGGCGCGCTTTATGCCTCTCACGTCGAAGACGTGCTGAACAAGCAATATCTCGGCCTTAACTATAAGCAGCCATTCGCTACTGGCCAGCAGCTGATACTCGATTTTAACGGCTATAATTCACGTCTGGAGCAAGAATACGCCGATGCCCAGAACACCGGACGCAGTAACAGCATCTGGAGTCTGGCCGCCAGCTATATCCGGGATATCCATACCTTTAAAGTTGCATACCAGCAAAGCAGCGGTAGTACAGGCTATCACTACGGCGGCTATCGCAACCAGGGCGGCGTCGGCGACGGCGGCAATACCATCTGGCTGGCTAACTCCTACTGGTCTGATTTTAATGGCGAAGATGAACGTTCCTGGCAGGCCTCTTACGGACTGGATTTTGCCGGGCTGGGTTTACCAGGACTGACCTGGACTACCGCCTACGTGCGCGGCGATAACATTAAAACTGCGGAAACCAGCAATGGTAAAGAACACGAATGGTTCAACCAGCTGCAATATCAGGTTCAGAACGGCGTGGCGAAAGATTTGAAGTTCAGATTGCGCTACTCGGTGCTGCGGGTTTCCAGCAATGCCAGCGACTATAACGTCAGCGGCAATGAAGTGCGTTTTTACGTCGAATATCCGTTTAACGTATTTTAACCCTGTCATGAACCCGACCCTGCCGCCTGGCCCTCTCCCGGCGCGCAGGAGCCGCCGCCCGACGCCTTGATTAACCCCCTGTGCGGTGCGGTACCCTCTCCATGGAAGGGAGAGGGTTTTGGGTCATGGAGTCGCAGACTTTTCCCAAAAGACCAGGGAAGTATGTCGCCCGGCTACACGCTGTGTCAGCCGGGTTGTTCTCCGGCAATGGCGCTATCGATGATGATTAATACAGCGTCTTTTGCGGCGGCCCGGCAAAACGCAGCGCGCCGATCTGTCCCATCTTCACTTCCACCACCGACGGCCCCGGCATCGCCAGCGCTTCGGTCATCACCGCCTGGAAATCATCCGCCCGATCGACGCTCCAGGCCTGCAGACCGATGGCCTGCGCCAGCAGCGTAAAGTCCGGCGTATGCAGCTCGTTATAATACTGGCGGCCGCCAAAGTACTTATCCTGAATACCGCGCATCACGCCGTAGCCGCCGTCATTCATAATCAGCAGCGTCACGTTAGCCTTCTCCTGTGCCAACGTCGCCAGCTCGCCGAGGTTCAGGCTCAGTCCGCCGTCGCCGACCAGCCCCACCACTTTACGCTGCGGATTAGCAATTGCGGTGCCGATCGCCATCGGCAGCCCCATACCGATAGCACCGGCCAGAGAATGAATATTCATCAGCGGACCGTGGGCGCGAAACAGGCGGCTCCCCCACAGGCTGCCGGACACGGTAATATCGCGAACCAGGATACCGTTCTCCGGCAGCGCCTGCGCGATAGCGTCATTTAATCTGGCGTAATCACCGCACTGTTCGCGCAGCCCCTGCTCCGCCATCGCCACCGCTTCTTTTATTTGGCTATCCCAGCGCGCGTCGCCCCATATTCGCCCCTGCGCTCGTTCCGCCAGCGCGTCTAAAAATGCGCTGCAGTCCGCCACCAGCGTATTGTCCATCAGATAGTTACGGCTGGCCGCCGCCGGGTCGATGTCAATCTGCACCCGCGGCGCGGGCAGTTCCAGCGTCCATGAGCGCGTTTCGTTACTGCGCAGACGTGAACCAGCGACAAGTGTGAAATCACATTGTGAAATCAACGCTTCAACCGATGGGGAATTGTGAAATGCGCGCAGGCTGGCGCGGTGGCTATCCGGCAGAATACCGCGGCCATGGGTGCTGGAAATCACCGTCATCCCGGCATCGGCCAGCGTCTTCACCGCCTCGCCGCTTTCTAAAGCTCCGCCGCCGAGCCACAGCAGCGGCCGCTTCGCCTGCTTAAGCTGCGCCCACAGCGCATCAACCATTGCCTCTTCAGCTTCCGCCACCGGTGGCGTTTTCAGCGGCGTGGTCAGCAGCGAAAGCGGAATTTTCACGCTTTGAATATCGATCGGAATTTCAACCGAGACCGGACCGCACGGCGGCGTCTGCGCATCCTGAATCGCTTTATGCAGGAGCGCTACCGCCTGATTGGCGTTACTGATACGGTATGCGCGCTTTGAGCTGGCTTTCAGGAAGGTCAGCTGATCGCGGGTTTCGTGAATAAACCCGGTGTCGGCATCCAGCCAGGCCTTTTCGACCTGACCGGTCAGGTGCAGCAGCGGCGTGCCGGCGTTCATTGCCTCAACCAACGCGCCGACGGCGTTGCCCGCCCCGGCGCCGGTGCTGGTCAGCGCCACGCCGAGCCCGGAAAAACGCCCGTGGGCGTCGGCCATGGTCACCGATCCCGCCTCCCCGCGCGCCGGGACGAAGCGGATTTTTTCCCGCTGGCCGACGGCATCGGCGATCGGCAGATTGTGAATAGAAATGACGCCATATATGGCTTCAACGTGATACTGCTCCAGCGTTCTGGCGATGGCGTCGCCGACGGTTATCATTTCACTCATTGCTCACCCTTCTCTCAATCACACCAGTGGTTGACGCTATTACCCGTCGCCAGATAAATACTCTTCTGCTGCATCCAGGCCTTAAGGCCCTGGATACCTTTTTCGCGGCCCAGACCGCTCTCTTTAAAACCCCCAAACGGGGACGAAATAGAGAAAACCTTGTAGGTGTTGATCCACACCGTACCGGCCTCCAGCTGTTCGCTCAGGCGCAGGGCGCGGCCGGTATCGCGCGTCCAGATCCCCGCGGCCAGCCCGAACACCGAATCATTGGCCTCGCGGATCAGCGCCGCTTCGTCGCGAAAGCGCATCGCCACCAGTACCGGCCCAAAGATCTCTTCCTGACAGACGCGAGCCCGGTTGTTGAGTCCCTCGACGATCGTCGGCAGGAAGTAGCTGCCCGCCGCCAGCGCCGGATCCGCCGGGATCTCGCCGCCGCACAGCACGCTACCGCCTTCGCGCTTCGCCAGCTCGACATACTCCAGCACGCTCTGACGATGCTTATCGTTAATCAGCGGTCCGACGTGGGTATCCGCGCTAAACGGGTGGCCCACCCGCAGCCCTCGGGTTAATTCCAGCAGGCGGGCCATTAATTGCGGATAGACTTTTTCATCAATGAACAGACGCGATCCGGCGATGCAGGCCTGGCCGCCGGAGCTGAATATGCCGTAGCAGATACCCCGCGCCGCCTGTTCGATGTCGGCATCTTCCAGCACAATAGTTGGCGATTTGCCGCCCAGCTCCAGCGACGCCGGGATCAGCTTTTCCGCCGCCACGTGCGCCAGATGCCGCCCGGTAGCGGTACCGCCGGTAAAGGAAATTTTGCGCACCTTAGGATGGCGAGCCAGCGCATCGCCAATGACCGAGCCTTTTCCGGGCAGAACGCTCAGCAGCCCGGGAGGTAATCCGGCCTGTGCAAAAATCTTCGCCAGCTCCAGCGCCATCAGCGGCGTCGCTTCCGCCGGCTTGAGGATCACCGCGTTACCGGCGGCGATGGCCGGAGCCACCTTCTGCATTTCGCTGGCGATGGGCGAGTTCCACGGCGTAATCGCCGCCACTACGCCCAGCGGTTCATAGCGGCTCAAGGTCAGCAGATCCGCCTGACGCGGCGTCGGCAGCTCGCCTTCCAGCAGTTCGCAGGCGGCGGCAAAATAGCGCGCGGTGCCCGCCGCGCTCATGACCAGGCCCCGCGCTTCCGCCAGCGGTTTACCGTTGTCGCGGCTCTGTTTACGGGTTAACTCGTCAATTTGCGCTTCAATCAGATCGGCGACCTTATGCAGGATCTTTGCCCGCTGATGCGGCAGCATGGTCCGCCACGTCGGTTCCCGCCATGCGCGATCGGCGCAGTCGATCGCCTCCTGCAGGTCGTCCAGGCTGGCCGCATATAATGAAGCGTTAAGCGATCCATCCGCCGGAAAGCGGCTGTGCATCAGGTTGCCGCCGCCGCGCCGCCACTGACCGCCGATAAAAATGTCTAACTCGTCCATCTCAGCCTCTCTGCGTTATGTCAGTTCGCAGCAGGCGCGTACCGCGCTCAGTGCCGCCAGGGTCGACGTTTTGGGATTGCTGGCGAGCGGCAGACCGCTCAGCTCCAGGTGAAACTCGCCGAACAGTCCTTCGGCGTGCAGCGTATGGGTGTTGCGTTGGGTCGTCGGATCCACCATCAGCTGCACCCGGGTGGCATCGAGACCGATACCGCCCAGCGCCACGGTCGCCGCCACGTTGGCATTCGCCGGAAACAGCCGCGCCGCTTCGCGGGCGCTGCCTTCAAAGAAAATGCGCGTTTCATGTACCGCGCTGAGATCGATAAGCTGCTCAGCGTAGCTGCCGCGCCAGCTGGCCGGACTTTTACGCGACTGATAGGTGACGCGCTCAAGGCCGCCCTCTTTCGCCGCCGCCAGGCCATCAATACCGGCTATCGCGCCCGCCAGCAGCGTGAGCTTGCCGCCCGCCTGGCGAAGGCGCTGTTCCAGTTCGCTATCCGCCAGCGCGCCGGTGGAGATCACCGCCAGATGCCAGCCGCGGGCCAGCACCGCCTCGGCGTATTGCGCTACCGCCTGCTGGCTGGCGCATTCAAGCACCAGATCCGGCGTCCGATCGCACTGCTGCGGATCGCTCAGCGGCGTAACCGCCCCGGCAAACTGCTGGCGGATCGCCGCATGATGCGGCTCGCGAGCCACGATCCAGCCCAGAGACACCTGCGGCGGTAACCGCTCAATGACCGCCTGCGCCATCGCGCCATAGCCGATTAACATCACCTTTTTCATTATCTTTCCTTACAGGTGACGGCAAAAGCCGCCGGACACATCCAGCGCCGCGCCGGTGGTAAACGAAGCCAGCGGCGAAGCGAGAAACAGCAGCGCCTGCGCCGGTTCCTGTGGTTTGCCAAGCCGCGCCATCGGGATCCCGCGCTTACGGGCGATGTCGGCGGTCCACTCTGACCAGCTCTGGCTCTTATCGCTGCGGTCTGCAAAACGGCGCTGCCACTGCCCGGATTCGACCATGCCCAGCAGAATGGAATTGACGCGAATCCCTTTGCCAATCAGATCCTTCGACAGGGTCAGCGTCATATTAAGCAGCGCGGCGCGGGCGGCTGAGGTGGCGATCATGTGCTCTTCCGGCTGCAGCGCCAGCAGCGAGTTCACGCAGGTAATTGAAGCGATGTCCGACCGTTCAAGCTGCGGCTGGAACGCCCTGACCGGATTAATCACCCCGAACAGCTTCAGTTCGGCTTCGTGCAGCCAGGCCTCGCGCGGCGTATCGGCGAAATGGGCGACATAGCCCTGGCCAGCATTGTTTATCAGCATGTCAGCGCCGCCAAAGTGGGCCCCGACCGCATCTGCAAAGGCCTGAACCTCTTGTTCGTTCAGAACGTCGCAGCGCCAGGAAAACACGTCTCCTGCGGGATATTCGTTTAACAGCGCCGCGTGAGCGCTGGCCAGCCGGTCCGGGTTGCGGCCGCAAAAGGCGACTTTCGCCCCTTCGCCCAATAGCAGGCGCAGCGTTTCGAAGCCAATCCCTGACGAGCCGCCGGTGACCACCGCGACGCGTCCTTCAATTTGTGCATTCATCGCGCACCTCTTCCCCTATGCGTAAAAGCTGTTGGTTAAAAAACGTAGCGTTATCGAGATAGCTGGCGTGCCCGGCCTGCGGGATGGCGAGATACGGCATGCCGTAGCGTAGCGCCACCCCCTGCACCAGCTCGGGCTGGGTGATGGCATCCTGCTCGCCGCACCACACGGCGAAGCGGCCGCGATACCCGGCAAGCCAGCGGTGGATGTCGTCGTGCGCCAGCATCCAGGCGGCGGCGAGATAGCCTTCACTGCGCAGCCTGCGCATGCCTGCCGCGACCGTCGCCACATCGGCTTCGCGCGCGCCGGCGCGCAGCAGCTTCGCCGCCCGCCCCTCGGCCATCGCCTCGCCGCCCAAAGCCATTTGCTGCTGACGCCCCTGCCAGATTTTTTCCCGCTGCGCGGCCTCCGCCTGGCCGTAGCCCTGGGCGACGTCGGCCAGCACCAGATACCGCACGCGCTGGGGATATCTGGCGGCGAAAGCGGCGGCGACCAGCGCGCCCAGCGAATGGCCGAGCAGAACGGTTTTCTGCACCCCGGCGCGGTCAAGCATCCGCGCCAGCGCATCGGCGTAGGCGCCGGCATCCGCCCTCGCCGTCGCAAGCATCGGGCTTTCGCCATAACCGGGCATATCCCAGGCCAGCACGCGGTAGCCGGGAAGCGCCATCTGTTTATGCCAGGAGGCCGCGCCGGAACTGATGCCGTGCAGCAGCGTCAGCGGCGTACCGCTTCCTTGTTCACGAAAACCCGTCATCATCCCCCCTTAGCTACGCTTCACTTTCGACAGCGGATGATCTTCCGGGTAGGTCGGAATATGCGGCTTTGGCGTACCGAGCATCACGCACATCAGCGCTTCTTCCTCGCCGTGGTTGAATAGCCCGCGATAAATCCCGGCAGGAACAGAAATCAGATCGCGTTCGCGCAGAACGGTCTCGGTGTAGTTGTCGCCATCCTGAATCATCAGGGTGATCTGCCCTTTGAGCATGAAGAACACCTCTTCCACATCATCATGCAGGTGCAGGGGGCCTTCGCACCTGGACGGCAGTACCATGGTGGAGAAGGTAAAGTGTTCCGCCTGGACGGTATTGCTATCGCTGGCGACGCCGGTCGCGCCGGTGCCGATGTAGCGCATCTGCGCGCGACGATATTTCGGGTCAAAATCTGCCTGGAACTTCAGCGCATTCCAGTCGTATTTACGGCCTTCAAAGCGCGCGATACGCGACTCGACCCACTCTTCCAGCGTCAGATGTTCAGGTTTGAGACTCGGTTTTGCAGTTACGGTTGAATCAGTCATCGTTTTATCCTCAGTAACGTCTTAGCAGCGGCAGTAACAGGACGCAGCCCACCGCCGCCATCACCGCCAGAAAAATCAGCCCGGAATCCATGCTGTGGGTGAAGGCGATCAGCGCGCCCATCACCGCCGGCGATAGCGCCCCGGCAAAGTTTCCCAGCCCGTTGAAAATCCCGCCCGCCGTGGCGCTGACTCGCGGATGGGTTGCCTTGGCCAGCAGCGCAAAGATATTCGGCGCGCCGGTCCCCCACATAAAGGTGCTAAAGCTCATCGCCGCAATCACCGGCAGCGGGGTGGTGAAATGCATCACCGCCGCCAGGCCAATGCCTGCGCCCGCCAGGGAAATAAAGCAGGCGGCGGCGCGCTTATCGACGCGGTCAGACAGCCAGGCGCCGATAATTTCGCCGAGCAGCATGGCGATAAACGGCATCGACGACAGCCAGCCGGCGTGTTCGAGATGAATGCCTTTACCCTTAATCAGGTAGCCGGGCAGCCAGCCGTTGATGCCCCACAGATAGGCGAGAAAGGCGATGTTGAAGATGCAGATCATCCAGAAGTGAGGGCTGACAAACAGCTCGCGGCGCGCGCTGCGGCGTGCCTCCTGCGACGTTTGCCCGCCGCTGGCTTTTGCCTCCAGCGTGATGCCGCGCAGCCCGATGCGCACAAAAATCAGTACCGGTACCGTCAGCATCGCCATCACAAAGAAGGTGCTCTGCCAGCCGAAGGTGTTAAGCAACCAAATCGACAGCGGGAAGCCAATCGCCGCGCCGACCGGCGTCCCGAGCAGCCAGAGCATGGTGGCGCGCGCCTGCAAATGCTGAGGAAAGGTATGGCGGACGATAGCGAACGCCAGCGGGAACAGCGGCCCTTCGGCGATACCCAGCAAAATTCGCAGCGTCACCATCAGCGTATAGTTATGGGTAAAGCCCATCACCAGCATCAAAACGCACCACACCGCCATCATTCCGGTAAGCAGGCGCAGCGGCGCAATACGGTCGCCCAGGCCGCTTAGCAGCACCGAAGAGAATCCATAGCTCAGCAGGAAAGCGCTCATCAGTATGCCCAGACGGGTGGTGTCGAAATCGATCCCCATCGCCTGCTGGAAGTGGCTATCGGAAAACAGCGCGGCGATGCTGATTTTGTCGAAGAACGCCAGCAGTACGCAGGCCAGCAGCGACAGCGGAATGGCCCAGCGAACCGCTTTTTCAGGCGTGCGGATGCCCTCGCCGCTCGCCTCAGCAGGCGCGGCGTTAGTCTCTAATGTGGTCATTTCTCCCCCTTAAGGGTGCGGGTTAGCTATCGCAACGACATCAGTGAAAAAGCCGGGTCGGCGAGCGGTACAGCGGATAAATCTCGCCCCGCCGCCATCCAGCGCTTCGCCAGCTTGACGGTACGCGCATCGTTGAACGCCACCAGCTGCGTCAGCTGCCCGTTTTCGTCCAGCGAGAAGTACAGCGAATCTTCACGCGCTATCGTTCTACTGCCCGGCTGCGGAATACCGAGGATCTGGATATTGTGCTGATATTGATCCGACCACAGCCACGGCGCGTCGTCGTAGCCTGGTGCATCGGGGTTGAGAATCGCTTTTGCCGTCGCCACCGCCTGATTCTGGGCGAAGGCCCAGGACTGGATGCACAGGCCGTAGTGATGATGCTGCGCCACATCCCCGGCAGCAAAGATGAACGGATCCGACGTTCGCCCCTGGCTATCCACAACGATCCCGCGCTCGGTTTTCAGCCCCGCGTCGCGCGCCAGTTCGAGATTAAGAACGACCCCGATCCCCACCACCACCGCATCGAAGGTTTCCCGCCGGCCGTCGCAGTGCAGCGTTGGCAGAGCGTTATCCTCTTCCAGCTCCGGCGCGCCGCAGCCGGAGCGAATATCGACACCCTGCTCGCGGTGCATCTGCGCCAGCGCCTGCGAAACTTCCGCGCTCACCGAACGCATGCACAATGCTGGCTGCTGCTCATAGAGGGTTACGGCCACGCCGCATTTGCGCGCCGAAGCGGCAATCTCAAGTCCAATCCAGCCGCCGCCGACTATCGCCAGTTTTTGACTTGCCGCCAGACGACTTTTCAGACGCAGCGCATCCTGCCAGTGACGCAGGGTATAAACCTGGGGATGCGCCGCCCACGACTCGTCCGGTAGACGCGCTCGCCCCCCGGTGGCGATTAAAAGGACGTTGTAACTCAGGCGTTCGCCGTTGCTTAAAATCACCGTTTTAGCTAGTCGGTCAATCCGCTCTGCACGCAGCGGACGGTACCAGGTCAGGTTCAGCGCCTGCTGCGCCTCGTGCGAAAACAAGCGCGGTAGCTGCGCATCGGTATCCAGCAACGTGGCTTTGGACAGCGGCGGCCGTTCATAGAAATCCCATTCCTCTTCCGCCACTACGCAAATCTCGCCCCCGAAGCCCTGGTCGCGCAGCGTTTTCGCCGCCCAGCCGCCCGCCTGGCCGCCGCCGACTATCACGATCCGCGCCGTCATACCGCCTCCGTTTTTTTCTGCTGGCGGCGGGTATCGTGGTCGATTCCGCCTTCCACCGCCCACTCGGTAAAGGAGACCAACGAGTGCTCCAGTTCGCGCGGCTGCCAGTTTTCCGTCAGATAATCATCGTTGGTGTAGTACTCGAAGGCGCCGCCGGTGGGGCTGTTGACGTACCAGAAGTAGGCCGAGGAGACCGGGTGGCGACCGGGGCCGATGAAAGTGCTCCAGGCATTTTTGTTCATCGCGATGCCGCCGCCGATCACCTCGTGAATATCGCGGACGGTGAAAGCAACATGATTCAGCCCGCGCTTACGGTTCGGCAGCTGCAGCAGGAAGAGGTTGTGATGGCCACCGCGCGCGCCGCAGCGCAGGAAGACCGCGCGGTTAATGTAGCGGTCTGACACCTGGAAGCCGAGCACCTCGCGATAGAAGCTTTCGACCGCCGCCAGCTCTTCAACGAAGAACACCACGTGGCCGACGTTGATCGGCTGCGCGCGGTCGTAAACCGGACTCGGCGTGTCGATACGACGAATATCGCCCCACTGATTAATTGGCTCGACGTTCAGCTCCACCGCCGTTTGCTGGCTGACTTGCACTCGCAGCGTCATGCCGTTCGGGTCGAGGCACTCCAGCGCGCCGTCGACCCTGCGGAAGCCAGGCTGACGTTCCAGCTTTGGACGCAGTGCTTCCAGCGCCGCCTGGTCCGCTACGCCCCAGGTCATACGGCGCAGCGTATTGCCGGCTTCAAACGCTGGGGGCAGGTCGGGGCTGTCGATCGGGTTAAGCTCAATGCGCGCGCCGCTGAGGGTGGTGAACACGCGGCCGCTGGCGTCGCCAGCCAGGCCAAAATCGTGCATAAATTTGGCGCTATGGTTCAGGTCATCTACGCCAAATTCCAGCTTTTCAATTCCGGTAATACTCATTTTTCGTCGCCTCTTTACCGTTCAGTCGCCCGAATTTGGGCGTAAAACATGCCCGACGCACTCAAGCGCCTGCCGTTAAGTGTTTGATTTAACTTGCCTGAGACAAATATCCCAGGAAACCGGAAATTTTGTCCGCCGCCAGGCTGACGTCGTTCTGCAGCCGCTCGCGATCGCTTTGCGGGATCTCATCGGAGGGCACCAGGATACTGACGACTCCCGCCACCCGGCCGCTGCGGTCATACACCGGGTAGACAATCGACGAAATGCCGTGGCGAAAGAACGACTCGCCAATCACATAGCCGCGGGCTTTATCCTGCTGCACCATCTGCCACAGCGCTTCGCGATCGTGCAGCTGGCCCGGGGTGTTGCCCGGCAGCCGCTCGTTGGGGAACAGCTGTTCAAACTCGCTGCGTGAAACATCGGTCAGCAGCATGCGGCCCAGCGAGGTGCAGTGCACCGGCAGCCGGGTGCCGACGCTGACCTGGTTTATCCGCGAACCGGCCGCGCTGACGCGAGCGATGTAGATGATGTCCCGGCCATCGCGGATTGCCAGATGGCTGCTGCACTGGCTGACATCACGCAGCTGCTCGATAACCGGCTGACCTACCTGGGCGATATCCAGCGAGGCAATATATTCAAAGCCCAGCCGCAGCACGTTCATCCCCAGCGAAAAGGTATTGGTGCGCGCGTTGCGTTCGAGAAAGCCCATATACTCCAGCGTTTGCACCACGCGATAGGCGGTCGCTTTCGGCATATCCACCAGCCGGTGCAGCTCGGCGAAGGTCAGATCGCGATGCTGTTCGCCAAAAGCCAGCAGCAGCTGCAGGCCGCGCTCAAGCCCCGGCACCAGATACTTCACTTCCTGCTCGTTCGCCATACCGCCTCACTTATTAGTTAAAAACAAAACCGCCGTTGACCGGGATCAGCTGGCCGGTGATAAACCGCGACAGCTCGCTGAGCAGCCAGACTACGCTGCCGGCGACGTCTTCCGGCTGCTGCGCGCCGCTGAGCGCGCGACCGTTTTCATACAGCTGATGGCGTTCCGCGGGCACGTATTCCGTCGCCTCAACGCGGGTCAGCCCCGGCGCGATGGCGTTTATGCGGATCCGTTTCTCCCCCAGTTCGCGGGCCATCGAGCGGGTCATCGCTATCACCGCACCTTTACTGGCCACGTAGGCCATCAGCCGCGGCGCTCCCCACAGAGCGGTATCCGAAGCGACATTGACGATCCCGGCCCCTTCACGCAGCAGCGGCACCGCCGCGCGGGTCACCAGCCAGGTGCCTTTGACGTTAACCGTCATCACCCGATCCCACAGATCCGGATCGTAATCGAGCATGTTTTTCCCGCCGACGCCGGTGGCCATCGCCGCATTATTCACTAACCCGTCGATCGCCCCCCGCTCGCCGATAGCGCTGAATACCCGGTCGATCGACTCGCTATCGGCGAGATCGATCTCATGGGATTCAATGCAGTAGCCCTTTTCCTGCAGACGATGAGCGCTTTCCGCCAGTTCGCCCCGCAGAATGTCGCACATTACTACCGCCGCTCCCTGCCCGGCACAGGCTTCGGCAAAGTGGTAGCCCAGGCCGCGCGCCGCGCCGGTGACGACGATACGTTTTCCGTTCAACAGACCGTTCATCAGGCGGCTCCCTGCTGCTCTTCCAGGGCCGCCAGCTGCTCTTTTGCCGCTTTCTGCATCATGCGGCGCAGGCGGGAAAGGCCGACGTCGTGCTGATAAAGATATTCGCGATCGCGGGCATTCGGCGCCAGGCTTTCCAGCACCACGCGA
This sequence comes from Klebsiella sp. S69, assembly GCF_016516145.1. Taxonomy (NCBI): domain Bacteria; kingdom Pseudomonadati; phylum Pseudomonadota; class Gammaproteobacteria; order Enterobacterales; family Enterobacteriaceae; genus Klebsiella; species Klebsiella sp. S69. The sequence continues at coordinate 101,738 of NZ_JACVUU010000024.1, read as the reverse complement.
TCCTGTTCGAGCACTTCCCAGTGCAGTTTTTCCAGGCGGTTGCGGTACATCAATCGCCATAGATCGCGCTGCCAGCCCTGTACGCCGCGGATGCGCCAGAAGAAGACGCGGCAGTTGTCGTTATCTTCCGGCACCACCATGCCGACAATCCAGAAGTGGCCGCCCGGCCCGAAGCGCTTTTTGTACGGAATAGAGAGGCGCATCCAGTAGGCCCCGCTGCTGCCTAGTTCGACCCAGTCGAAGTTAACGCCAACCTGCCCTTTCTTCTCAAAAATAAACCCGGTTTTCGTCGGTTGCAGCACCATGTCGGCTTTGCGATCGCCTTCCGCCATCGAGTGCGAGGAGGAGTGAAGATAGGTGCCGTGCATCGGGTCCATCACGTTTTCCAGCGCGTACTGGTAGTTGCATTTCCACGCTGCGGTACACAGGAAGTGGCTAAATTTGTCGCTATTGGCCAGCTCTTCCGGAAAGCTCAGCTCATCAGGCTGCTGGTCGGCGGTGACGCCAAACCACAGGAAAATGGCGCCATGCGCTTCCTGAACGCTGTAGCTGCGAACGCACTGCTGACCCACCAGCGGGCAGCGGTCAACCGCCGGGACGTCTTTCACTTCGCCGTTACCGGCCACTTCCACGCCGTGATACCAGCAGGCAATGCGATCGCCCAGGTTCCAGCCCATCGACAGGCGCGCGCCGCGGTGCGGGCAGCGGTCTTCCAGCGCCTGCACCTGGCCATCTTTATTGCGCCAGACCACAATCTGTTCGCCGAGGCGGGTAATCCCCACCGGCGCCGACTGCACTTCCCAGCTCGCCAGCACCGGATACCACAGGCCGCGTAATCCTTTATCAAGATAGTTTTGTACCGTTGTTGTCATCGCTGTGTCCTCAGTATCCGTTTACCTGCAGAAATGCCTGGAAGCTGCTCTCGCTCCACGGTTCCCCCTGCTGGTCGTGCATTCTGACGCCGTTCAGGCCGTTCACCAGCTCACCGAGGCTTTCTGCGCCCTGTTCAAAGAGCGTCTCGAGGGTGGCGATAAGCTGTAGCTCCCAGCTTTCCGGCACCCGGCTGCGGGTTTGCCAGATCAGATTGGTGTAGTCGCCGGGTTTATGAATGTTGCCGTTTCCGCCTTCCGCCGGCGGCGTAAACTGACGGCTTTCCGGCAGCGCCGGGTTAAAGTCCAGGGTTTCGCTCATGCCACGTTCTCCTCGATAAAAGAAATCTGGATCTGCTTGTCGTATACCCGCACCGGGTAGCGATGCAGGTTGCGCCCGCCGGGGCCGTGCAGACACTGGCCGGTTTTGACGTCGAATACCGCTTCATGCAGCGGGCACTCCACCTTGCCATCTTCGACAAAGCCCTGGCTCAGCAGCGCATACGCATGGGGACAAACGTCTTCCAGCGCGTAATATTCGCCATCAATCAGATAGATACCGATTTCTTTACCGTCGATACTGCCGCTATAGGGGAAATCTTCCTGTACTTGCTCCGCGTCACACACGCCAATCCAGCTCATCGCATTCCTCCGGGCTTTGTTTCATATATGAAACTCTGTTTCTTATTTAATACGGTCAATATAAAAGCGATGAATCTTTCGTCAAGCAGCAATGTGACTAATTTGTTAATGAATGACTTTTTAATTAGCTAACTGTGGAATTGATCACGAAAAAAAGCAGCCAGATGAAATGATGATATTTAAAGCGCCCTTTCATTATAAAAAACGCTATCTCTTCAGAAACAAAATGCGCTATTGACTTCTTTTCATGAAGATCGTTAAAAATGAACAGGAAGGGAGCTTGCGGTGTTTCACATATGAAACAAAAAGAAAATTAAACTTTAATAAACAATGAGTTTCATAGGTGAACCATTTTAGTTAAGTGATTATTTCTGGCGTCAAAAAAAATAATAACCAAAATGTATTAAATTTAAAAAGAGGTAAATCATGGCGGCAAGATGGCAAGGTACTATCGCATTACTTTTGTTAATAATTATTTCTTACATCGATCGGGTAAATATCTCGGTAATGATTCTGAACCCCGAATTTGCCGCTCACTTTCATTTAAATGAAAACAGAATGTTACAAGGCATGCTGATGACATGCTTTCTTCTTGGTTATGGTTTATCGGCTTTAATATTAACTCCCCTTATAGAAAGTAAGCTCAACTATCGCCAGGGGCTGTTAAGCAGCGTAGCGATATGGGCGCTGGTTTGCGCGGTTTCTCCGCTGCTGGGCTCCCTGCTGGGCATGTTAATCGCGCGCATCGTTCTCGGCGTTGCCGAGGGGCCGCTATTCTCGCTGAAAACCCGCTTTATCAGCGATAGCTTCGCCGCCGATGAGGTCGGTAAACCTAACGCCGTGACCGCTCTCGGCGTTTCACTCGGGCTGGCGGCTGGCTTTCCGCTGGTCACCTGGCTGATGGCGCACGTCGGCTGGATGGGATCGTTTTACGCCCTGGCGCTGCTCAACCTACTGCTCGGCGGCGGCTTAGTCTGGCGCTTTTTACCTGCTCCAGTCGTCAATGAACGCCGCGCCAGGCCCGGTATGATTACAACCTTGACCCTCGCCTGGCGCACGCCGCTGCTGGGCTGGATCCTGCTGGTGGAGATCGCCACCCTCAGCTATCTATGGGGCAGCAGCGCCTGGCTGCCGGCCTGGCTGCGCGACGAGCATCACTTCTCGCTACAGGCTACCGGCCTGCTGGCGGCGGTTCCGTTTCTGCTGAGCCTGGGTTCAAAATTTCTCGGAGGGGTACTTCTCGATAAAATGCGCCCGGAGCAGGCGCCGGTGCTGTTTATTATCGGCGGCCTGCTGACCGCCCTGTCGGTACTGGCGCTGATGCTCAGCCACCAGCAGGCGATGCTGGCGCTGTTTATGCTGGCGGCGAACGTTTTCTGGGGACTGCAGGGCGCGGCGATCCCGGCGGTCGTGCAGCATCATGCGCCGCGCGAAGCGGTAGGCAGCGCCTATGGCATTATTAATGGCATCGGTAATATCTGCGCGGCGTTTATCCCGCTGCTGATGGGAATGGTCATGAAATCGGCGGGATCGGTAAGCTCAGGATTCTCGGTACTGGTGGTATCGCAGCTGATAACGCTTTGCGCCGGAGGCATGCTGCTGCTGCGCATGCGTCGCGCAGCAGCAGTCAGCGTCTGAGGCTTATTCGCCTTTTTTCGCCGCCTGAATGTAGAGCATTTCCAGGGCCAGCGTCGCCGCCGCCAGGGCGGTGATTTCGGACTGGTCATAGGCCGGAGCGACTTCCACCACGTCCATACCGACGATGTTCAGATCCTTGAGGCCGCGCACCAGCTTGATCGCGCGATCGGAGGTCAGTCCGCCGATCACCGGTGTACCGGTGCCCGGCGCAAACGCCGGATCCAGGCAGTCGATATCAAAGGTCAGGTATACCGGCATATCGCCGACGATCTGTTTCACCTGAGCGATCACGTCGTCGACGCTGCGGTCGTTAACCTGACCCGCATCCAGCACGGTAAACCCGTTGTCCTTATCAAACTCGGTGCGAATGCCGATCTGCACTGAATGGTGCGGGTCGATCAGGCCTTCGTTCGGCGCGGTATAGAACATGGTGCCGTGGTCAAATTCGCAGCCGTTGGCGTAGGTATCGGTGTGGGCATCAAAATGCACCAGCGCCATTTTGCCGAAGTGCTTAGCATGAGCGCGCAGCAGCGGTAGCGTCACAAAGTGGTCGCCGCCGAATGAAAGCATGCGCTTACCTGCCGCCAGCAGTTTTTCCGCATGCGCCTGCAGCTTTTCACTCATTTCACGCGCATCGCCGAAAGCGTAAACCAGATCGCCGCAGTCCACGACGTTCAGCCGCTCGCGCATATCAAAGTTCCACGGGAAACGGTTATGCTCCCACGCAAGGTTAGTCGACACCTGACGGATCGCCGCCGGGCCATGACGCCCGCCCGCGCGTCCGGAGGTCGCCATATCAAACGGTACGCCGGTGATGACCCAGTCCGCATCGCTGTCGTACGGCATAAAATTCATCGGTAGACGCAGAAAGCCAAATGCGTTGGATACCAGGGAGTTATCGTATTGATGACCTAAGGTGCTCATGGGTATGACCTCTTTTACAGTCGTTGTATTGAAATACAAATATAAAAAAACCCCTCCGCGTCGTTAGGCCCGACGAGGAAGGGTTTGAATAAGTTTGCTGCTTAATTGGGCGAATTATCGCCGCAAATGTCTACGTGTTCAAGTGAGTCTGGCGAATGGCGTAATGAGCCTTCCCCTCTCTCTTCCCTCTCCGCTACGGAGAGGACGTATATCACTCGTCTTCCAGATAAGTGTAGCCGTATAAACCCGCTTCGAACTCTTCAAGGAACTGCTGCTGCAGGTCAGCGTCGAGATCGGTCTTTTTCACCTGATCGCGGAACTGCGTCAGCAGCGTGTTCGGATCCAGCTGGACGTACTGCAGCATATCCGCGACGGTGTCTCCCTCATCCGACAGCTCCACTTCGACGCTGCCGTCAGGGAAGACAAACACGTCTACGGCTTCCGTATCGCCGAACAGGTTGTGCATATTGCCCAGAATCTCCTGGTAGGCGCCTACCATGAAGAAGCCCAGCATCGGCGGATTTTCCGGATCGTATTCCGGCATCGGCATGGTGGTCGCAATGCCATCGCCATCGACGTAGTGGTCAATTGCGCCGTCGGAGTCGCAGGTGATATCCAGCAGCACCGCGCGGCGTTCCGGTACCTTGTTCAACCCTTCCAGCGGCATCACCGGGAATAGCTGATCGATACCCCATGCATCCGGCATCGACTGGAACAGAGAGAAGTTGACGTAAATCTTATCCGCCATACGCTCCTGCAGCTCATCGATTATCGGGCGATGCGCGCGGTTGCTGGGATCGAGCTGTTTCTGCACTTCATGGCACATATTCAGATACAGCTGCTCGGCCCAGGCGCGTTCCTGAAGATTAAAGGTGCCGGAGGAGTAACCGATATGAATATCGTGCAGATCCATCTGGCTATCGTGCAGCCATTCGCGCAGCGAGCGGCGGTTGCCGGTTTCCTGCATCTCCAGCCAGGTTTCCCACATGCTTTGCAGCGGACGCGCGGCATCTTCCGCGGGCGGGGTCGCCTCGGTATATTCGTTACGCTCAACGCCGATGATGTTGGATACCAGTACGGTGTGGTGCGCGGTGACCGCACGGCCGGATTCGGTAATCACCGTCGGATGCGGCAGACCGTTCTCTTCACAGGCATCGCCAATTGCCCAGATAATGTTGTTGGCGTATTCGTTCAGGCCATAGTTCACCGAGCAGTCGGACTGCGAACGGGTCCCTTCATAGTCAACGCCGAGACCGCCGCCAACGTCGAAGCACTGAATATTCACGCCCAGCTTATGCAGCTCGACGTAGAAACGCGCCGATTCACGCACGCCGGTGGCGATATCGCGAATATTGGCCATCTGCGAGCCAAGGTGGAAGTGCAGCAGCTGCAGGCTGTCGAGATGCCCTGCGGCGCGCAGAATTTCAACCAGCTGCAGAACCTGGGTCGCCGCGAGGCCGAATTTGGATTTTTCGCCGCCGGAGGACTGCCACTTGCCAGAGCCCTGCGAAGCCAGACGCGCACGCACGCCAAGACGCGGCACCACGTTCAGCCGCTCGGCTTCTTCCAGCACGATGGCGATTTCCGACATTTTCTCAATGACCAGATAGACCTTATGGCCCATCTTTTCACCCACCAGCGCCAGGCGGATATATTCACGGTCTTTATAACCGTTACAAACAATCACGCTGCGGGTCATACCGGCGTGCGCCAGTACCGCCATCAGCTCGGCCTTCGAGCCGGCTTCCAGACCCAGCGGTTCGCCGGAGTGGATCAGCGATTCAATCACGCGGCGATGCTGGTTAACCTTGATGGGATAAACCAGAAAGTAGTCACCGTTATAGCCATAAGACTCACGCGCCCGTTTAAAGGCGGCGTTAATCGAACGCAGGCGGTGCTGCAAAATCTGCGGGAAGCAGAACAGTGCAGGCAGGCGCTGCCCCTGAGCTTCACGCGCTTTCACCAGCTCGGCAAGGTCAACGCGCGCTTCCGGAACGTCAGGATCCGGGCAGACGCTGATATGGCCCAGTTCGTTAACGTCGTAGTAGTTATTACCCCACCAGGCAATATTGTAAGTACGTAGCATCTTGCTGGCTTCCTGGGAGCTCATCGCAACCTCCTGCATGGAACGTAGTACACCGTGATCGCCTGCTGACGAAGGCGAAGATAAAGACATGTCGTCAGACATAGCGAACCTCAAATTTTAGTAACAAGTGTAAAACAGTTGACTACTATCGCAATCCGAAGAAGCGATAACAACCCATAAACAGTCCGAAATCCCAGTAGATAGTGCTGGACTTGCGGCTGAGCGACCGGTTTCTTATTCATATCATCGTAAAACACGTACCCGAACGGAGTATGACAGTCCGGAGAAACCACGAGAAAACCCTTGCTATCGCAAGAGCGCCCTTGTTCAGTTTTCCTGTAGCCTGCCGGCCCTGGAATCCTGAGAAGCGCCGAGATGGGTAGAACATCGGCTGGTTTGCATGAGAGAGATGCGGATTGAGGAATAGTGACGCGCGACGGAACGACGCGACGAGTCAGGCGAAAAACGTGGGTTCATTATCTGGTATCACCTCCACACTGCCCCGGTACGGGCCAGCGACAAGCCAAAGCTATAGGATCCGGACAGCCAGCAAAAAAGCCGCTGCGGGACTCTGTCAATACAGACTGCTTAACCCGGCTGGAAGTGGCGTCACGAGGTGAGTGCTCGTGCGCTGTTTTAATGAGCCGCGCGCGGCGTTTTATACCGATAAGCGGGGTAAAAAGCAAAATAAAAATATGCGCGTTGCCGGGCATTGTCAGGAAAAATTGCCACCGCCCTTTTTCTATAAATGCGACGAATATCAAAAAAGGCTGGAAATGGGGTCAAGAACTGCCCTAAAATAGCCGTCCAGAAGTTAATCCATCTATACTGATTAACACTCAGACTGCTCGTGTCACTACCTGCAAGCTTTGGTAGAGTCATCCGTCAAAGCCATTCTACACAACAGTATGAGCTACCCGAATCGTCCACAGGTGAAATAAAACATGGCAAAACACCTCTTTACGTCAGAGTCCGTATCCGAAGGGCATCCCGACAAAATTGCTGACCAAATCTCCGACGCCGTGCTGGATGCGATCCTTGAACAGGATCCAAAAGCGCGCGTAGCATGTGAAACCTACGTCAAAACCGGCATGGTTCTGGTGGGTGGCGAAATCACTACCAGCGCCTGGGTTGATATTGAAGAGATCACCCGCAATACGGTCCGTGAAATTGGCTACGTGCATTCCGATATGGGCTTTGACGCCAACTCCTGCGCGGTGCTGAGCGCTATCGGTAAACAGTCTCCGGACATCAACCAGGGCGTTGACCGCGCCGATCCGCTGGAACAGGGCGCGGGCGACCAGGGCCTGATGTTTGGCTATGCGACTAACGAAACCGATGTGCTGATGCCTGCGCCGATCACCTACGCTCACCGTCTGGTGCAGCGTCAGGCTGAAGTACGCAAAAACGGCACCCTGCCGTGGCTGCGCCCGGACGCAAAAAGCCAGGTGACGTTCCAGTACGACGACGGCAAAGTTGTCGGTATTGATGCGGTCGTTCTCTCCACACAGCACGCCGAAAGCATCGATCAGAAATCGCTGCAGGAAGCGGTCATGGAAGAGATCATCAAACCGGTGCTGCCGACCGAGTGGCTGAACAGCGCGACCAAATTCTTTATCAACCCAACCGGCCGTTTTGTTATCGGCGGCCCGATGGGTGACTGCGGCCTGACCGGGCGTAAAATCATCGTTGATACCTACGGCGGCATGGCTCGCCACGGCGGCGGCGCGTTCTCCGGTAAAGATCCGTCTAAAGTCGACCGTTCTGCGGCCTACGCGGCGCGCTATGTGGCGAAAAACATCGTTGCCGCCGGTCTGGCCGATCGTTGCGAAATTCAGGTTTCCTACGCCATCGGCGTCGCAGAGCCGACCTCGATTATGGTTGAAACCTTCGGTACCGAAAAAGTACCGTCCGAGCAGCTGACGCTACTGGTTCGTGAGTTCTTCGACCTGCGTCCGTATGGCCTGATCCAGATGCTTGACCTGCTGCACCCGATCTACAAAGAGACGGCGGCTTACGGTCACTTTGGTCGCGAACATTTCCCTTGGGAAAAAACCGACAAAGCAGCTCAGCTACGCGAAGCGGCCGGCCTGAAATAAGCCCCTGCTCTTCTCGCTCTTAAGGCCAGCCTCGCGCTGGCCTTTTTATTTTCAACCGTATAACCGCAGCCTCTGCATCCAGCCCTTTGCAAAGCTTCCTATGGAAGCGATTACATCCCATGTGCAACATCCTTTTCCTCGACGTGCGCGAAAAATGTAATAACCCTTGGCTTTGTTACACAATATTTCAGCAAACTCTGATTAGCGCTTTAAATTTCTTGAGCTAAACTTTATTAAAATGCTGATTTAAATAAATTAAATGTGATTACCTTTCTTTACGATAGTGTAACCGATTACACCAGCGTGATTATTATCACATTTTTTTACTACGCATTTACCTACCCTATGCCTCGACAGAATCAATAACTCAACCGGAGGGCGTTATGCCTGACAACAAAAAACAAGGGCGTTCAAACAAGACGATGACGTTCTTTGTCTGCTTCCTCGCCGCACTGGCAGGCCTGCTATTTGGCCTGGATATTGGTGTTATTGCGGGTGCCTTACCCTTTATTGCCAACGAGTTCCAGATAAGCGCTCATACGCAGGAATGGGTAGTAAGCTCCATGATGTTCGGCGCCGCGGTCGGCGCGGTCGGCAGCGGCTGGCTCTCCTTCAAACTCGGGCGTAAAAAAAGCCTGATGATTGGCGCCATCCTGTTCGTTGCCGGTTCCCTGTTCTCCGCCGCCGCCCCGAATGTGGAAGTCCTGCTCATTTCCCGCGTGCTGCTCGGCCTCGCCGTTGGCGTCGCTTCCTACACGGCCCCGCTATATTTGTCGGAAATTGCGCCGGAAAAAATTCGCGGCAGCATGATTTCGATGTACCAGCTGATGATCACCATTGGTATTCTCGGGGCGTATCTTTCGGATACCGCTTTCAGCTACAGCGGCGCCTGGCGCTGGATGCTCGGGGTGATCATTATCCCGGCGGTGCTGCTGCTGATTGGTGTAGTTTTCCTGCCGGACAGCCCGCGCTGGTTTGCCGCTAAGCGCCGCTTTGTCGATGCCGAACGCGTTCTGCTGCGCCTGCGCGACACCAGCGCTGAAGCGAAACGCGAGCTGGATGAGATCCGCGAAAGCCTGAAGGTAAAACAGTCCGGCTGGTCGCTGTTCAAAGAAAACAGCAACTTCCGCCGCGCGGTGTTCCTCGGCGTCCTGCTGCAGGTGATGCAACAGTTCACCGGTATGAACGTCATCATGTACTACGCGCCGAAGATTTTTGAACTGGCGGGCTATGCCAACACCACCGAACAGATGTGGGGGACCGTCATCGTCGGTCTGACCAACGTTCTGGCGACCTTTATCGCCATCGGACTGGTTGACCGCTGGGGCCGTAAACCGACGCTGATCCTCGGCTTTATCGTCATGGCGCTCGGCATGGGCGTGCTGGGCAGCATGATGCATATCGGCATCCACTCCGCCACGGCGCAGTACTTTGCCGTCCTGATGCTGCTGATGTTCATCGTGGGTTTTGCGATGAGCGCCGGCCCGCTGATTTGGGTGCTGTGCTCCGAAATCCAGCCGCTGAAAGGGCGTGATTTCGGTATCACCTGCTCAACGGCGACCAACTGGATTGCCAACATGATCGTCGGCGCGACCTTCCTGACGATGCTGAACTCGCTGGGCAGCGCCAACACCTTCTGGGTCTATGGCGGCCTTAACATCCTGTTCATCTTCCTGACTCTGTGGTTGATCCCGGAAACCAAAAACGTTTCGCTGGAACATATTGAACGTAATCTGATGAAAGGCCGTAAACTGCGCGAAATCGGCGCGCGCGACTAGTACGATACACGCTTCCTCCCCTCCGGGAGGAAGCTTCTTCTTGCTCTCCTCATCCCGCCGCACTATCCTCTGGCGCTATGAAAACACCCCGAATTCCCATTGCCCTTCAACAGGCCGTTATGCGCAGCCTGCGGGAAAATCTTGCCAAAGCGAACCTCAAGCTGGGACGACATTACCCTGAACCGGTGCTGGTTTATCAGCAGCGGGGAACCTCCGCCGGTACCGCCTGGCTGGAGAAAAACGAAATTCGCCTTAACCCGGTGCTGCTGCTGGAAAACCAGCAGGCTTTTATCGACGAAGTCGTGCCGCACGAGCTGGCCCATCTGCTGGTATGGAAACACTTTGGCCGCGTGGCGCCACACGGAAAAGAGTGGAAATGGATGATGGAGAGCGTACTGGGCGTACCGGCGCTGCGTACTCATCGTTTCGAACTCGATTCTGTCCGTAAAAATACCTTCCCCTACCGCTGCCAGTGTCAGCAGCATCAGCTTACCGTTCGCCGCCACAATCGCGTGATGCGCGGTGAGGCCACCTATCGCTGCGTGCGCTGCGGCGACGTGCTGGTGGCGGAAAAGTAATCTCCGGAAATAACTGGAAATTTTCTGATCTGACTGATTGCATCAGGCAATCACATTCGTTACGTTGCGGGCTCGTTTTGACACGGAGTTAACGATGTCCCGTATTTATATTTTTGCTGCCGCGTTTCTTAGCGCGGCGGCGTGTGCCCCGCTTGCTGCGGAGGGAATCAACAGTTTTTCTCAGGCCAAAGCCGCTGGCGTCAAGGTCAACGCCGACGTCCCCGGCGATTTCTACTGCGGCTGTAAAATCAACTGGCAGGGGAAAAAGGGCGTTATCGATCTGGAATCATGCGGCTATAAAGTGCGTAAAAATGAGAACCGCGCCAGCCGGGTAGAGTGGGAACACGTGGTTCCGGCCTGGCAGTTTGGTCACCAGCTTCAATGCTGGCAGGACGGCGGGCGGAAAAACTGCGCCAAAGACCCGGTCTATCGCAAGATGGAAAGCGACATGCATAACCTGCAGCCGGCGGTTGGCGAGGTCAACGGCGATCGCGCCAACTTTATGTACAGCCAGTGGAACGGTGGCGAAGGCCAGTACGGCCAGTGTGCGATGAAGGTTGATTTTAAAGATAAAGTTGCAGAGCCGCCGGCTCGCGCCCGGGGCGCGATTGCCCGCACCTACTTCTATATGCGCGACCGCTACCAGCTCAATCTTTCCCGCCAGCAAACCCAGCTGTTTACCGCCTGGAATAAGCTGTACCCGGTAACACGCTGGGAATGCGAACGCGACGCGCGTATTGCAAAAGTTCAGGGCAACCATAATCCTTACGTCCTGCAGGCTTGCCAGGCGCAAAAGAGCTAACCTACACTAGCGGCAATTGTTAATTTGCAGCTTCACGCTTCCCTCTTTAATGAGGGAAGACAATATCTGCGCGAAGAACGGAATATCAAGCATGCGCATCCCTCGCATCCATCACCCGGAACGCATCACTACGGGTAGCCAGATAGCCCTCTCCGACGACGCGGCCAACCATGTCGGTCGCGTTTTACGGATGGGTAAAGGCCAGGCAATCGAGCTTTTTGACGGCAGCAATCAGGTCTTCGAGGCGGTCATTGTCGAGGCAGGTAAGAAACATGTGCTGGTTGAAGTACAGAGCGGCAAAATCGATAACCGCGAATCCCCTCTGCATATCCATTTAGGCCAGGTGATGTCACGCGGCGAAAAAATGGAATTCACCATCCAGAAATCGATCGAACTTGGCGTAAGCCTCATAACGCCACTGTTTTCCGAACGCTGTGGCGTTAAACTGGACGCCGAACGTTTGCACAAGAAGATTCAGCAGTGGCAGAAAATCGCCATTGCCGCCTGCGAGCAAAGCGGCCGCAATGTGGTGCCGGAGATCCGCCCGGCAATGCAGCTCGAAGCCTGGTGCGCGGAGCAGGACGAGGGCCTGAAGCTCAATTTACACCCTCGCGCCAGCGCCAGCATCAATACGCTGCCGCTGCCGGTCGAACGCGTCCGACTGCTGATCGGTCCGGAAGGCGGGCTTTCGGCAGAAGAGATAGCGATGACCGCTCGCTACCAGTTTACTGATATCCTGTTGGGACCGCGCGTTCTGCGTACAGAGACAACTGCGCTCACTGCCATTACCGCCCTGCAGGTGCGTTTTGGCGACTTAGGTTGAAGCGTTAACGGAGAAGAACAATGATTAAGCTCGGCATCGTGATGGACCCCATCGCAACCATCAACATCAAGAAAGACACCAGCTTTGCTATGTTGCTGGAAGGGCAGCGTCGCGGCTATGAACTCCACTATATGGAGATGAACGATCTGTACTTAATCAACGGTGAAGCCCGCGCCCGTACGCGCAAGCTGAGCGTCGAGCAGAACTACGACAAATGGTACGAGTTCAACGGCGAGCAGGATCTGCCTCTGGCGGACCTGGACGTCATTCTGATGCGTAAAGATCCGCCGTTTGATACCGAGTTTATCTATGCGACCTACATCCTCGAACGCGCCGAAGAGAAAGGCACGCTTATCGTCAATAAGCCGCAGAGCCTGCGCGACTGTAACGAAAAGCTGTTTACCGCCTGGTTCTCCGAGCTGACGCCGGAAACGCTGGTCACCCGCAATAAAGCTCAGCTGAAAGCCTTCTGGGAAAAGCACGGCGATGTCATCCTCAAGCCGCTGGACGGCATGGGCGGTACCTCCATTTTCCGCGTGAAAGAGGGTGACCCTAACCTCGGCGTGATTACCGAGACCCTGACCGAGCTGGGCAGCCGCTACTGCATGGCGCAGAACTATCTGCCGGCCATTAAAGACGGCGATAAGCGCGTGCTGGTCGTGGACGGCGAGCCGGTTCCTTACTGCCTGGCCCGTATTCCGCAGGGTGGCGAAACTCGCGGCAACCTCGCCGCTGGCGGCCGTGGCGAAGCGCGCCCCCTGACCGAAAGCGACTGGGCCATCGCCCGCCGCGTAGGCCCGACGCTGAAGGCCAAAGGCTTAATCTTCGTCGGCCTGGATATCATCGGCGATCGCCTGACGGAAATTAACGTCACCAGCCCAACCTGCGTACGTGAAATCGAAGCCGCCTTCCCGATTTCCATCACCGGGATGCTGATGGACGCCATCGAAAAGCGCCTCAATAATTAACGCGCTCATTCAGGCTATGGGCCAGCGCCTGTAGCCTGAAGCACGCTTCAGAGATTCACTTTCAGGCTCAGACAGGCAATGGCCGTGACGCCTGCAAGATAAAGTGAATCGACACTCTCTTGCTTTACCCGCATACTGGGTGCTGCTTTTTTGAACCAGGAACAGAACCTCTGACAATGAATTTACAGCATCACTTTCTGATTGCCATGCCTGCTCTCCAGGACCCGATGTTCCGTCGCTCCGTAGTCTATATCTGCGAGTATAACGATGACGGCGCCATGGGCATCATCATCAATAAGCCGATGGAAAATCTGCAGGTTGAAGGGATCCTGGAGAAGTTAAAAATCACGCCTGAGCCGCGCAATCCCGAGATCCGCCTGGATAAACCGGTGATGGTTGGCGGCCCGCTGGCCGAGGACCGGGGTTTTATACTGCACTCGCCGCCCTCTGACTTTTCTTCCAGCATTCGTATTTCCGATAATACGGTGATCACCACCTCCCGAGACGTGCTCGAAACGCTGGGCACGGATAAACAGCCGGACAACGTGCTGGTTGCGCTGGGATATGCCTCCTGGGAGAAAGGTCAGCTGGAGCAAGAGATACTGGATAACGCCTGGCTCACCGCGCCGGCGGATCGGAACATTTTGTTCAATACGCCAATAGCCGACCGCTGGCGCGAGGCTGCGAAGCTGATCGGCATCGATATCGTCACCATGCCGGCCGCAGCGGGGCATGCCTGATGAGCGGAACGTTTTTAGGCTTTGATTTTGGCACCAAAAGCATCGGCGTCGCCGTAGGGCAGCGCATCACCGGCACTGCCCGCCCCCTGCCCGCATTGAAGGCGCAGGACGGCAAACCTGACTGGAATATTATCGAGAAGCTGCTCAAAGAGTGGCAGCCCGAAAAGGTGGTTGTCGGCCTGCCGCTGAATATGGACGGTACGGAGCAACCTCTGACCGCGCGCGCGCGCAACTTCGCGAATAAAATCCATGGCCGTTTCGGCGTGCAGATAATCCTGCACGATGAGCGTCTGAGCACGGTGGAAGCCAGAGCCGGGTTATTTGAACACGGTGGATTCCGTGCGCTCAATAAAGGCAGCATTGATTCAGCGTCCGCTGTCATTATTCTGGAAAGCTACTTCGAGCAGGGCTTCTGATCCTGAATGCTGGCGCCACATCGCAGCGACAGGCGCCATCATCCTGATTCAGTTTTTAGTGACGCAGATGCTCATTCGCCCAGCTGACCGCCTGGGTTCGGTTCTTCACGCTTAGCTTACGGAACACGTTGTACAGATGGGTACGCACCGTGTTTTCGCTGATAAACAGCGCGCGAGCAATATCCATATTGGTCGCCCCGCAGCGAAGTTCATTAAGGATTTCACATTCGCGCTCGGTCAGCGGCGAACTTTCCACAGGCGCCGATTGATGATCCGCTGCGTACATAGCCGGGTGCATTACGCTCAATTCAGCCGTCTGTTCGCCGTTAAGCACAGCTTTAACGCCCTCAATTAAGCGCAATTCATCATCGTCGTGACGGAAAACGCCATAAAGCGCTGGCCACTGTGCCATTTCGTAGAGCTCATACTTTTGTGCGCTGTTGATAATCAATAAACGGGGGTTATCTACCTGCAGGCGAATAATATCACGCCACACGCTATTCAACTTTTTATTTGAAACCGCAATATCAAATAATATTACAGAATCTTTCACAAGTCGTTGCGCGAGGGGTTTGTTAATATTTTGCAGGATCACTGTAGCAGATAACCTGTCAGCCAGCCAGGTTGCAAATGCCTTGCTTTGAATTGAGGGGTGAGTAATAAAGGTAACCTGATGAGAAAGAACTGAATCCTCAGAAAAATTAATCACTTAAAACTCTCCTTAGTTGATACCCGCCTTCATAGCGGTTAAATGAATTAACAAGAATACCATCGCCGGTGTATTTATAAATAAAAACCAAATTTACACTTTGAAACAATATTCCATGGGAATTTTCCTATCCCTGTAAACAGCATAAATCGAATACCTTGAGAGAGTCAAAAGATTATCAAACTTTTTTCCTGGTTATGGGAGGTTTATGTCAATTCGTTTTTCATAGCCTACATTATTCGGCTTAATTCCATATGGTTCCTTGTAATATAAAATAATAATACCGAACATTAATAAAACATTATCATAACAAGCCATTGGTAAGATGTCTGAATATAAAAAATGCAGCTATAAAAGACCCGCTGCCGTACGTTGCTGAAAGCTTTGCGTAAATGTTTGCATGCCAGATTGCTGCCCGGTTTGCATCACGCCGGGCAGCTGATGCGTTTTTCCTTCCCGGATCAAATTCGCCACTGCTGGGGTATTAACTAAAAGCTCGTATAGCGCAACTCTGCCGCCTGCAGCATCCGGAAACAATTTTTGTGCCAGTACCGCGCACAAACTTCCCGCCAGCTGGCTGCGAACCTGCTCTTTCTCCTGGGCGGGAAAGACATCCACCAGCCTTTCAACCGCCTGCGCCGCGCCGCGCGTATGCAGCGTCGCCATAACCAGATGTCCGGTCTCCGCTGCCGTAAGTGCCAGGCGGATAGTTTCGCTATCGCGCAGTTCCCCTAACAGAATGACGTCCGGATCCTGACGCAGCGCAGCGCGTAACGCCGCGGCAAAGGAGGGGCAGTGGCGGCCGATTTCCCGCTGCTGGATCAGGCAACGCTCGCTGTGGTGAATAAATTCGACCGGATCTTCCAGCGTCAGGATATGACCATTGAGGCGCTGATTAAGATAGCCCACCATCGCCGCCAGGGTAGTTGATTTCCCGCTGCCGGTGGCGCCCGTGACGAGGATAAGCCCGCTCTCCTCATTGAGCAGCTCGCTTAAGGCGGCTGGTACACCGAGCGCCTCCAGCTGCGGGCAGGTTTCCGCCAGCAGACGCAGCGCCAGCGACAGGCCGCGGCTGTGGGCAAATGCGCTGGCGCGAAGGCGTGGCCCGCCAGCCGGCGCTAAAGCGAAATCGACCTGCCCGCTGGCCTGCCACTGCGCGAGCTGCTCGGCGTTGAGCCAGTCATGGAGTATTTTGCTGATATCAGGGGAGGTAAAAGGCGCAGGCTCCAGCTTTCCCTGGCGACGCCAGCGCGGCGCTGAAGCATTGCACAGGTGTAGATCGGAGACGTTATGCTTTACACTAAGGGCCACTATTTCTTCCAGTTCCATAACTCATCCTCGGTATATGAACGATATTGCGCATAACCTGGCACAGGTCCGGGACAAAATCTCAGCCGCTGCCGCACGCTGCGGCCGTGCTCCAGAAGAAGTTACGCTGCTTGCAGTCAGTAAAACGAAACCTGCGAGCGCTATCGAAGAAGCGATGGCCGCAGGCCAGGTCGCGTTTGGCGAAAACTATGTTCAGGAAGGGGTGGAGAAAATCCGCTACTTTCAGGAGACCGGGGCAAGCGGGCTGCAGTGGCACTTTATTGGTCCGCTGCAGTCCAACAAAAGCCGCCTCGTGGCCGAACATTTTGACTGGTGTCATACCGTCGATCGACTCAAAATCGCCGCTCGCCTCAGTGAACAGCGCCCTGCCGACATGCCGCCGCTCAACGTGCTGATTCAAATCAACATTAGCGATGAGCAGAGCAAGTCGGGTATTCCGCCTGCAGAGCTGGACGCGCTGGCGGCAGAGATCGCTAAATTGCCGAATCTGCAGCTGCGCGGTTTAATGGCCATCCCCGCGCCTGAGTCAGAATATGTAAGGCAGTTTGCCGTCGCCCAACAAATGGCGGTAGCATTTGCGCGGCTAAAAACGCACTACCCTACCGTCGATACGTTGTCGCTGGGAATGTCGGATGATATGGAAGCCGCCATCGCGGCGGGAAGCACTATGGTGCGCATCGGAACCGCAATTTTCGGCGCGCGCGACTACAGCAAAAAATAAGGAATCTGAGGAACGCCATGAAGACGTTGACTTTCCTGCTCTCAACGGTCATTGAGCTTTATACAATGGTCGTGTTGTTACGCGTCTGGATGCAGTGGGCGCGCTGCGACTTTTATAACCCGTTTTCGCAGTTCGTGGTCAAGGCTACGCAGCCTGTCGTTGGGCCGCTGCGCCGCATTATCCCGGCGATGGGGCCGCTCGACAGCGCCTCCCTGCTGGTCGCCTTTATTCTCTGCGTCGTGAAAGCTATCGTCCTGTTTATGGTCGTCACCTTCCAGCCGATTATCTGGATCTCCGCGCTGCTGATCCTTATCAAAACCGTCGGCTCGCTGATCTTCTGGGTTCTTCTGTTAATGGCGATCATGAGCTGGGTAAGCCAGGGCCGTAGCCCGGTGGAATATGTTCTGATGCAGCTGGCAGACCCGCTGCTGCGCCCTATCCGCAGGCTGCTGCCCTCAATGGGCGGAATTGATTTCTCGCCGATGGTGCTGGTTCTGCTGCTGTACGTGATCAATATGGGTATCGCCGAACTGTTGCAGGCTACCGGTAACGTTCTGCTTCCAGGGCTGTGGATGGCGCTATGAGTGCTGTCCAGGCCTGCGCTGACGGTCTGGTCTTAAGGCTGTATATTCAGCCTAAGGCCAGCCGCGACAGCATCGTTGGTTTACATGGCGACGAACTCAAAGTCGCCATTACCGCGCCACCCGTTGACGGCCAGGCCAACGCCCATCTGGTAAAATTTCTCGCCAAACAGTTTCGCGTAGCAAAAAGCCAGGTGCTTATTGAGAAGGGCGAACTGGGTCGCCACAAACAGATAAAAATCATTCATCCGCAGCAGATCCCCGACGGGGTCGCTGCGCTGACAGAATAGACAGGATCTCTTATGCAAAAAGTTGTTCTCGCCACCGGCAATCCCGGTAAAGTGCGCGAGCTGGCCTCGCTGCTGGCAGATTTTGGCCTCGATATCGTGGCGCAAACCGAACTGGGCGTGGATTCCGCAGAGGAAACCGGCCTCACGTTTATCGAAAACGCCATTCTTAAAGCGCGCCACGCCGCGCAGATTACCGGCCTTCCGGCTATCGCCGATGACTCAGGTCTGGCCGTCGATGCGTTAGGCGGCGCGCCTGGCATCTATTCTGCCCGCTATTCCGGTGAAGATGCGACCGACCAGCGCAATCTGGAAAAACTGCTCGACGCGCTACGCGACGTGCCGGACGATAAGCGCCAGGCGCAGTTCCACTGCGTGCTGGTCTATCTGCGCCATGCGGAAGATCCCACGCCGCTGGTGTGCCACGGCAGTTGGCCAGGCATCATCGCTCGCCAGGCCGCCGGCAGCGGCGGCTTTGGTTACGATCCGATTTTCTTTGTTCCGACGGAAGGTAAAACCGCAGCGGAGCTGAGCCGTGAAGAGAAGAGCGCCATTTCCCACCGCGGACGAGCGCTGAAACTGTTACTGGAAGCCTTACGTAATGGCTAATTTGCCGCCCCTGAGCCTCTACATTCACATCCCGTGGTGCGTGCAGAAATGCCCGTACTGCGATTTCAACTCGCATGCGTTGAAGGGCGAAGTGCCGCATGATGACTATGTCCAGCATCTGCTGAACGATCTGCGCGCCGACGCCCACTATGCGCAGGGACGTGAAATCGGGACGATTTTTATTGGCGGCGGTACGCCGAGCCTGCTCTCCGGCCCGGCGATGCAAACCCTACTCGATGGCGTACGCGCGGCTCTTCCGCTGGCGGCCGGAGCCGAAATCACGATGGAAGCCAACCCCGGCACCGTGGAAGCGGATCGCTTCGTGGAGTATCAGCGCGCCGGCATTAATCGCATCTCCATCGGCGTACAGAGCTTTAGCGAGCAAAAGCTGCAGCGTCTGGGGCGCATTCATGGGCCACAGGAAGCCAAACGCGCGGCAAACCTGGCAAGCGGTCTGGGACTACGCAGCTTTAACCTCGATTTAATGCATGGTCTGCCGGACCAGTCTCTGGAAGAGGCGCTGGACGACCTGCGCCAGGCGATTGCGCTCAATCCGCCGCATCTCTCCTGGTATCAGTTGACCATTGAACCAAATACCCTGTTTGGTTCGCGACCGCCGGTCCTGCCTGACGACGATGCGCTGTGGGATATTTATGAGCAGGGGCATAGCCTGCTTAGCGCCGCGGGCTACCGGCAATATGAAACTTCCGCCTATGCAAAACCGGGATATCAGTGCCAGCATAATCTGAACTACTGGCGCTTTGGCGACTACCTGGGCATTGGCTGCGGCGCGCACGGTAAAGTGACGTTTGCGGACGGACGCATTCTGCGGACGGCGAAAACCCGCCACCCGCGCGGCTATATGGAAGGCCGTTACCTGGAGCGCCAGCATGATGTTGAGAACGCAGATAAACCGTTTGAGTTCTTTATGAACCGTTTCCGCCTGCTCGAAGCGGCGCCACGGGATGAATTCAGCCGCTTTACCGGCCTCGACGAGCGGACGATCCGCCCGCAAATCGATGCCGCTATTGCTCAGGGCTACCTGACGGAAGATGAAGGCTGCTGGCAGATTACCGAGCACGGCAAGCTATTTTTGAACTCCCTTCTCGAATTATTCCTCAGCGAATAAACCTCTCCCTGATTATCCCGTTATATAAATAGCGGGATAATTAATTATTCGTTTTTCCCGAAATATTAATATCGTAATTCCCGAAGAATCTCAGTTCAGCATTCTTAATAAAAATTAATTCACATTCATTTATAGAAAATAAATATAACCTAACGCACAAAAATACGCATTTCATCGTCTCATTGGAAAAAAGTGTGAGTCAGACAGCTTAAAGGTGTACGACAACCAGGATAATATGTCATACAGAAACAAAGAATGACTCTTTAGATATTGACCAATTAACCTAAGTGCATGGAGCCGACTCATGAAAAAACTCTCGTTTTCTCGTTCTCTGGTATGTGTTTCTTTGCTTGCCCTGCTCTCAGAGGGCGCCAGCGCAGCTGAAAAAGTTACGTTAAAACTGGCACATAACCTTGAACGCAGCCACGTTGTTCATCAGGCGTTTGAGCAGATGGCGAAAGAGGTTAACCAACTTTCCAACGGCAATATGAAAATCCGCATTTACCCCAGTAGCCAGATGGGCAGCGCGCGTGAAACGATGGAGTTATTACAAAACGGCGCACTGGATATGACGAAAGGTTCCGCCAGCGACCTGGAGTCATTTGATAACGTCTACGCGATATATAATTTACCGTTCCTGTTCAAGGATCAGAATCACTTCAATAAAGTCGTCTTCGGTGAAGTGGGTAAAGAAATAATGGAGTCCACGAAAGATAAAGGATTCCTTGCCCTTTCCGCTTATGTTGCCGGGACCCGAAGTTTTTATGCTAAAAAACCCATTACTAAACCGGAAGATTTAAAAGGGCTGAAAATCCGCGTCCAGGCCAGTCCGACAACGTTGAAAATGATCGAATTAATGGGCGGTTCGCCAACGCCAATTTCGTTTGGTGAAGTCTATACCGCGATGCAGCAGGGCGTAGTGGACGGCGCGGAAAATAACGTACCTTCCTGGGTACAAACGCGCCATATCGAAATCGCTAAGGTTTTCTCAGAAGATGAACATGCCTCCATCCCGGACTTCCTCGTTATCTCCAGCAAAACCTGGGACAAGCTGACGCCGGAGCAGCAGCAAATCCTGAACGAGGCGGCGAAAGCCTCAGAGGCCTATCAGCAAAAACTGTGGGACAAAATTGACGCCGACACCCGCGCGCAGGCCAAAGCCATGGGCGGCGAAATTATCAAAGTTGATAAAGCACCGTTCCGCGCCGCCGTTCAACCGCTCTTTGATGACTTCAAAAAAGATCCGAAGCAGGCGGCTCTGCTGGCCAAATTTGAAGCTGCTGCTGAATAACACTTAGCGGGCCAGCCGCTGGCCCCATTCACCGGGAACTCAAAGATGATACTTAACCGCATAAAGCTGGCGGTGGACCGCACGATCGCCGCATTCTCCGTCGCCGTTATGATTGCGCTGGTGGTCTGCGTCGTCTGGCAGGTATTTAGCCGCTACGTGCTAAACCAGCCAAGCACCCTGACCGACGAACTGGCGCGCTTTTTAATGATTTGGGTCGGGCTGCTGGGTGCGGCATATACCGTCGGCGCCCAGCGTCATCTGGCTATCGATTTACTGGCGATGACGCTCCCTCCTCGCAGGCAGGCGCTTCTCAGCGTCATCATTAATCTGCTGATCTTTATTTTTGCTGGTTCAGTAATTGTGACCGGTGGCGTGAAGCTGATTGAGAAAACGCTATCGACGTCCCAGGTCTCAGCGGCGATGCAAATCCCCATGGGCTACGTGTATCTGATCCTGCCGCTAACCGGGATCATTATGATGTTCTACGCGTTGTGTTTTATCAGCACCGGACTGAAAAACATGAAGCACTCTGCAGCGGGGGAAAATTGATGGACAGCTATATCGCACTGATGCTATTTGGCTCTTTTTTTATTCTGGTTTTTATTGGCGTACCTATCTCCTTCTCCATTGGCATCGCTACCGTCGGTTCGATGCTGCTGATGTTCCCCTAGGATATCGCAGTGATTACCGTTTCTCAGCGCCTGGCAAACGGCCTCGATAACTTCGCGCTGCTGGCGATTCCATTCTTTATCTTTGCCGGAACCCTGATGAACAGCGGCGGGATTGCCATACGTTTAATCAATCTGGCCCAGGTGATGGTCGGACGCGTGCCGGGCTCTCTGGGCCACGTCAACGTGCTTGCCAATATGATGTTCGGTTCGATTTCAGGCTCAGCGGTCGCCGCCGCCGCCGCGGTCGGCGGCACGCTCAACCCCATACAGACGCAGAAAGGCTACGATCCGGCCTTCTCTACGGCGGTGAACGTCTCATCCTGCATCACGGGTCTGCTTATTCCGCCGTCAAACGTACTGATCGTCTTTTCCCTGACCGCAGGCGGCGTCTCGGTGGCCTCGCTGTTTATGGCCGGCTATTTGCCGGGCATCCTGATGGGCCTGGCTATTATGGTGGTCTGTGCCGTCATTGCTAAACGTCGCGGCTATCCGGTTTCCGAACGTCCGACCTGCGCCCAGGCGGCAAAAGCGTTTTTCGATGCTCTGCCCAGCCTGCTGCTGGTTATCATTGTGATGGGCGGGATCCTTGGCGGCATTTTTACCGCGACGGAAGCCTCTGCCATCGCCGTGGTTTACACCTTTATTCTGTCGGTACTGATATATCGGGAAGTGAAGTGGCGCGATCTGCCGAAACTGATTCTGGAATCGGTAGTCATGACCTCTATTGTGCTGCTGCTGATTGGCTTTTCCGTGGGCATGTCGTGGGCGATGACCAACGCCGACATTCCCTACATGATAAGCGACGCGCTAATGGGCGTTTCTGAAAACCCGGTGGTGATTCTGCTGCTGATAAATATCGTGCTGTTAATCGTCGGGATCTTTATGGATATGACCCCAGCGGTGCTGATTTTCACGCCGATATTCCTGCCAATCGCGCAGGACCTGGGGATGGATCCGGTGCACTTCGGTATTATGATGGTCGCCAATCTGTGTATCGGGCTGCTCACCCCACCGGTTGGCAGCGCGCTGTTCGTTGGCTGTTCTATTTCTGGCGTCAAAATTCAGCAGTTGATCAAACCGCTGCTGCCGTTCTACGCCGCCCTGCTGATCGCGCTGATGATGATTGTCTATATCCCGCAGATTTCGCTGTTTATTCCGCAGCTGCTGGGGCTGATGTAGCGTTATTGCCCTGGAAAGGAGGGGACGCATTCCTGAGGAAGAATGGGCGTTAGACCTTGAGCTAACGCTTCTGCCGGGCGGCGGCTAGCGCCGTGACCGGCTGACAAAAGCTTCAATAGCAAAATATTCTGTCATCCGACAAGCTCATACGCGCCAGGCGCAGCCGGGCCATTCCGAACCTGATCCGGCTACTTTAGAACCCCGTTGCGGCGCATCTTCTCCAGCCCCTCCTGCCAGTATTTTTCGTCGCGAGCCAACTCCCGGTAGCGGATCTCCAGCGCCATCAGCTGCGCGTTCAGTTCGCCTTTTTGCTTCTGCAGCGGCGCTATCTTTTTATCGCGCGCGGCCATCTCCGCTTTGATATTTTCACTCATCTCTTTATGCTGGCGATAATAGTTACGCTTCTGCTCATTCAGCACGGCATCGCGCTCGGCGCGCAGCGGCGCAGCATCGCAAACCGCTTTTTTCTGACAGGCGGCCAGTGCGGGTTCATAGAGAGTTTTGTAGTAATGATTCTCGAACTTCAGCGGATCGTTTTGCCGGTCTACTTCATACATTTTTTCCAGCATCGCCTGCTGCACGTCGCTGCGATCGAGCGGCTTGCCGTTCGCATCCGTACCCCATGAACGGTTAATCCGCTCCTCTAACGCGGCGATCTCGGTTTTCAGCACATCCTGTTGCCCTTGCAGCGTCTTCATCGTGGCTTTGCTGGCGGCAAAGCTGGCGTCAATTTTGGCAAATTGCGCCATAAATTTGTGGTCATTGACGATCAGGGTTTTACTTTCATCCCCTCCGATTTCCTTAAAGGTTCTCCCGCCCCTCTTCGCCGCCATCTGCAGAGAAAAGAATTCGGTCTGCCAGCCGGAGTCTTTGGTCCCTACCGCGGTCATCATGGCGGAGAACTTTACCGGCCGCCCCCTGGTCCAGACTCGCTCATAAAAAAAGTAATCTCCCGCGACGCCGACGCGAATATAGAGATCTTCCGCGGCGGCCATATCGCCTTCCAGCATATAGGTCGCCTGATTTCCCCTGGCGTCGAGCTGCTTCAGCGTCACGTTTTGCAAGCGCATAATCCCGCCAGTCTGTTCAGCAAACTGCTGTTTTACCACGTCGTCTGTTGGCGTGTTGGCATCCGCCAGCACGTGACAAGGGGAAGCGATCATCAGGACGGTGAGTGTTTTCCATGCATATTTCATCAGCAAATTCCTTTTATGAATACAGCAGGCATCATAAGGAGTTCGCCAGCGCAGGCAGGATAAATGAAATCTGATTTTGCTACCTGCGGACGCAGGTAGCGGAATAAAGCTTACTTTAACGACCCCACCAGCGCTTTGCGGCTATCCTCAAGGGAAACCACGCGGCTGCAGACATCCTTACCAAACTGCTGGAAATCGGCTTCCTGATTTTTCCATTCATCCTGAATGGCGGTTTGCAGGCCGCCAAGGCTGCCGAGGATCCCCTGCAGCGGGTTACCGCCGCCTTTGAGAACCGCCTTCGCGCCCATCTCGTTGATGCTGTCCTGCAGGATGCCGCCCATCGCCTGGTTTACCAGCTGCTGGCCGTCGGCGCGCACCTGATCGATAGCTTTATAGTGGAACGTCAGGCCATCGTTACGATGTTCAATTATGCGGCTCATTTGCGCTTTCAGCTGCGCATCAAGCTTGGTCAGGCGGCTATGCATGCTGCTGCTGGCCCCTACCTGTTCGGTAATAATTTTATCCAGCGCGGCGCGGCCTTTTTCTACCCGCGAGCGTGCGCCTTCATCAATCCACGGCAGGCTGCTGCGCAGGCTGGCCTGATAGTCCTGAGCCTGTTCGCGCTGAGCGGCGTTCAGAGAATACGCTTTCCCGTTAAAGCTCAGGCTGCCGTCCGGCTTAATCACCAGATCGCCATTTTCGCCTTTCACCTGCACCTGCTGCGGGCTGAGGATGACATCGTCACGCGGCGTGACGCTACACTGGTAGTCCGCATGCGCGGACAAAGCGGTGACGGAAAGCGCCACAGCTAACAGCGTTTTGCGCATCATTTAACTCCCTTCAGACAAAACGGGCCGGCAGTTGCCGACCCTTGTCAAACTTAGTCCCACCAGATATCAAAAAGTTCGCTGGTGCGTACATCGGCCAGCCCGCGGTCTTCCAGCCATTTACGCACAATGGCCTGGTGCTCCTCGGTGCATTTACCGATTTCCTGCAGGCAGATCAGGCCTTCCCAGGAGAGATAGCCGCTGCCGTCAAAGGCCAGCTTATTAGGCTCAATCACCTCATCAATCAGATCGTTAACGGTCTGGTCGATCTGCTCTTCGCTGGTTCCTTCCGCGAAACGCCACGCGACGGAAAAACCCACTTCCTGAAATTCGTCGATATGCATTTTTTTACGCAGACGACGGCTACGATTCGTTGCCATTATTTCACCCTCTCGAACATTAAGTCCCATACGCCGTGGCCAAGACGATGGCCACGCTGTTCAAATTTGGTTACCGGGCGCGATTCCGGGCGCGGCACATAGTCGTTGCTTTCTGACCGGTTGCGATATCCTTCAAGCGAGGACATCACTTCCAGCATATGCTCGGCATAGGGCTCCCAGTCGGTCGCCATATGGAAAACGCCGCCCAGCTTCAGTTTACTTTTCACCAGTTCGGCAAAAGGCGGCTGAACGATCCGGCGCTTATTATGACGCGCTTTGTGCCACGGGTCAGGGAAAAACAGCTGCACCATGCTCAGGGAGTTATCGGGGATCATCGCGTGCAGCACTTCTACCGCATCGTGGCACATAACGCGCAGATTTTGCACGCCCTCTTCTTCAGCAGACGCCAGACAGGCGCCGACGCCAGGAGAGTGCACTTCAATGCCGAGGAAATTCTGCTGCGGCTTCTCTTTCGCCATCGCCACCAGCGAAGCGCCCATACCAAAACCAATCTCCAGCGTGATGGGCGCTTCACGGCCAAACAGCGCGGCAAAATCGAGCGGCGCATCGTTAAATTCAACGCCCATCACCGGCCAAATGGTGTCCAGCGCGTGCTGCTGACCTTTAGTCAGGCGGCCCTGACGACGGACGAAGCTGCGAATACGGCGCAGCGGACGGCCGTTTTCATCGAATTCCGGAGATATGACGTCGTTTTTCATAAAAGTTAAGTCTGCTTGTGAGAGTGTTCGGAAAACGGGCATTATCCAAAGTTACCCGGCGGATGCAAGGGTTTACAGCCTCTCGCCCTTGTGCTGCAATCTGCCACCTTATAATCGCTATCCCGGAGCCGTAGCTTTGACTTTTCTCGCCGCGCAATTTTCAGCCCAGGTACTGGACTGGTACGACAAATACGGACGTAAAACCCTGCCCTGGCAAATCGGCAAGACGCCCTACAAAGTATGGCTCTCCGAGGTGATGTTGCAACAAACGCAGGTGGCGACGGTTATCCCCTATTTTGAGCGCTTTATGGCGCGTTTCCCAACAATTACCGATCTGGCCAATGCGCCACTCGATGAAGTCCTCCATCTGTGGACCGGGCTGGGCTATTACGCCCGCGCGCGCAATCTGCATAAAGCGGCGCAGCAGGTGGCCACCCTGCACGGCGGAAACTTCCCGCAAACTTTTGATGAAGTCGCCGCGCTGCCGGGCGTGGGTCGTTCCACCGCCGGGGCGATTTTATCCCTTTCTCTCGGTCAGCATTATCCGATTCTCGACGGCAACGTGAAGCGCGTGCTCGCGCGCTGCTATGCTGTCAGCGGTTGGCCGGGGAAAAAAGAGGTTGAGAAACGCCTGTGGGATATTAGTGAGGACGTGACGCCAGCGAAAGGGGTTGAGCGTTTTAACCAGGCCATGATGGACCTCGGGGCGATGGTGTGTACCCGCTCTAAGCCCAAATGCGAGCTCTGTCCGCTGAATAACGGCTGCGTAGCCTACGCCAGTCATTCATGGGCTCAATATCCAGGCAAAAAACCGAAACAGACGATCCCGGAACGTACCGGCTATTTCCTGCTGATGCAGCACGGCGATGAGGTATTTCTCTGCCAGCGCCCGCCAGTGGGTTTATGGGGCGGATTGTTCTGCTTCCCGCAGTTTGAAGATGAAGATGCGCTGCGGCAGTGGCTGGCGCAGCGCCAGATTAAGGCCGATAATCTGACGCAATTAACCGCGTTTCGCCACACTTTCAGCCATTTCCATCTGGATATTGTGCCGATGTGGCTTACAGTGCACTCATCCGGCGCATGCATGGATGAAGGGGGCGCACTCTGGTATAACTTAGCGCAGCCGCCGTCCGTCGGTCTGGCGGCCCCCGTGGAGCGCTTGTTGCAACAGTTAAAAGCCGGAGCACCGGTTTAGCTTTCTGGCGATTAAAGAGGATTAAGAATGAGCAGAACGATTTTTTGTACTTTCCTGCAGCGTGAAGCCGATGGCCAGGATTTTCAGCTGTATCCGGGCGAACTGGGCAAACGTATCTATAACGAAATCTCTAAAGAAGCCTGGGCCCAGTGGCAGCACAAACAGACGATGCTGATCAATGAGAAAAAACTCAGCATGATGAACCCCGAGCATCGCAAACTGCTGGAGCAGGAGATGGTTCAGTTCCTGTTTGAAGGTAAAGACGTACACATCGAAGGCTATACGCCGCCAGAAAAACAGTAAGGGCCTGACGGCCCTTTACCACAACAAACACAACACGCACTCCCGGAATGATGAAAAAATACTTAGCGCTAGCGCTGATTGCGCCTTTGCTCGTTTCGTGTTCCAGCTCAACCAAAAAAGGCGCCGAGTATAACGAGGCGTGGGTGAAGGACACCAACGGCTTTGATATTCTGATGGGCCAGTTCGCCCATAACATCGAGAACATTTGGGGTTATAACGAAGTTCTGCTCGCCGGGCCGAAGGACTACGTCAAATACACCGACCAGTATCAAACCCGCAGCCACATCAACTTTGACGCCGGGACGATTACCGTCGAAACCATCGCCGGCACTGACCCGGCCGGGCGTCTGCGCCAGGCGATTATTAAAACCCTGCTGATGGGCGATGACCCTAACTCCATCGACCTCTATTCCGACGTCGATGACATTCAGATCTCAAAAGAACCGTTCCTGTATGGTCAGGTCGTGGATAACACCGGTGAGTCGATTCGCTGGGAGTGGCGCGCCTCACGCTTTGCGGACTACCTGCTGCAAACGCGTCTGAAAAGCCGCAGCAACGGTCCGCGCATGATCTACAGCATCACCATCAACCTGGTGCCGAACCATCTCGACAAACGTGCGCATAAATACATTGGCATGGTCCGTCAGGCGTCGCGCAAATATGGCGTTGATGAGTCGCTGATCCTGGCGATTATGCAAACCGAATCGTCCTTTAACCCCTATGCAGTCAGCCATGCCGACGCGCTGGGGCTGATGCAGGTGGTGCAGCACAGTGCCGGGAAGGATGTGTTCCGCTCGCAGGGGAAATCCGGCCTGCCGAGCCGCAGCTATCTGTTCGATCCGGCCAATAATATCGATACCGGGACCGCCTATCTGGCCATGCTGAACAACGTCTATCTGGCCGGTATTGCTAACCCCACCTCGCGTCGCTATGCGGTGATTACCGCCTATAACGGCGGCGCGGGCAGCGTGCTGCGGGTCTTCTCCAGCGATAAGATTCAGGCCGCGAATATCATCAATAATATGACGCCGGGCGACGTTTATCAGACCATCACCAGCCGTCACCCATCCGCCGAATCGCGCCGTTATCTCTACAAGGTAAACACCGCGCAAAAAGGCTACCGCCGCAAGTAATCCTCTGCCAACGCCCTTGTTTCCTCAAGGGCGCCTTCCTTCTGCTATACACAATAGAGTTGCGCAACTGTTTTGCGATTTTCTGCGGCAGTTAACAAAAGCATCCACCCCATGAATGATAGAATCCAACCAAAATAACGCTACAAATGTTATTTAAAACACAAAACAATTCTATATCCGTGAGGATCAAAACATGAATCTTAAGCTGCAGCTCAAAATACTGTCGTTCCTGCAGTTCTGCCTCTGGGGGAGCTGGCTGACCACGCTCGGCTCATATATGTTCGTTACCCTGAAGTTTGACGGTGCGGCCATCGGAGCGGTTTATAGCTCGCTCGGTATCGCTGCGGTATTTATGCCGACGCTGCTTGGTATCGTTGCCGATAAATGGATCAGCGCCAAATGGGTTTACGCCATTTGCCATCTGGTCGGCGCGCTGACGCTGTGGCTCGCCGCCCAGGTCACTACGCCGGGCGAGATGTTCCTCGTCATCCTGCTTAACTCGCTGGCCTATATGCCGACGCTGGGGCTGATTAACACCATTTCCTACTACCGCCTGCAGTCTGCGAACATGGATATCGTGACCGATTTCCCGCCGATTCGCATCTGGGGTACCATCGGTTTTATCCTCGCCATGTGGGGCGTCAGCTTCTCCGGCTTTGAGCTGAGCCATATGCAGCTCTATATCGGCGCGGCGCTCTCCTTGCTGCTGGTGCTCTTCACTCTGACGCTGCCGCATATTCCGGTAGCCAATCAGCAGAAAAACCAGAGCTGGACCGCCATGCTGGGCCTTGATGCCTTCGCGCTGTTTAAAAACAAACGTATGGCGATCTTCTTTATTTTCTCGATGATGCTGGGCGCCGAACTGCAAATCACCAATATGTTCGGCAACACCTTCCTGCACAGCTTTGATAAAGATCCGCTGTTCGCCAGCAGCTTTATCGTGCAGCACGCCTCGGTGATGATGTCGATTTCGCAGATCTCGGAAACCCTGTTCATTCTGACCATCCCGTTCTTCCTCAGCCGCTACGGCATCAAGAACGTGATGCTGATTAGTATCGTGGCGTGGATGCTGCGCTTCGGCCTGTTCGCTTACGGCGACCCGACTCCGTTCGGCACCGTGCTGCTGGTGCTGTCGATGATCGTTTATGGCTGCGCCTTCGACTTCTTCAATATCTCGGGGTCGGTGTTTGTGGAAAAAGAGGTTCGCCCGGAAATCCGCGCCAGCGCCCAGGGAATGTTCCTGATGATGACCAACGGTTTCGGCTGCATACTTGGCGGGATGGTGAGCGGCAAAGTGGTGGAGCACTTTACCGTCGAAGGGATTACCGACTGGCAAACCGTATGGCTGATTTTCGCCGGCTATTCGCTGGTTCTGGCGTTTGCTTTCGTCGCGCTGTTTAAATACAAGCACGTTCGCGTACCAGCCGGTGCGCAGACCGTCGTACATTAAATAAACGGCTTCACCCGAGATGTACGAATAAAAAAAGCGCCCCGGTGATATCAACGGGGCGTTTTTTTATGCTTTCAGCACATAGCCATACAGACGCTTAATGCCGTCAAAGTCCGTTTCGCTATAGACCCCCTGGAGCTCCGGCGAGAAGCCTGGCAGCATATTGACGCCCTCCTCCAGCGCCAGAAAATAGCGCAGCACCGCCCCGCCCCAGATTTCGCCAGGCACGACGCACAGCACGCCCGGTGGATACGGTAGCGCGCCCTCCGCCGCAATGCGCCCTTCCGCTTCGCTTAAGCGCACCAGTTCGACGTTACCGCGAATAAACTCGCGGTTGGCGTCCTGCGGGTTCATGACCGCCCGCGGGAAGCTCTGCTTGCGGAACATCTCTTTTTGCAGATCCTTCACCTCAAAGCTAACGTACAGGTTGTGCATCTCCTGACACAGCTCGCGGATGGTGTAGTCCCGATAGCGCACCGGGTATTTGTTAACGATGCTCGGCAGAACCTCGGCCAGCGGCGTATCCGATTCGATATGCTGCTCAAACTGGGCAAGCATCGCCACCAGCTGCGCCAGCTTCTCCGCGCTTTCGGCGGGGGTCAGCAGAAACAGAATAGAGTTCAGATCGCACTTCTCCGGCACAATGCCGTTTTCGCGCAGATAGTGGGCCAGAATGGTCGCCGGGATGCCAAAATCAGTATATTCCCCGCTCTGCGCATCGATTCCTGGCGTCGTCAGCAGCAGCTTAC
This sequence comes from Klebsiella sp. S69, assembly GCF_016516145.1. NCBI lineage: Bacteria > Pseudomonadati > Pseudomonadota > Gammaproteobacteria > Enterobacterales > Enterobacteriaceae > Klebsiella > Klebsiella sp. S69. The sequence goes on along the minus strand of NZ_JACVUU010000024.1, from coordinate 70,917 downwards.
AGGGGTCAACGAAGTACTGTTCGCTGGCATAGCCCTCAAAGCCGTGCCAGCGCGCGCCCGGTTCAAAGCTAAAGAAGCGCCGCTCGCGGGCGATGGTTTCGGTGGGGTGATCCTGCCACGGGCGTCCCGCGACCATTGGCGGAATAAACGGCTGGATCATTTTGCAGTTAGCGATAATCGCTTTGCGCGCGTCAATACCCAGCGCCACGCATTCGGCCCACAGGCGGCGCCCGCTCTCCCCTTCATGGATTTTGGCATTCACGTCGAGAGCCGCGAACAGCGGATAAAACGGGCTGGTCGAGGCATGCAGCATAAAGGCGTTATTCAACCGCTTATGCGGGCAAAAACGCGCCTGCCCTCGCAGATGGTTATCCTTTTTATGGATCTGCGAAGTTTGCGAAAAACCGGCCTGCTGTTTATGCACCGACTGAGTAACAAAAATGCCCGGGTCATTCGGCGTCAGGTCCAGCAGCAGCGGCGAACAGTCGGCCATCATCGGAATAAACTGCTCGTAGCCGACCCAGGCCGAGTCAAACAGGATGTAATCGCACAGGCTGCCGATTTTATCGACCACCTGGCGGGCGTTATATACCGTCCCGTCATAGGTTCCGAGCTGGATCACCGCAAGGCGGAACGGGCGCGGCGTATCGGCTTTTTCCGGCGCCGTCTCGCGAATCAGATCGCGCAGGTATTTTTCATCGAAGCAGCGATCGTCAATCCCGCCGATAAAACCGAACGGGTTGCGCGATGCTTCAAGATAGACCGGCGTCGCGCCTGCCTGAATCAGCGCCCCATGATGATTTGATTTATGGTTATTGCGATCAAACAGCACCAGATCGCCGCGGGTCAGCAGCGCGTTAGTCACCACTTTGTTCGCCGCCGAGGTACCGTTAAGGACAAAATAGGTTTTATCGGCGTTGAAGACCTTCGCCGCGAACTTCTGCGCGTGTTTGGCCGATCCTTCATGAATCAACAGATCGCCAAGCTTAACGTCGGCGTTGCACATGTCGGCGCGAAAGACGTTCTCACCAAAGAAGTCGAAGAACTGCCTCCCCGCTGGATGCTTCTTAAAGAAGGCGCCGTGCTGATGGCCGGGGCACGCGAAGGTGCTGTTATCCATCTCTACGTACTGAGTCAGCGTATCGAAGAACGGCGGCAGCAGGTTCTCTTCATAGTCGCAGGCGGCGGCTTCCAGTTCGAGCCACTCCTGCTCTTTGCCGCTAACGATGGCCGTCACGCCTTCTGGTTTTTCGTGCTCAGCTTCGCTGAACAGATAGACCGGCAGGTTAAAGCCCGTGCGTTTCAGCAACGCAAGGATGCCACTGCGGCTGTCCGCCACGGTAATGACGACTGCCGCCACATCGGTAAAATCAGTACTGTCCAGGGCCACCACGCGACGGTGGGTGGACAGGTGGGATACCAGCTCGCGGCTGGCGGCAATGTGCATTGATTTCATGAGCGCGAATACCCGTTTCCGGAGAGTAAAAGGCTTAGGCCAGGGCATCTCTGCTCTGGCCAACGAACTGTCAGGGTCTGGCTGGATCCCAGCTCCGACCGCCAGACATCAGTAAAAGCAGACCGCGTCCGATCTTACTGTTGTCCTGCAGTGAGCCTGCGTTACGCTCACCGCATGACGGGCAGAAGTTGCAGAGTAAGGGTAGCAAGACGAGGCAGCCTGCGCATCTGTACGCAGCGGCACTGGTGATGTAGTGGCGATGTCGTCATCCCGGCGGCCTCATTCAGGGGAGGAGAAAATTCGCGCAATCATGTCACCTTTAAATGTACCGTGCAAGATGAATTACGTATGCAGCGACCCCACGGATGCGCAAGCCTTTTGGCCAGCTTCGCGCCATAATAATGCAGTCATTAGGGATAATTAACAGGAGTCATACTGTGGTTACAGGGCCATTTATTAACGCCGGTGCGGTCCTTTTGGGCGGCGTACTTGGCGCACTCTTAAGTCAAAGATTGCCGGAACGGATTCGTACATCAATGACCTCTATTTTTGGGCTGGCGTCGCTGGGCATCGGTATTCTACTGGTGATCAAATGCGCCAACCTGCCGGTGATGGTGCTTTCAACGCTGGTGGGCGCGCTGTTCGGCGAAGTATGTAATATGGAGAAAGGCATTAATACGCTGGTGAGTAAGCTTCAGCAGCTGCTTTCGCCAAAAAAGGGCCAGATAAAGAGTTCGGCGCATGAGTCGTATATTCAAAGCTACGTCGCGATTATCGTCCTGTTCTGCGCCAGCGGAACCGGGATTTTCGGCGCGATGCGCGAAGGAATGACCGGTGACGCCAGCATTCTCATTGCCAAAGCGTTTCTCGACTTCTTTACCGCCACCATTTTCGCCTGCACCCTGGGGCTGGCGGTCTCGGCCATTTGCGTGCCGATGCTGGCCATCCAGCTGGCGCTGGCGGCCTGCGCATCGTTGATTATGCCGTTAACCACGCCGATGATGATGGCGGATTTCAGCGCTGTCGGCGGGATGCTGCTGGTTGCCACCGGTTTGCGCATCTGCGGAATTAAAATGTTCGCCGTGGTGAATATGCTGCCGGCCCTGGTGCTGGCGATGCCGATTTCGGTAGCCTGGACGGCGTTTTTCGCCTGAAGATGCGTGCTTTTGACGCAATGTGGTGATAGATTGTTCAGTCTGCTGCGAAACAGATAAATTTCGTTGACGAGGTGCGGCGAATCAGGTTTAATGCGCCCCGTTGCCCGGATAGCTCAGTCGGTAGAGCAGGGGATTGAAAATCCCCGTGTCCTTGGTTCGATTCCGAGTCCGGGCACCACTATTTAAAGAACCCAGCCTATGGCTGGGTTTTTGCTTTTCTGCGAGCGGACTCTCCATCGAACTCCGTTCGATTATTCGCCGCACGGCGGCTCACCCCTCCGGGGCCAGCGCGACAAGCGCGCTGTTCAACGCCTGCGGCGTTAGTCCGAGTCCGGGCACCAACCATTCAGAGAACCCAGCCTATGGCTGGGTTTTTGCTTTTCTGCGAGCGGTTTCTCCATCGAACTCCGTTCGATTATTCGCCGCTCCGCGGCTCACCCCTCCGGGGCCAGCGCGACAAGCGCGCTGTTCAACGCCTACGGCGTTAGTCCGAGTCCGGGCACCACTATTTAAAGAACCTGCCCACAAGGCGGTTTTTTGCTTTTGGGGAGCCAGCACTAGCTTCCCTTCAAAGTCCCCTCCCCCTCTCTGCCAGAAAAAATTCATTGCCAGGGATTTTGCCTGCCCCACGCTCTCTCGCATCAATTGCCTGAGCGTAGGTCCGCTTGTTTTGCGGGAAAAGCCTTATCACCAGCGTCGTTGAAAAAATAAGCTATTTGTCGGTTAGTAGGGAAAGATAAAAAAAAGCCGAAGAATTTTAATAAACTTATAATGTGGCGTATTTCTCAGATTGTTTATGAATGAGTAAATAAATTAATGCCTATTAAAATGCAAAAAAAGCACTACCGACAATTATTATTTCTGGCGTAAGCAGCAAAAGGAATTAAGATGCTGAGTAACGGAGCAAAAGATTATAAAGCTAAGCTATTTGAAAATCATGATGAAAATATTCATTTTCTTTTGAATACCCCACTATTCCTTCAGCGCCAGGTCTGGGAGTCTGCAGCCATAAAGGCAACACTACCTGCGGGTGTATGCATCGAAACGGTTAACGATACAGAGATAACTGCGGAATGGATTTCATATCCCGATTCGATAAATACCAGGATTATTCTCTATTTCCACGGCGGTGGAAATTCTCAGGGATCGTGTCTGACTCACAGAAAACTCGCTGCCTGTCTCGCACAATATTCTGGTTGTCGAACTCTGGTACTGGAATATCCTCTGGCGCCAGAAAATCGATTTCCTGCGGCCTTATTAAATTGTCATCAGGCCTATTTATGGCTGCTTGCTAATGGTTATTCAGCAGAGGACATTATCCTCGCGGGAGACTCCAGCGGTGGTGGACTGGTCATGTCGCTTTTACTCCTGTTAAAACAGCATCAAGATCCTTTGCCGGACTCGTCTGTTCTGCTGTCTCCCATGTTAGATTTCACACTTTCTGGTAAGAGCATAACGCTGTGTAAGGGTCTCGATCCGCTGCTTTGCATAGAAGACCTGATAATGACCGTGAAATACTACTGTTCGGACAGTGAACGAAGCGATCCTCTTGTCTCTCCCCTGTTTGGTGATTTGTCTGGACTTCCTCCCGTATTTATTCAGGTGGGAAGCGAGGAGTTATTGCGCGATGATGCATTACGCCTCTCCCGATATGCTAAAAAGGCTGGGATGCAAGTTGAGCTTGAGATATGGGACGGGCTCTGGCATGTATTTCAGTCATCGGTAGGAAAGGTACCTGAAGCGGATGAGGCGTTACAAGCCGTAGCTAAATTTATCCGAAGCAGAGAGTCATTGCCGTGAAACGTGGCTCTCAACAATACTATGCGCCCCCATAAAATATACGCGATTTTGTGACTCTCTATTTAGAGGCACAACGAAGGTGGTCCATCTCTTTCTCTGACTGACAGCAGATACCTCTTCCTGTGCCTCTTTTCCTGCTTGATAATACCTCTACGCATAATCATTTGTCCTTGTTATTTAATAACTCGCCCAGAGCCGGTAGATTTCAGGCGTCAATAAAGATCAGCCTGCTCGAGGATTTCCAGGGTTTTCGGTAGCGCGTCACGCCATGGTCTACAGTCGCCAGGCTTAATGTTGGGTTTGTTTTTACCATGAAAGTCACTGCCGCAGGTCGCCAGCAGCGATTTATCCAGCGTGTAGTGATAAAGTTCGCGACATAGCTCCTCATCATGATAGCTGGAGAACACTTCCACGCCGCGTACGCCAAGCGGCAACATCTGGTCAATCACCGCCAGCGGCTTTTCCTTCACGTTAGCGCCGATATGCGCAATGACCGGAATGCCGCCGTTGTCGATTATCAGCGCCGCCATCTCCGCCATCGGCGGCAATTCCACCGTCACCTGGCAGGGTTTGCCTCGGCCAAAAAAGTCCCAAAAAAAGTTAATTAACGGCATATCGCTGCGCGCATTCCCCGCGCGGTAAGGCAGCAGCAGATCATGATTCAGGTTGCGCGCATCCTCTAAAATAAGTTCTGCCATCTCCTCTTCCTGCGGGACCCGATCGCCGGCCATAGCATACAGGCGCTCTTCATCAAGCTGGAACCCCAGCGCCCGCAGTTTCTCCAGCTTTAGCGGCGTCGCGGCAGTTTCCAGACGATGGAAGTTGTGTTCGACGGCGTCAAAATCCCGGCTGTCTCGACGAAAACCGTAGCCCAGCAGATGATAATTATTGCCCGCAAACGCGCAGTCGATTTCAATCCCGGTCATCACGCTTACGCTATTTGCTCTGCCATAGCGAATAGACTCCTCAACGGATCGCGCCGAGTTGTGATCGGTTATCGCCAGGGCCGCAAGATTCGCCGCTTTAGCCATGGTAAGCAGATCGCTGACCGGGAAATCGGCATCGTTGCTATATGCCGAATGCATGTGCAAGTCGATTAATTTCATGACTTCTCCTTTAAAAGTTTTAACATTACGCCGCTGATCGCCTGCTTAGCCCTGTTGAATCGCCGATGGTTAACGGATAGCTTTGCTTTTCAGGAAGCTAAAGTCCGTTAACGGCCCTGGAACAATCAGGCACATCGCTTATGGCAACACACGTTCAATCCTCAATAGAAATAGATTCTTCGCAGAAAGAGGAATATGGTCTGAGGTTATTATAATTTCGAGAGAAGCGAAGTCGGCTATCTATCTTTTTCACTAACATATCGGTGGACTCTTCATTCAGGAGTTTGCAAACGTGCCGGGTATCAAGGCGCAGAATTCTGCATGCCTCAAGCGTTGGGCAGAAATTCATAGAGTGGAAAGTAATTTGCTTCTCTGTTCTGTTCACCACGGGCATTTCGACCTCTGCAGCGTGGAATCGCATTATAAGTAAGCGGTGTGCGGTGTCTAATAAATGGCTATCGCCAATATTCAACCCGGCTTTATTTTGGCAGAACCATGCAGTACGCCGGGCAATGGAATCCGCGTTCAGCGCCTTAAGGTCTTCATCGGTTGCGTTGCGCAGATGATTAATTTCGCTGCGAACGTCAGCACGATAGAGAATTGCGCATTCCCGCCGCAGAATACCTTTATGAACAATGACCTCTGTGCCCGCCTTATCAAAAGCCTCGACGCACTGAAATGCAATCCGCCGCCGCCCTTGAGCAAGTGCATCCTGAATAGAAAAACCAAAAGCTATTTCGCTTATCCCGGACCAGGCGATGGCAAATGCGCACATAGGACAAGGCTCACTGGTGGATATCAGTATGCACCCGTTTAAATTTTTGCCAATTTTTTGGCTGGCAATTTTAATCGCGTTGATTTCAGCATGTGAGGTTGCGTCTCCCTCTGTTTCCTCATAGTCATGCGCCGCCGCAACCATCTCACCATCCTTGATGATAACGGCGCCAAAACCTTTATTCCCCTCACGCAAACTCTCTTCAGCTTCACCAATGGCAACACGCATCCAGAATTCTAGTTCCATAACCCCATTCATAAAACCACATCCCGCAAGTGAATTTATTTATGGCACCTGGTGACAAGTGCTATACGCTGCGTAAAAAGATAAGATGATTAATACGCATGAGATTAGTAAAGCACCAATCACAACCACGATATAATGACGCAAATCAACGTTAAGATTATTCCAAGCACATTAAAAGACGATTATTATTTAATAAGGAATTTTCCAAATGTTATTTATATCTTATCAGACACCTCAAAAAATCATACAACTCCTTGTTTACTATAAGTTTTACCATTTAATATGAGAAAATAAGAAAATTTAAGACGAGATAAGTTTGAATTTCTGAACAATCAGATATAGTCATTGAATACGACACATCATGAGTGAAATGCTTACGGGAGTTATCATGGCTATCTTCATCATCAGCAATAACCAGTATCTTCGAGATGGCATTATCTGTGTCGGACAATATAACGCGATGGAAATCAAAAGCTGTCAGTGTGACGACCCGCAACTCGATCGTTTAAACTATGAAGATATTGTTATCCTGCATCTGAGTTTAGAAAACAAATGCAACGCCAGCAAACTTTCCTCGTTAAACCAGCGATGCAAAGTATTACTGATTCTGAGTTCGTCGCAGCATGCACTCATCTGTGATGCAGATACCGTGATAAATGCTAAAGCGCCGCCGGAAGTCATAATGAAAGCGCTCCGCTGCCTGATCAGACGGGTTAAGTGTAAACCGACCAAAAACCAGCGCTTAAGCAAAATTGAAAAAATCATTCTCAACAAAAGCCTTGAAGGTAAAGATACGCATGTTATCGCTGAATCTCTATCGCTCACCAGTAAGATCGTCAGCAATTACAGATATGTGGCCTGTCGAAAAATTGGCGCAGGGAAGCTAACTGATTTACTCATTATAAAAGACCATTTAAAGGACGATTATGCCAGATAATTGTGGATGATAAGCAAGCCTGACTCATCATCCTTACCGTTAATTAGCGCAATACAGTAGCGGTCGTGACCCAATTTTTATCAGAAAGCTATGCTCATTTTGCTTTGAGATAATATAGCTTATTTTTTCATTTGGATAAACGTAAAAGTCAGGCAGGATGCTGGCCAGGAACTCATCCGACACGGAGTCAATGTTACCGTATCGGTTTATTTCTCTGGAGTGGAAATGGTGAGTTTCATGATTTTTGACCATATCATAGATGACATCTCTTCTGATATGGCCCTGCAGTTTCCCGCCATCCAGATAGCTACCGCTGACCGCAACGGTACCCTTACCTTCAGCAAGTGAATACATGAAATTTAAGGTCAAATTAGTTTGTGTATTATCCTTGAAGACCACGAGCGATGCCGTACACTCTTCCTTATGATGTATTTTATCGTTCACAAAATTATAGATCCCCCCTGCCAGAGCGCCAGAAATAAAAAAGCCAATCACAATTTTTATTCTATTCATGTACAATTCCACGAAAAGAGAGAGTAACACATCCGGCAGAAACCTTCGCGGTGTAGCTTTTCCTGCAAATAAACACTATAAAACCTGGAGTCATCTGCGACATGGAAAAATAAACAAAGGGATACTTCTTACAGTCCAGTCCGGATTTGAAAATCAAAGACTTATAACTATTAAATTTATCAATGCTGGCATGATTATCATCTATGGTATAAAAATGGCAACCGCGATCGCTTTCAACTAATGTATAGCTGCTAAAAAAGGGCTTTTCATCATTAAAGTGCCAGAGGTAATGCAGAGAAAAAAAGCCCGCCAGTAAACTCAATGCCATAATCAAGAGTGTGACAGCCTTTGAGCGGGCGTTTTTCTTATCAGCCGTATGCACGGTAGCCACAGATTCAGTGGTTGCTTTTTTTCCCGCAACGCTATCCTGCACCGCGAGAGATGCATCAGCAGAACCTACTGAATCTAAAGATATTTTTTCACGTTTTTCAATGTTAACGTTGGCATTGATATGAAAACCTTTACGCGGCACCGTCACGACTAATGAGTTATCCGTTTCTCCGACATCGCGCAGTCCGCGCCTGACAATCGATATGTTTTGATACAAGGTATTTGCAGGAACCAGGATCCCCTCATCTTCCCAAACTTTTTTAAAAAAAGTCTGCTGGCTGACCAGCTCCGGTGAGGCTTCCAGTAAAAGAACAAGACAGTGGCTTGCCGGAGCCGTCAATGTGACGCTCAGCGCCGGGTTTTTCAACGAGATTAACCGCTTATTTTCAGGCCAAAATTCTATATTTTTGTTTATGATCCAATACATATGCTATTCGCGGTTGATATGTTAAAAGAGGTTAAAAGGGTAAGGAGGTGATCAGTGTAGCTGGAATTACATGCATTATAGCTAATTATATGATTGAAAAAACATATGTGACGTTTTAATTTTTAATGCTGAGTCTTTTCGGCTGTCAAACTTCACCAAAAACGTCCGCGCCCATAAACGTATTAGCCGGTTAATGGTTAAAAATTTACGAAACGTCGTGATTAAAAATGTAGGTTTAAAACGAATAAACCCTGAAACTACAATCAGTTATTGCCCAACGAAGATGTTTTTTATCAGTCCCGTCGGCGTGTTAGCGCTAATGGTCAACGCTATCCTTAGCGTCAAAAGAACATAGCGCCCGGGCGTCGATCTTTTTTATCCCCGTTAAGTCTATTGTTTTTTACTGTCGGGAGCCCGTGGTTCCCTTCTGACTGGATATAACAAATATTTATCATTCCAGCCTGCCACGCTGAGGGGAAGCGTCAGCACAGCATAAGTTAAGCACGATCCTTACCTCTTCTTTATTCATTATCGCCAACCTTATCCGGGAATTTTTCATGTAATATCTGAATTCACACCCGGTAAATATTCGTTATATCTTAGCTATGTTATGCTCTATTTTTAAAAAGGAGATGCTATGTTTTCTTATATTATGCTGGGAACCAATGACCCTCAAGCTTCCTATAAATTTTATGCGCCTTTGATGCGCGTGCTTGGCCATCCTCTCGATGGGCGTAGCGAAAAAGGCGCCGCATGGGGAACGTTCAAAGATAATCATACTACCGGATTATGCGTTGGAATGCCGTTTGATAATCTCCCCGCCACCCGAGGTAATGGCGTCATGGTTGCATTGAATGCGGTATCCGTTGAAATGATCCAGGAACTTTATAGATTAGCGATTGAGAATGGTGGCGAAGATGAAGGCCCACCGGCTTTTCGTCCGCACTACGGCGCTGATTTTTACAGTGCCTACGTTCGCGATCCTGACAAAAACAAAATCGCTTTTGTTTTTTACGACCCGGCAAAAAAAGCGATGGTTTAAAATCAGTTCCTCCGAATAAAATGCCTATTCGTGTGATAGCGATTTATTTTAGCGGGTCAGCAAGCCGGGAGGTCGATGCAATGGCTTCCCGGTTGAACAGCGAAACGGCGCGCCCCTGTCAATTACAGAAGAGGCGACATCGATTAACGACAGGCAATCGCATCAAGCTGAAAGAGCATACCTGTGGCCCCGCCAGCATGGGCAAACTCGGTTTGAATTGATTTTCTGGCGGGATAATGGCCGTTGAATCGCTGACGCATGACTTTTTCCATTAATGGGATATTCCATACGTCGCGAAACAGAGCATCAATTTTTACGACTGACTCCAGCGTCAGGCCGATAGCGTTAAGCCTTTCGCTCAAATTATCGAAAGCGCCATTTATCTGTTCCTCGATGGGCTTCCCGATGTTACCAATACAATAACTCACAAAGACCAAACCACAGGATTCGACCACTCCGGATATTGCCCAGCTTTCATTAATTTCGTGCCTTATAATCTTACTCATCATTGATCCTTTTAAATTTTATATGACTGAAAGCCAAAATCAGGTCACGATTTGTGAGTGCATGGCAAAAACGCGCGTCCCGTGACGTATCATAAAAAAGCCATAGCGTAATATCCTGGTTTTCCTGTGTCAGGGATAAACCCGGGACGTGAAGGTAAAATACACTTTTCTCAAGGAAATCATCTCATTTAATGCTAAAAACTGTCACGTGCTGCTACATGAAATGCCCTTAAAAAACCTTAAAGGTTCTTAAATACATTTAAAACCCCAAAATAGAATATTACAACCGATTGATTAGAAAGAACATTATCGATTTCATCTCTCGCTATTAAAATAATAACAACAGGTATTATGAAATATTAATAAACAGTCAAGGCAAAGCACCTTGTTAATATCTATTTAAATTAAGCGGGATTTTTAAACAAAATTACAACATAAAACCCAGGACAATAACCTGTAATAAAGCCGCCCTCAACCGCCCCCCCCTGTGGTTCGATAGTAAAAAACCAGATAAATGAAGAGGTAATGTTATTTAGTATTTTTGATAAGTACGCTTTGTGCCGTTTTTTGCCAGCAGCAAAAAATCATGCTGCAGCTTTTATATACCGGGATAGGGATTTTTCCAGGCGTAAGTCATGAACGTTCAAACATTCTTAATAAGACGTTTTCAGGTGCATAGAAATAACGGGGTCGTTATGTTGTTACCCAAGGCCATTCATGTGATATGGCTCTGTGAAACTTTATAGCAATATGCGCCGAATGACTTCGGTAGCTTATATTAAGGATAATGATGTATGAAAAAATTATCAGCAGTTGCGTTTGCATTTGGTCTGTTATCTGTGTCTGCATCTCAGGCACTGGCTGCAGATGCCACCGTTAACTTCAGCGGAACCATTCTTCAGGAAGCCTGTAGCGTAGCTACCTCGAATAATACTGTAAACGTTCAGCTCGGCACATTCGGTATCGCGCAATTCCCGACTGTGGGAACGACGACCCTCCCGGTTCCTTTTTCCATTAACTTAACGGGTTGTCCGGCATCAGGTGGTCCGACTGCCGCGCTGGTTACCTTTTCAGGCGCAGCGGATGCGGCAGGCGACCTGGCACTGACCGGCGGTGGCGCAACCGGTGTATCGATTAATATCAAAAAGGCTGACGGCACCAATATCGATATTAACTCCGCCGATTCTGGTATTGCGTTGACATCTGCCGCTACGCAGCAGCTCAACTTTACGGCTAATTATATCAGTACCTCAGCCGCTGTCACCGCGGGCCAGGCTAACGCCGTAGCCCAGGTAAATATCTCTTATATGTAAATATGTAATATGGCGGGGGTGCCAGCGCCCCCGTTAGTGGAGTATTCATGAAAGCGTTCCTTTTTTTATCTTTATTTTTGGCTTCAGTCTCAGTTAGCACTAGCAGCGTTGCAGCTGTTTCTGTCGGGGGCACTCGTCTGGTTTTTAACGGCAATGAAAAAGAGGCTTCCATTACTGTCAGTAACTCAAACAAAGGGATTCCGGTACTTATTCAGTCCTGGGTAGACCGGGGGGAGCATGACAAATCTAAAGCTCCATTTACGATCACGCCACCATTGTTTCGCCTGGAACCAGGGCAGGATAATACCTTACGCGCTATTTACAGCGGCGAACGACTCCCGGATGATCGCGAATCTTTATTCTGGCTCAATATTAAAAGCATCCCGTCAATTAAAAAAGAGGACATGCGCGAAAACACTTTACAGCTGGCGATTAAAAAAAGGCTGAAATTTATTTACCGCCCCGCATCAATTAAGAGTATACCGGAAGAAAGCGCCAGCCTGCTTAGCTGGAAAAGAGTAGGTAATCAGATTCAGGTTACTAACCCAACGCCGTTTTATATGAACTTTGGGATGATCAAGGTAGGAGGTCAGATGTTTAAGCCTGTGCTCCCTGAACAAACCTATGTAGCGCCCAAATCAGAGCTGTTAATTACTATTCCATCCGGTGCGGCCAGCAATAGTGTTGACTGGAAAATAATTAATGACTACGGAACGAGTGGCAAAGAGTTTCACGCCACATATTAATTCTCACCGATGTTTTTGTATAACAGGTATGGAATTTTGCGACAGATAAATTTCACTGCGAAATATACATCCCTTTTGATTATCATTACGCTTCTGAATGTTCCTGATAAATCTTTTGCGGATGAGTATTTTAATCCTGCCTTGCTTGAGGTTCGGGATGGTGTTTCAGAGCGTACAACCGACCTCTCGGTCTTTGAAGTCGCCAATGGTCAGCCTGCGGGAAAATACCGGGTCGATATTTCAGTGAATAATGAGATGGTGACCGCCGAGGCCCGTGACGTGATGTTCTCGAAAACTGCTGATGGCAAGCTGGAACCCTGCGTTACCCTGGAGGAACTCACCCAGTGGGGGATTAATACCGCCCCGTTTCCAGAGCTGCAGGACAGTAACAGCGAATGCATTAAGCTGGACGCTATTCCAGACGCGTTTACTGACTTTCAGTTTAACCGACAGCGGCTAAACCTGAGCATTCCCCACGCGGCATTAAAGGCACGCAGTCAGGATGAAGTGCCCGTCGAGCTTTGGGATGAGGGGATTCCTGCCGTGTTACTCAATTACAGCATGAACAGTTATCAGAGCCAGTATAACGGTGCTGATACCTATAAAAGTACGTACCTCAACCTGCGGCCGGGAATAAACATCGGGCCGTGGCGTCTGCGCAACTACACCACCTTTGAGCATAGTAATCAGAGTGGAAGTAAATGGGACAACGTCTACAGCTATCTTCAGCGGAATATTATCTCTTTGCGAAGCCAACTGACGTTAGGTGACAGTTCCGCCCCTTCTGATGTCTTCGATAGCGTACCGTTCCGCGGTGTTCAACTAGCCTCAGATGATGACATGCTCCCTTCCAGCGTACGCAACTATGCGCCTGTAGTGCGGGGGATTGCCCGCAGTAATGCCCTTGTCACCATACGCCAGAACGGATACGTGGTTTATGAAACCAAAGTGGCGCCGGGAGCATTTGAAATAACGGATCTCGCCTCTACAGGCGGGGCAGGCGATCTTGACGTCACGATTAAAGAAGCGGATGGAAGCGAACAACATTTGATTATCCCCTATGCCTCTTTGCCTGTGCTGCAGCGCGAAGGGAAATTTCGTTATAGCGTAACGGGCGGTCAGTTTCGCGCCTATGATCCGCAAACGGAAAAAAATCTGTTTGTGCAGGGAACCGGTATTTATGGTCTCCCGCTCGGTTTTACGCTGTACGGTGGGGTGCAAAACGCAGGCAGCAAATACCAGTCTTACGCTCTGGGCGTGGGCAAGAACATCGGCGCATGGGGCGCTTTTTCAGCCGATGTCATCCACTCGGTGTCAGCGCCGACGGATACGGGCAGGCAACAGGGTCAGTCGCTACGGGTGCGCTATAGCAAAAATTTCCTGCAAACGGGAACAAACTTCACCATCGCCGGTTATCGCTATTCAACCTCCGGATTTCGCTCGCTGGAGGAGACGCTCGGCACCTACAGAAGCGATAGTAACATTCCATCATATGTTACTGACCGCCGTCGTAACCGGGCTGAGCTGTCGGTGAATCAGGATCTTGGCGCCAATTTTGGCGCGTTTAATGCCTCCTTGATCAGTGAGGATTACTGGCATAACAAACGTAACAGCCTGTCGGCGAACCTGGGGTACTACAAAAACTTCAACGCCATTGGCATCAGTTTGAACTACTCCTGGAACCGCAACACCGGCCTGTATGGCCATGCCGATCAGGATAATGTTGTCTCTTTTGAAATTAATGTGCCTCTGGATAAGTTCCTGCCCCAGACTTACGCCTCCTATGGCACAACCCGGACGAGTGGAAACGGGACCAGCCATAACCTGAGGCTCAACGGCTCGGCATTTGATGATGGCAGCCTTGACTGGGGCATCAACGCCACTCACTCCAGCCATAACGAACAACTGGTAGGAGCAAATGCCAACTGGCAGACAAGCTATGGAACGGTAAATGGTTCTTACAGCCACAGCCGTGATACCCGGCAATTGGGGTACGGCATCGCCGGCGGGCTCGTCGTTCATGAAAATGGTATCACCCTGTCACAACCCTTAGGTGAAACCATTGGCTTGGTAAAAGCACCGGATGCCGAAGGCGTCGGTATCAATAACTATAGCGGCATCACTACGGACAGCCGCGGCTATGCGGTTGTTCCTTACCTGACCCCGTACCGCCGCAATGATATTAGCCTGAATAGCAAGACCCTGCGGGACGATACCGATATCACCTATATGACCAGTAAAGTTGTCCCCACCCGCGGGGCACTCGTCAGAGCAGAGTATAAAACGGCCATTGGCCACCGCGTCCTGATGACGTTAACGCTGCCCGGCGGCAAACCAATCCCCTTTGGGGCGGTGGTATCGCTGCTTAAAACAGAGGGAAACACCTCTATTGTCGGTGACGGTGGGGAAGTATTCCTGAGCGGTTTACCGCAAAAAGGAACTCTGCTTGTGCAGTGGGGCAACGGTCAGGGGCAGGAAACAACCTGTCAGGCTGATTATATCGCCCGTAAACCCGCTGGCGCATCCGGTCTCTGGAGCGCGACGAGCGTCTGTCAATAATTCTGCGCCCTTGGTCGAAGTAAATAGCACGCCTTACGAGGAAGAATAGAATGAAGTGGTTTGTTTTTATGTTCGTTACTACCGTAACGGCACTCACCGTCACCCCCGAGGTTAAAAGCGGATCGTTTGATCCAGTAACCGGCGCTTATACTACCGATCCGATAACCGTCACGCTGACGCCAAAGACCGTTACGGCCAGCGCGTCGGTAATCCCTGACGGTGAAAAAGTTATTTGGGCACCCGCCATCGGTAGTGGTAATTATGTTCAAGAAAATGGGCTGATTTACTGGGGATCGCATACTTATAGCATGACAAGTAACACTGTCGCCACAGCTGCCGCCGCCTCAATTAATGCCAGGGGAACCTGTACTGCAACCGCCAGCGGTGCATCTCTTACCATAAACGGCTGCTTCACCTTTAAGGTCAATTACGATATACGCATGGGCAAAGGTGCCACATGTAAATCTTTTTTCGGTTCGGGGAATGAACCATACGTTATAAGTTCGTTTGGTACTTTCGTTCAATTGAAATCTAATAATAATGGGTCACAAAGCACTCGATCCTTGACCCGTCCAGATTCAGCAAATGTCGGTGTAACAACGCTTACTTACCCACGTCAGACTTTCACGACAATGCCATCATCATCCTCCTACGATACAAATCTGCAGGCTACACTTTCTGCCGCAACGCCACCAAGTGTCTTTCTTTACTGCACTGTAACGCAAGGCGCCCTTACATCTTTGGCCAGTGGATCGACAATCAGCCATTCTTTTATACTGGTGCCTTCAGGCAAACGACCCGCCTACGCCCCGACGATCAGTTATTCACCGGCCTTACCTATCACCAATACTATCGCCGTTAATATACGCAATATTGCTGCGATAGAAATTCTCCCCAGCACGGTATTCAACACCGGAACTATCTCCGCGTGGCGCACCACCTATATGGAACAACCGCTTACCGTTACCGGGCAGGGCAATATAACCCGCAATTTTGGCGCATCTGAGAACTTCAACATTATTGAATCCTGGACCTGCGCGACAACAGGGCAAATCGATTTTCGAATAAAGCGCGACAATACCAACGCCAACGTCTGTTCGGGCGCCACCTATACCCACCCCGTGCAGACGCCACAGTCGTTGACGGCGCAGTGGAAAGCGCAAAGCTCGAACGCCTCAGGCGCCTGGAGCGCCAGGGCAACGGTCACCTTTACGCTACCCTAGATTATTGGCTTAATCGTTAACGCCCGGCATCGCTTTATACTGGCGATGTCGCCGATGGCAAGAGCGCGCCCCGCCTGTCGCTCAAAGAGAATCACCCCGACACGGCGGCCAGCAATGACCGCCGCGCTGCGTTTAAGTTATAACCAAAACAACATGCTAAAACCGGTCAAAACGACGATACAGGCAATATTCAAAAACAGGCCGGCGCGCATCATCTCCTGCTGCTTGATATGGCCGGTGGCGAAAACGATAGCGTTTGGCGGCGTCGCCACGGGCAGCATAAAAGCGCATGAAGCCGCAATGGCAATCAATACCGACAGAATCACAGGCGACATGCCGAACGCTTCGGCCACTGAGGCAAATACGGGAATAAGCAAAGCGGCGCTGGCCGTATTACTAGCAAACTCGGTCAGAAACACCACGAATGTTGCAATCACCAGGATAATAATAAATATCCCCATATGAGCCACCATCCCGCTAATCTGGTTTGCCAGGAACAGACTGGTGCCCGTCTCTTTCAACACATTACTTAAGCAGATACCGCCGCCGAATAATAACAGCACGCCCCAGTCAGCCGTTTTTTCTATATCCTTCCAGTGAACCACCCGGGCGAAATTGACTAATATAATGGCGCCTAATGCCACAATGGTATCAAAGGATTTAAAACCGCCCAGCAGGTCGTTAATGGGTCCGCTGAAAATCCAGAAGAATACGGTAAGGCCAAAAATAGCCAGGGTGACAACTTTGCCTTTATCCCAATCGACCTGCTCAGTATTCGTTTCAAAGGTCCCCTTAAGTTCCGGCCTGAACACGAGGTAAAGAATCGCAATAGCGACAGGCAGTAAGACGATCATTGCCGGGAAACCGAACTTCATCCAGTCAAAGAAGGAGAGCCCCACCTCGGCGGCGGCAATCGCATTCGGTGGACTGCCGACGATGGTCGCCATCCCGCCAATGCTGGCGCTATAGGCAATCCCCAGGAGCACAAACACATAGGTCGAATGGCTGTTTTTGCCATCGACTTTACTCAGGATCCCCAATACCAGCGGCATCATCATTGCGGCCGTCGCCGTATTACTGATCCACATTGACAGCAGAGCCGTCACGCCAAACAGCATAAAGACCGCGAGGCTCATTTTGCCCCTCGCCATCGCTAATACTTTATCGGCAATGACTTTATCCAGCCCCTGCACATGCATCGCCGCCGCCAGAGCAAAGCCGCCGAGGAAAAGGAATATCGTAGAGTTAGCGAAACTGTTTAGCGCCGCCTGGGTATTAAATACTCCCAACAGCACAGCCATAACGGGAACCATTATTGCCGTAACGGTCACGTGCAGCGCTTCCGTTAACCATAATACGGCGATAAAAGCGAGCATACTCAGTCCCATGACCACCTTCGGCTCATAGGGTAGCGTGTTGTAGAGAACGATAAACAGAACAATATCGAGCAAAATGATGATGCTGTTACGATTAAAAAACCACTCGTGGGTATTGGTAGGTAAAGGACTCATGTCGTTTTTATTCATAGTAGCTTCCTTGTAACTGGTTACGACAGAATCATTACATGTATATGTCTTTCAGGTATAAATTATGTTCCTGTTCTGTTAACTGGATCGTACCAGACAATTTCCTGGCTGATTAACCTGCAGGGCAGGATATTTTTGGAAAAAGGGTTCCTGATATATATTTTTTATTGAAACGAGAAGGAGCGTCTTATCAGGAATAATTCATCCATCTGAATTTGTTCCGTTGAACAATGTCCCGGTATACCGGCGCTGATATTTTCGCTGGCACCTGAAAATTGCCGCTGGAAACTATCGAATATTTTTGGCAATCCTTTTCTGAAATAGAGATAAAGCAGCGCGTAAAAACGGATAATTCGGCGAAAAACCGGGCAAAAGCGCGCTATTCTGGAAATCGACACGCCCAGGCGGCTAACAACCTTTCCCTCCGGACGGCTAAAAAGCATCTTATATTCCTTTTTGCTCTTAGCAGCAGACAAAAGTTCTTTAAAATGCCAATTTTGCAGCCCTACCATTCAAATCATCTCGATACGAATGGGCAAAATGTTATGTCAGTTTTTCATTCCGTTAGCGACCTGATTGGTCATACTCCCCTGCTGCAGCTTCATAAGCTGGATACCGGCCCCTGCAGCCTGTTTCTGAAACTGGAAAATCAAAATCCCGGCGGCTCGATAAAAGACCGTGTCGCGCTATCCATGATTACGCAGGCAGAGCGCGAAGGAAAATTAAAACCCGGCGGCACGATTATCGAAGCCACCGCCGGCAATACTGGCCTCGGGCTGGCGCTGATCGCCGCGCAGAAAAATTATCGCCTGATCCTGGTGGTGCCGGACAAAATGAGCCGCGAGAAGATTTTCCACCTGCGCGCGCTGGGAGCACAGGTACAGCTTACCCGCTCGGACGTTAACAAAGGCCATCCCGCCTACTATCAGGACTACGCCCGGCGTCTTGCCGACGAAACGCCAGGCGCCTTTTATATCGACCAGTTTAATAACGAGGCTAATCCGCTGGCGCATGCCACCACCACTGCCCCGGAAATCTTCCGGCAGCTGGAGGGCGATATCGACGCGATTGTCGTCGGCGTCGGCTCCGGCGGAACGCTCGGCGGGCTGCAGGCCTGGTTTGCTGAGCACTCCCCTGAGACGGAATTTATCCTCGCCGATCCGGCGGGCTCCATTCTGGCGGACCAGGTCGAAACCGGGCGCTACGGTGAAACCGGCTCCTGGCTGGTTGAAGGGATCGGCGAAGACTTTATTCCGCCGCTGGCCCATCTTGACGGCGTCCGCAGCGCATACCGCGTCACCGATAGCGAAGCTTTCGCCACCGCCCGCCAGCTGCTGCAGGTTGAAGGCATTCTGGCAGGCTCCTCTACCGGAACATTGCTCACCGCCGCCCTGCGCTACTGCCGGTCGCAGACATCCCCTAAACGCGTGGTGACCTTCGCCTGCGACAGCGGCAATAAATATTTATCAAAGATGTTTAACGATGACTGGATGCGCCAGCAGGGCTTTTTAAGCCGCCCTTCGCGCGGCGACCTCAGCGATTTTATCGCTCTGCGCCACGACGAAGGGGCAACCATCACCGCCGCGCCGGACGATACCCTGGCGGCCATCCTCGCGCGTATGCGTCTCTACGACATCTCACAACTACCGGTGCTGGAAAACGGCCGCGTCGTCGGCATCGTCGACGAATGGGATCTGATTAGCCACGTCCAGGGCGACAGTCAGCGCTTTTCTCTGCCGGTCAGGGAAGCGATGACCCGTAACGTGGAGACCCTGGATAAGCACGCGCCGGAAAGCGCGCTGAAGGCCATTTTCGATCGCGGTCTGGTGGCCGTTATCGCCGACAACGATCGTTTTCTTGGCCTCATTACCCGCAGCGATGTGCTGACCACCTGGCGTAACCGACTCGAACAGTAAGGACTTCTCAATGACAAACTTGCATACCCTGAGCGTACATAGCGGCACATTTACCGATAAACACGGCGCGGTGATGCCGCCTATTTATGCCACCTCTACCTTTGCCCAGCCCGCGCCGGGCCAGCATACCGGGTACGAATATTCGCGCAGCGGCAACCCGACGCGCCACGCGCTGGAGACGGCGATTGCCGACCTGGAAAGCGGCACGCGCGGCTACGCCTTTGCTTCCGGCCTTGCGGCCATCTCAACCGTGCTGGAGCTGCTGGATAAAGACAGCCACCTGGTCGCCGTCGACGATGTCTACGGCGGCACATACCGGCTGATTGAAAACGTTCGCCGCCGCAGCGCCGGCCTGCGGGTGAGCTGGGTGAAGCCCGACGATCTGGCGGCTATCGAAGCGGCTATTCAACCCGACACGCGCATGATCTGGGTTGAAACGCCGACCAACCCGCTGCTTAAGCTGGCCGACCTCAGCGCCATCGCCGCCATTGCACGGCGGCACAATATTATCAGCGTTACCGACAACACCTTCGCCTCGCCGGCCATCCATCGTCCGCTTGAGCTGGGCTTTGATATCGTGGTGCATTCGGCGACCAAGTACCTTAACGGCCACTCCGATGTGGTCGCCGGACTGGCGGTGGTCGGCGACAACGCCGCGCTGGCGGAAAAGCTGGGCTATCTACAAAACGCGGTTGGCGGCGTGCTCGATCCGTTCAGCAGTTTCCTGACGCTGCGCGGTATTCGTACCCTGGCGCTGCGTATGGAGCGCCACAGCAGCAATGCGCTGCTGCTTGCCGAGTGGCTGGAGCAGCAGCCGCAGGTCGAAAGGGTCTGGTTCCCGTGGCTGGCCTCGCATCCGCATCATCAGCTGGCGCGCAGGCAGATGGCGCTTCCCGGCGGGATGATTTCCGTGGTGGTCAAAGGCGACGATGGCTACGCCGAGCGGATCATACGCAAGCTGAAGCTGTTTACGCTCGCGGAGAGCCTCGGCGGCGTGGAAAGCCTGGTGAGCCAGCCGTTTAGCATGACCCACGCATCGATCCCGCTGGAGCAGCGTTTAGCCAACGGCATTACTCCCCAGCTGATTCGTCTGTCGGTAGGGATAGAAGATCCGCAGGATCTGATCGCCGACTGGCGCCACGCGCTGCGCGACTAAGCAGATTGCCCGGCGGTGCCTGACGCCTTGCCGGGCCAACAAGACCCCCATAGCGTCAGGCCGCCGCCCGGCAGAAAATTAAGCGGTCCGCCCGTTCTGGCGTTGCCCCTGCAGAAGATGCTCAACAAAGCGCGTCAGCTTCGGCAGCGGCCGCAGATCCTGCCGCCAGAGCAGGTGAACCGGCCTCGGCTGCGGGGTATACGCCTCCAGCACGCGCACCAGTTTACCGCTCTCCAGCGCATCGGCCAGCAGGACTTCCGGCTGCAACACCAGTCCGGCCCCGGCGATCGCCGCCGTTCGCAGCGCATAGCCATCATTACAGCGCAGAACAGCGTCGCGTTTCCAGCGGACGCCCTCCTCCGCGCCCGGCAGCTTCCACTCATTGCGCGCGGTCCACACCGTATGCGACAAACAGAGGTGATCGGCCAGGTCAGCAGGCGTCGTCGGCGTACCGTAGCGGGCTAAATACCCGGGCGCGGCGCAGATCGTCATCCGGTAGGGCGCGAGATATTTTGCCACCAGATCGCTATTGCGGATCTCGCCGATGCGGATCGCCAAATCGAACCCCTCATCCACCAGATCGACCATCCGGTTAGTCAGATCCAGCTCCACGCGCACGTCGGGCCATGCCTGCAGAAACGTGGCGGTCAGCGGAGCAATGACGCAGGCGCCAAACGACGTCGGCGCGCTTACCCGCAGCGTGCCCGCGGGCGCGATCCGCAGCCTCTCCACCGCGCTCTCGGCGATTGAAACCTGCTCCAGGACGCGTTTCGCCTCGTCAAAATAGACCCGCCCGGCGTCGGTGAGGCTCTGGCGGCGGGTATTGCGCTCAAGAAGACGGGTATTAAGCTGCCGTTCGATCAGCGCGATATATTTCCCGACCATCACCGCCGACATCTCGAGCCGCGCCGCGGCGTCGGTAAAGCTGCCGCACTCCACGACCGCAATAAAGGTCTCCATCGCCCGTAGCTTATCCATATTACAAACCTCAGGTTAGTAATCATTTAACTTTCAGCCAGTTTATCCGCTATCTGTTTTATTAAAGAATAGCCTCTCATCCGAGAGAGGAACCTGCTATGAAAATCATCGTTATTGGCGCCAGCGGTACCGTTGGCCGCGCGGTTGCGCAAGAATTAAACCAGCGTCATGAAGTTATTCGCGTCGGCCGCACTCAGGGCGACTATCAGGTTGATATCACCTCACAGCAGAGCGTGCAGAGCCTGTTTGAGAAAATCGGTCAGGTAGACGCGATTGTTTCCGCCACCGGTAATCTGTTCTTTGGCCCGCTGGCGACCATGACCGATCGCGATTTCAACCAGGGCTTACAGGATAAGCTCCTGGGACAGATTCGCCTGGCGCTGACCGGCCAGCATTATCTTAACGATGGCGGCTCGATTACGCTGATTAGCGGGATCGTGGCGCATGAGCCCATCACTCAGGGCGTCAATGCCACCACCGTGAACGCCGGGCTGGAGGGGTTTGTTCGCGCCGCCGCTTGTGAACTGCCGCGCGGGATCCGTATTAACCTGATTAGCCCCACTGTATTAACGGAATCGGCGGCAGCCTACGACGGTTTCTTCCCCGGCTTTGCCAGCGTCCCTGCCGCCAGCGTGGCTCAGGCCTACCGTCGCAGCGTGGAAGGCGTTCAGAGCGGGCGGATCTATCGGGTCGGCTATTGACCGACACCGCAGCGGGCTGGAGTCAGGCTGCCGGCCCGCGACGGCGCTTACATCCTGTGCCTGCAGCGGTTACACTGGTTCTTCAATTTGCTTTTTTGAATCACTCATGCTGAAGAAACTCGCTTTTATTATCCCGCTTATCGCGCTTATCGCCCTGCTTATCTGGTGGTTCACGCCGCGCTACTCCGCAGAGGACGAAGCGTACTACCGCTCCGTTTTCTGCGTGATCGACCACCAGGATAGCCAGACATTTCTCCGCGATATGGAAAATATCATTGAAGGCGGCAATTCAGATTATGCGCTGCATAAAGCCCATTACGTTCCCGCGCTGGGCCAGCGGATGCTGGACACCTGGCAGCAGCTCACTCCGGAAGAGCAGAAAAGCCTCGGCCAGGATCAGCAGCGCTGCCGCCAGCTGATGAGCGAAAAACAGCGTTCACGCTAAACAGGCGCGCGGCGTAAAACGCAGCGCTGAAAGGAAAGGTAAAACAGAAATGATGTTTCACAAGGTGATGGACAGCCGCAGCCCTCATGACGACTGCGGTTGCCTTTACCAGAAAAAGTAGTTGATCTGGTAGCGACTAGCTCTTATTTTGCTTCTCAGTTTTTAAACGAGATGAAACTGATGCCTACTATTACCGCCAGTAGTATGAAAGAAGCAAAAGAGTTAATGAACTGTGGCAAATACAGAGAAATCGTTCTCAATTTCGATATTGATGCTGACGATTTCTTCACCCTCGCCACCTCACAATCAGCCACAAAAGTGACCATTACGGACAGAAACAATCGCTCATCGGTAAAAGCAGAAAAATAATAAAAACCCCTGAGGCTTCTTATGTTGTTAGCTATTGGTACCATCGCTGTCGCTTTTCTCTCCTCATTGATGCTGATCTGGCTTGACGATCGCATTGCCGACCAGGATTAAACCCCGGGCTGGCGATAAGCCGCCAGAACCCCAGCACTACGTTTCTCTCGCCCGTCGTCAGCGATGACGGGCGATGCCAAAACCGCTCACGTCATTCAACTTCAGCTCCCCTCATTGCGCTCGCCGGACAGGCAAGGATTAGCCTGAATTCAGGCCATTAATAGAAGAAACGTGGGCGGAGAGCGCTCCGCGCCGACCAGCGGCGCGAAGCAAGGCGATTACAGCGATTTCGCCAGGCGCTCGACGGCGGTCATCAGACCGTCAGCCGATACCGTAGAGTAGGAGAGACGCAGCGTGCGGGTATCCGGATTGTCGTTATAGAACGCTTCCCCAGGCACGTAGACCACGCCGTTTTCCAGCGTTTTCTTCATCCATTCCATGGTATCGAACGGATAGCGGAAGCGAGCCCACAGGAACATACCGCCTTTAGGACGGCTGAACTCCAGATGCTCGCCAAGCTGCGATTCCAGCGCGTCGGCCAGCGCCACGCACTTCTTGCGGTAATCTTCGCGGATCAGGGCAATCTGCTTTTCCAGACGGTTCATGCTCAGATATTCCGCAGTGATGACCTGCGATAGCATGTTGGTGTGCAGATCCGCCGCCTGCTTGACGATCACCGTCTGCTGCGCCAGCCAGTCCGGCATCACGATCCAGCCAATACGCATCCCCGGCGCGAGGATCTTGGAGAAGGTGGAGGTATACACCATCTGATCGACACAGCCCAGTTCAACCGCGTGCTGATACAGCGGACGGCGCACTTCATCGGTGAAACTGATTTCACCGTACGGATCGTCTTCAATGATCACGAAGTCGTGCTTTTTCGCCAGCTCAACCAGGCGACGACGGCGCGCTTCGCTGAGGGTCTTCCCGCCTGGGTTGCCAAACGTCGGCACCAGGTAAACGGCTTTCACGCGCGTGGTTTCCAGCAGATCGGCCAGCTGTTCCACCAGCATGCCGTCATCATCGGTATCCACGCTGAGAATATTGGCCTGCGCCAGCTGGAAGACCTGCAGCGCCGCCAGATAGGTCGGGCGCTCAACGACAATCGCATCGCCCGGATCGAGGAGCGTGCGGGCGACGATATCCAGCGACTGCTGCGAACCGGAAGTGATATAAACGTGGCTTGCCGGGCAGTCCACGCCGCGCGCCTGACACAGTTCGCTGACGGCCTGACGCAGCGGCGGATAACCTTCGGTCAAACCGTACTGGAACGCATCATTAAAGCGCCCGTTCATCACCTGCTGCACCGCCAGGTTCAGGCCTTCGGTATCAAAAAGCTCCGGAGCCGGAATGCCGCCGCCCAGGGAGATCACGCCGGGCAGTTTACTGTGCTTGAGGAGTTCGCGGACGGCGGAGGGCTTAAGTTCACCCGCGCGGGCGGCGAGTCGCCGATCGTGCATACTATTTTCCTTTTCTGTCTTGTTGTTGTGATGTTTTATCTGTTTTTTACCGATAACTCCCCCGGTCGCACTAGGCTCACTGGGGCTACGGGTTCGTATGTTCGGTAGCCCGGACAGATGCGCAGCATCGCCTCCGGGATATTCTTCAGCATCCTGCGGCCTTCCCCCGGGGACGGCGCGATGCGCCTTGCCCGGGCTACAAATGCCGCAGGTGACGAGAACCGCAGCCCGGATAAGGCGCTCACCGCCGTAATCCGGAATAAAATTTAACGGCTATCGTTGTCTTTTAGCACGATTAGCGGCTCAATATCGCTCTCTTTTTTGACCACCAGAGAATCGTCTCCGCGCAGGCAGGTACCGCCATAGTTACCGCCAACCGTAAAGGTGCAAACCTGGATGTATTTGCCATCCACCTTCGGCAGGCACCACAGCTGCTGGTAAATATTTTTGCGATCGAAAAACTGGCCGCTGGTTTTATCCAGCACTTCATCCTGCGGGCCAATCAGATCGATATTGCTGCCGCAGCGGCCTGAGATAGGCTTAACCGCATAGCCGCTTTCCGCCAGCTGCTCGTTGACCACAAAATCGGTATCCAGGAGATAGCGATGATTAGGGAACAGCGACCAAAGCACCGGCAAAATCGCCTTGTTGCCGGGGATAACCGTCCACAGCGGCTCGAAGACTAACACTTCCGGGCGCAGCAGGACGTCAATCAGACGCACTTCATTATCAGGGTGCCCGGTACGGATCGGCACCGCCGCGTACTCGTCGGCGCTGACTTCGCGCACCTGCTCAATGGCGGTCTCCCATGCCCAGGTTTTCCAGACGCAGTTGACCAGGCGTCCATCGGCATCAATTAACTGCCCGGCGGCATCCCAGCGCAGCTCATCAAGGCCGTAAAGAATTTTGCTCTCGAAACCGGCCTGCGTCAGCGAACGCTGGATAAACTGCGCGTGGTAGTTCTCCTCCAGATCCTTATCCTGCATGATGTGCACGAATGGGCGCGCCCGGCTGTGCTTCCACGCTCCGGCAAGCTCATCGAGCAAGTTTTCCGCCGGGTTATGGCCGGTGCCGCAGTAGCCCTGCTTCAGCCACTGTTCGAGGATCAGCCCGCCTTCGGTATGACAGGACGCGGAGTCGGCGTTGTACTCATACACCTTGAGCCCGCGCTCATCCATACAGAAATCCATACGACCGGTAATCATATGATGGCGTCGGCGCTGCCACGAGAGGCGCAGGCGCGGCCAGAGAATTTTCGGAATATCAAACAGGGCCAGCAGGCTATCGTCCTTCATCACCTTGTCGGTAGCGTGCAGGTACATCAGATGCAGCTCGTTGGTGGCTTTGATGAGCTCCTGCTCGGCGCTTTCGGTAATAGTGAAATACTGGTAAGGGTCTTTATTGATGACGTGGCCGTTGGCTTCGACATAGGCTTTTTGCAGGGAATCTTTCTCGTTGAGCCAGTTGCCGCGAAACTGGCCTTTGTTCGGCAACCGCGCGCCTTTAATCGCCATCGCCTCACCCGGCAGCACTGGCTGCGGCAGGCTGTGTTCGGTATCGGCGGTTTGGATCATCCAGCCGAGGATTTCGGTATCGGCAAAGGTGTCTTTAATCGTGTAGAGGCCATTTTTCACTTCCAGCGTCAGCTCGCGGGTCCACTGCTGCCCCTGCGGTAGCGGCGAGTGAATCACGTTCTGTTCGGCGATCCTCACCTTGTTCCCTACCAGCTGAGTAATGACCGCCACGTGGCCCGTGTGCTTGAACTCGCCGCCTTTCTGCCAGATCAGCAGCGAGCCGGCGATCGGCGGACGACGAGAGCCGTTGGCGAACGCCTGCAGCGGCAGAATATTGTCGTTGACCACCTCGCGTAAAAAACGCAGGGAGAAAATCTCGTAGGCCATGCCGACATCGGTGAAAACAAAACCGTAGGTGAGGAACAGAAAGCGGCGCGCGAACTCCACGCACTGCCATTTATGCCCCATATACTCATTACCGATATAGCTGCGGAACGTGGCGTCATCCGGATAATCTTGCGGATTTAAGCTACTGTAATTAGATGAATAAATCGCCACGCCGCCCGGTGCGTAGCCTAATAGTGTACCAAACGGGGCGTCACTGCTTGTCGAACCTTTGCTCATTTAGCCTGACCTCAAATTAATGCAGCCCGGGCAGTTGGCGAAACAAAACTCCCTCTTCTTATCCTGCCGCAGGCACTTACCAGACAGAGGTGAAGTGATGATACCACTCATTCGATTCGCTAATCGTGCCCTTAAGGAAAATAAGCCTGCGCCCCCGGGCAAAAGTGATATCGTTATTTGAGATAAAAAAATTATCAGGAGCTGACAATGAGCACACCTTCGCATCTGACCGCCCAACCGCTGGTCTGGGGTCATGGGCCACGCACCTTTGAGGTGTTCCTTGAACCCACCTGCCCCTATTCCGTTCGCGCCTTTAATAAGCTTGATGACCTGCTGGATGAAGTTGGCGCAGATAACGTGACGATCAAAATACGTTTGCAGTCTCAACCGTGGCATCTGTTTTCCGGCGTCATCGTCCGCTGTATTCTCGCCGCGTCAATCCTCCCGCACGGCCGCGAGCAGGCGCATAAGGTGCTTAAAGCCGTCGCCGACCACCGCGAAGAGTTTGAGTTTACCGACCACTGTAGCGGGCCGAATATGGACGCCACGCCGCAGCAGATTATTGAACGTCTCGAACGCTACAGCCGCGTCTCGCTGGCCGCAGCGTTTGCCCGCCCCGAGCTGCAAAACGAGAGCAAATGGCATAGCAAATACGCCCGCCAGAACGGCATCCACGTGTCGCCGACCTTTATGGTTAATGGCCTGGTGCAGGCGGATCTCGGCAGCGGCGACGACGTCAGCGTATGGGCCGCGCGGATTCTGGCTTAGACCGGCGCTCCGGCACGGTAACGTCACGACTTCAACACCTCACTAAAAAGGCAGATCAGCATGTCAGAGAATAACTACCAGCCACCTAAAGTGTGGGAATGGAAGCAAAACAACGGCGGCGCATTCGCCAATATCAACCGCCCGGTCTCCGGCGCAACGCACGAGCGGGAGCTGCCGGTGGGCGCGCATCCGCTTCAGCTCTATTCGCTGGGGACGCCCAACGGCCAGAAGGTGACCATCATGCTGGAAGAGCTGCTGGCGTTAGGCGTTAGCGGCGCGGAATATGACGCCTGGCTGATTCGCATAGGTGAAGGCGATCAGTTCTCCAGCGGCTTTGTCGAGGTTAATCCAAACTCAAAAATCCCGGCGCTCCGCGACCATTCCACCACTCCGCCGACCCGCGTTTTTGAATCCGGCAGCATCCTGCTCTATCTGGCGGAAAAGTTCGGTTTCTTCCTGCCAAAAGATCCGGCAGGCCGCACTGAAACCCTCAACTGGCTGTTCTGGCTGCAGGGCGCGGCCCCGTTCCTCGGCGGCGGCTTTGGCCACTTCTTTAGCTATGCGCCGGTGAAAATCGAATACGCGATAGACCGCTTTACGATGGAAGCCAAACGCCAGCTTGACGTGCTGGACAAGCAGCTGGCCCGCGGTCGTTTTGTGGCGGGAGAAGAGTACACCATCGCCGATATGGCCATCTGGCCGTGGTACGGCAACGTGGTGCTGGGGAATGTCTATAATGCCGCCGAATTCCTTGATGCCGGAAGCTATAAAAACGTGCTGCGTTGGGCGCAGGATGTTGGCAATCGCCCCGCCGTACAGCGTGGACGCATGGTTAACCGTACCTCTGGCCCGCTCAATGAGCAGCTTCATGAGCGCCATGCCGCCAGCGACTTCGAAACGCAAACCGAAGATAAACGCCAGGCGTAACGCTCTGGCCCACCGGAGGCGCCCGCCTCCGGTTTTTAGCTTTCCAGCCGATAGCCCGCCATAAAGTAGCGCATCGCGGTCGAAGAACCGCCCTCTTTGAAGAAGTCCATCACCATGTCTCTTTCCAGGCCATAGCGACGAGTGAGGATCCCCGCTTCCCAGGCGCTGAGCTGGCGGTCGCCGGTTTTTTCAAACATGCGGTGCGAGTAGCCGAGCACAAACCCGCGTTTATAGTCGGTGCAAAAATTCGCCGCATGCGCGGCGGTGTCAGCATGGGATGCCTGTAGCCCCGCCATTAAGCCTTTTCCAAAATGATTTTCCATCGCGCTCTCCCAATCGTTATATAATAAATTATATAGCGATTTTTTGAGCGAGCGGTAGCGCTATTTATGGCGTTTGCGCTAGCGTAAATACTTTTCAAACCACGCCAGCGTACGTTGCCAGGCCAGGTCAGCCGCAGCCCGATCGTAGCGCGGCGTGGAATCATTATGAAAGCCGTGATTCACGCCCTGATAGAGATAGGCCTCGTAGACTTTATTATGCGCCTTCAGCGCCTGTTCATAGGCGGGCCAGCCTTCATTAATGCCGCTATCGAGTCCGGCGTAATGCAGCAGCAGCGGCGCTTTAATTTTATCGACCTCCTTCAACGGCGGCTGGCGGCCGTAAAACGGCACCGCGCAGGCCAGCTCCGGGATCGCCACCGCCGCCGCGTTGCTGACGCCGCCGCCGTAGCAAAAACCGGTGATACCGACCTTCCCCGTCGCCTGCGGATGCTTCGCCATAAATTCGACCGCCGCAAAAAAGTCATTCATCAGCTTCACGGGATCGACTTTCTGCTGTAGCGCGCGGCCTTCATCATCATTCCCCGGATAGCCGCCGACGGAGCTCAGGCCATCCGGCGCCAGCGCGATATACCCCGCTTTCGCCACCCGCCGGGCAACGTCTTCAATATAGGGATTCAGGCCGCGGTTCTCATGAACCACCACCACGGCGGGCGCTTTGTCGGCTATTTTCGTCGGCGTCACCAGGTAAGCCCGCACTTCGCTGTGGCCCTCAGGGGAGGGATAATGAATATACTCCGGGCGGATATCCGGGTCGGTGAACGGTACCTGCTCTGCCAGGGCATAGTCGGGCTTCAGCAGATTAAACAGCGCCAGCGCGGTCATCCCGCCGACGGTATATTTCCCCGCCAGCTGGAGAAACTCGCGTTTGCTGATTTTGCCGTGGGCATAGTAGTCATAATACTCGAGCAGCTGCTGCGGGAAATCTTTGGCCGTTAATCGCGTCATCACCCTGCCTCCGTTGTTAAGCGCCCTTTAAGCAAAGCAGAAGCCCGGACATACGCCAGCACAGAAAAGCAGAAACGGGGAGAAAAAAGCCCAGCGGCTAACGCCGCCGGGAGAGAAGGGATCAGTGTTTCACTTTGGTCAGACGATCGAGGTAGCCCATAACAAAGGCCGAGAGCACAAAGGTCAGGTGGATGATGACGTACCACATCAGCTTATTGTCCGGGACGTTTTTCGCATCCATAAACACCCGCAGCAGGTGAATAGAGGAGATCGCCACGATGGAGGCGGCAACCTTATTTTTCAGCGACGTCGCGTCCATTTTGCCCAGCCAGCTGAGTTTTTCTTTACCCTCGTTAATATCCAGCTGCGAGACAAAATTTTCATACCCGGAGAACATCACCATCACCA
The DNA here is from genome assembly GCF_016516145.1 of Klebsiella sp. S69. Taxonomy (NCBI): domain Bacteria; kingdom Pseudomonadati; phylum Pseudomonadota; class Gammaproteobacteria; order Enterobacterales; family Enterobacteriaceae; genus Klebsiella; species Klebsiella sp. S69. The sequence goes on along the minus strand of NZ_JACVUU010000024.1, from coordinate 40,589 downwards.
GCAAACCGCCCACCAGGGTCATATCCACCAGCGACAGCAGGGTCAGAATCATATCCGACTCACTGACGCTAAAAATATGCGGCAGTATGTGGAAGATCTCCTGAAAAAATTTGATGGTCAGCGCAATCAGACCGAGCGAGAGGCCAAAATAAACCGGCGCCAGCAGCCAGCGCGAGGCGTACATAGCATTTTCCAGAAAGCGTTCCATAAGATCCTGTCAGTTAACATAAACGGCCGCCATTATATCGCAACAGGGTAACGTTATAGCAACAGGCGTCCAACAAGAGGGCGATTCAAGGAGATAAAAAAAGCTGGCGCAAGGCCAGCCTGAGGAGATGCGTGGAAAGGGGGGATTACTTCGCTTTGACGGTTTCTTCGCCCACCAGACCAATCTTCAGATAACCCGCCTGATGCAGGGTATCCATAACTTTCATCATCGTCTCGTAGTCCACGGTTTTATCCGCACGGAAGAAGACCGTGGTGTCTTTCTTACCTTCGGTCAGCGCATCCAGAGACGCAATCATGTTCTCGTCAGTAATGGGGTCATTGCCGAGGAACATGGTTTTGTCCGCCTTCACCGACAGATAGATCGGTTTTTCCGGACGCGGCTGCGGCTGGCTGGAGGACGCAGGCAGATTGACCTTCACGTCAACGGTCGCCAGCGGCGCCGCCACCATAAAGATGATCAGCAGCACCAGCATGACGTCGATAAACGGCGTCACGTTGATGTCGTGCATTTCGCCGTTATCATCGAGGTTTTCGTTAAAATGCATCGCCATAGAGCATCAACCTACGCGTAATTTCTGGGCGGTACGTACCGGCTTAACGCCGCTGGCGCTCAGGTCCAGATCGCGGCTTTGCAGCAGCAGAACCTGGGCGGCGACATCGCCAAGGGACGCTTTGTAGCTGGCAATCATTCGGGCGAAAATGTTATAGATGACGACCGCCGGAATCGCAGCGAACAGGCCGATTGCCGTGGCCAGCAGCGCTTCCGCGATGCCCGGAGCAACAACCGCCAGGTTAGTGGTCTGGGTCTGGGCAATCCCGATAAAGCTGTTCATGATGCCCCAGACGGTACCAAACAGGCCGACGAACGGGGAAATCGCGCCGATGGTCGCCAGATAACCGTTGCCGCGTCCCATGTAACGACCTACCGCCGCGACGCGACGCTCCAGTCGGAAACCGGTACGCTCTTTAATGCCTTCGTTATCTTCAGAACCCGCAGAAAGCTCAAGCTCATTTTGCGCTTCGTTGATCAGCTGCGAGGTCAGGCTTTTCGCATCGAAACCGTTAGCGATATCGCTGGCCTGGTCGAGAGAGCGTGCTTCAGCAACCAGCTGCTGTTCGCGCTTGAGGCGGCGCTTGCTGGCCAGGATTTCTGCGCCTTTGCCGAAAAAGATAGCCCATGTAACGACCGACGCCAGAATCAGGCCGATCATCACTACCTTAACGACAATATCGGCATGATGATACATACCCCAAACGGAGAGATCCGCCTGCATCAAATTATTACCCACACTGTATCTCCAGGACGTAAATCACAAAATCTGCGCACAATAATATCAAAACGACATCGAATTGATAGTGGTTCTCATTAGTATTTACACTGTGCAGCAAATCACGTTTATTTTCCTTGCGCTTACGCAGTAAAAAAGTTGCTGACCCCGCGGTTAGTAAAATTTTTACCTGTATCCGCCGTGACCCGGTACATCAACGGGCATTCATGATAGTTTAGACGTCCAGACGTATAAAAACAGGTTATCTGAACATGGCTGATAAACATCTTGATACTGCGCTGGTTCATGCCGGGCGCAGCAAAAAATATACTCAGGGCTCGGTCAACAGCGTGATTCAGCGCGCGTCATCGCTGGTTTTCGACACCGTCGAAGCGAAAAAGCACGCCACCCGCAACCGCGCCAAAGGCGAACTGTTCTACGGTCGTCGCGGGACGCTAACCCACTTCTCCCTGCAGGAAGCGATGTGCGAACTGGAAGGCGGCGCCGGCTGCGCCCTCTTCCCCTGCGGCGCAGCGGCGGTCGCAAATACTATCCTGGCGTTCGTCGAGCAGGGCGATCATATTCTGGTAACCAACACCGCCTACGAGCCGACCCAGGATTTCTGCACTAAGATCCTCGCCAAACTCGGCGTAACCACCGGCTGGTTCGACCCGCTTATCGGCGGCGATATCGCCCGTCTGGTACAGCCGAATACCCGAGTGGTATTCCTCGAATCGCCCGGCTCCATCACCATGGAAGTCCATGATGTCCCGGCGATCGTCGCGGCGGTGCGCAGCGTCGCTCCGCAAGCCATCATTATGATCGATAACACCTGGGCGGCGGGAGTACTGTTCAAAGCGCTGGAGTTTGGTATCGATATCTCTATTCAGGCCGGAACCAAGTACCTGATCGGCCATTCCGATGCGATGGTCGGCACTGCGGTGTCCAATGAGCGCTGTTGGGCGCAGCTGCGGGAAAATGCCTACCTGATGGGGCAAATGGTGGATGCCGATACCGCCTATATGACCAGCCGCGGCCTGCGCACCCTGGCCGTCCGCCTGCGTCAGCATCATGAGAGTAGCCTGCAGATTGCCGAATGGCTGGCACAGCATCCACAGGTAGCGCGCGTGAATCATCCCGCCCTACCCGGCAGCAAAGGCCATGAGTACTGGAAGCGGGACTTCACCGGTAGCAGCGGTCTGTTCTCTTTCGTGCTGAACAAACGCCTGAGCGATGCCGAGCTGTCCGCCTACCTCGACCACTTCAGCTTGTTCAGCATGGCCTACTCCTGGGGCGGCTTTGAATCGCTGATTTTAGCCAATCAGCCGGAACACATTGCTGCAATCCGTCCTGATGCTGAAGTTGACTTCAGCGGCACGCTAATTCGGGTACATATCGGGTTAGAAAATGTTACCGATCTGCTGGATGATTTAGCGGCGGGCTTCGCGCGTATCGTGTAAAGTGACAGTCAGTGGCAACAATAGCGGACGTTTTTAAGAAAAGCGGCCGCTTTAGTTGCGCCCGGGATCAAGGTGCTCGGGCCTCTTCAGGAGTACACTAAATAAAAAACACGGTACCACTTAGGAAAGTCCATGGTTGTCATTCAAGAAATCGTCGCCGCTCTGTGGCAGCATGATTTTGCCGCGTTGGCAAACCCCCACGTTGTGGGCGTTGTATATCTGGTCATGTTCGCAACCCTGTTTCTGGAAAACGGTCTGCTGCCCGCCTCGTTTTTACCGGGCGATAGCCTGCTGCTGCTCGCCGGCGCGCTCATCGCCAAAGGCGTGATGGACTTTGTACCGACTGTCGCTATCTTAACCGCTGCAGCCAGCCTCGGCTGCTGGCTGAGCTATATTCAAGGGCGCTGGCTGGGTAATACCGCCACGGTTAAGCGCTGGCTTGGGCATCTGCCGCATAAATACCATCAGCGGGCAACCTGCATGTTTGACAAGCACGGCCTGCTGGCGCTGCTGGCCGGACGCTTCCTGGCGTTTGTTCGCACCCTTCTGCCAACCATGGCGGGCATTTCCGGGCTGCCGAACCGCCGTTTCCAGTTTTTCAACTGGCTGAGCGCGCTGCTGTGGGTTGGGGTAGTTACCGGTCTGGGCTATGCGCTGAGTATGATTCCCTTCGTAAAACGTCATGAAGATCAGGTCATGACCTGCCTGATGATTCTGCCTATCGCGCTGCTGATAGCCGGGCTGCTCGGTACGGTTATCGTGGTGATTAAAAAGAAATACTGCAACGCCTGATAGGGTGCCAGGGCGGCGAGGATTTGCCGCCCTGAGATCGTTATTACATCCCCTGTATTGTCCTGATGCGTGCCGCATCCTCTCCCGGCGTCATGCCGAAATAACGCTTAAACTCGCGGCTGAACTGCGATGCGCTCTCATACCCTACCCGCATCGCCGCCGCGCTGGCTTTCATGCCGTCGTGGATCATCAGCATGCGCGCTTTATGCAGGCGATAAGTCTTCAGATACTGTAGCGGGGAGGTGCTGGTAACCGATTTAAAATTATGGTGGAACGCCGAGACGCTCATATTGGCCTCAGCCGCCAGCTGATCGACGCTGAGGTTCTCAGTGTACTGGCTTTCGATGCGCTTCAGCACGCGGCTGATCAGGCTGAAGTGGGTTTGACGGCTGACCAGCGCCAGCAGCGCTCCCCCGCACGGCCCGGTCAGCACGTGATAGAGAATTTCGCGGATAATTTGTTTGCCAAGAATGCGCGCGTCAAGCGGGCGTTCCATCACATCCAGCAGCCGCTCCGCCGCGCACAGAATCTCTTCGGACAGCACCGCAGAGTTGATCCCGCTTGACGCCATGGACGGCTGAAACTGCTCATCCTCCCCGATATCCATCAGCAGTTCTTGCAGTTGAAGAATATCGACATTCAGCCTTATTCCCGCCAGCGGTACTTCCGGGGTGGCAAAAGTTTCGCACTCAAACGGCAGCGGAACCGTCAGCAGCAGATACTCATTGGTGTCATAGCGGAAGGTACGCTCATTGATATAGCCAATTTTATGCCCGGAAAAGAGAAAAACGATCCCCGGCTGGTACATGACCGGCGTACGCGTCCCCGGCTGAGTGCCGTACAGCAGGCGGATATCCGGCAGCAGACCATTAAGCATTTCTTCTTTATCTTTCAGCTGATTAACCTTATGCGTTAATAGCTGGCATATCTCAGCGCGGTTCATTTATCGTGCTTCTCCGAACGTTTTTATACCTTCGCATTGTGCGCACTTCCGGCGAATTTCTCCAGCTACAAAGAGAAATGGGCAAGACAACGGCAGGAATGTGCATTGAGGGGAACGGCCCGCGGGAACACAATGTCCGTCATCTGGCAGAGGTATTGTCTCTGTTGGCGGTTTTATCTATTTGAGGGCACCAGCCATGAATAATTTCGACCTACATACCCCAACCCGCATTCTGTTCGGTAAAGGCGCGATTGAAAATCTGCGCGATCAAATCCCGGCGGATGCACGTGTGCTTGTCACCTACGGCGGCGGTAGCGTGAAGAAAACCGGCGTGCTTGATCAGGTTCTCAGCGCGCTGAACGGCATTGACGTTCGGGAATTTGGCGGCATCGAGCCAAACCCGTCCTACGAAACGCTGATGAACGCGGTGAAAATCGCGCGTGATGAAAAGATCACTTTCCTGTTGGCGGTGGGCGGCGGCTCCGTTCTCGACGGCACTAAATTCATCGCCGCGGCGGCCCACTACGATGCCAGTATCGATCCGTGGGAAATTCTCGAAACCTACGGCAGCAAAGTGGCCAGCGCTATCCCGATGGGCTCCGTGCTGACGCTGCCTGCGACCGGTTCCGAATCTAATAAAGGCGCGGTGATCTCGCGTAAAACCACCGGCGACAAACGCGCGTTTATGTCCACCCACGTCCAGCCGGTGTTCGCTATTCTGGATCCGGTTTACACCTACACCCTGCCGCCGCGCCAGGTGGCTAACGGCGTCGTTGACGCATTCGTCCATACCGTTGAGCAGTACGTCACCTATCCGGTCGACGGTAAAATCCAGGACCGTTTCGCCGAAGGCATTCTCCTGACCCTGGTGGAAGACGGTCCGAAGGCGCTGAAAGAGCCGGAAAACTACGACGTTCGCGCCAATATTATGTGGGCCGCCACCCAGGCGCTGAACGGCCTGATCGGCGCAGGCGTACCGCAGGACTGGGCGACGCACATGCTGGGCCACGAACTGACCGCCATGCACGGGCTCGATCACGCGCAGACGCTGGCCATCGTTCTGCCGGCGCTGTGGAATGAAAAACGCGAGGCTAAACGCGCTAAACTGCTGCAGTACGCCGCTCGCGTCTGGAACATCACCGAAGGTTCTGAAGAAGAGCGTATTGATGCCGCCATCGCCGCAACGCGTGATTTCTTCGAACGCATGGGCGTCCCGACTCGCCTTTCCGCCTACGGTCTGGATGGTAGCTCCATCCCGGCGCTGCTGGCGAAACTGGAGGAGCACGGTATGACCCAACTGGGTGAAAATCAGGATATTACTCTGGACGTCAGCCGCCGTATTTACGAGGCTGCACGCTAATCAACGCCCTCTCCGACGCGTAAACTAGCGCAAAGGAGAGGAGTTTAACTACCGTTTTTAGCTATTTCGTCCAGACTTAATGCTACCCCTCAGCGGATTCTGTCCCGCTGAGTTCATTAACAGGAGGAAGGCATGACACATCCAACCGTTATAAAACTACACGACGGCAACCTGATGCCGCAGCTGGGGCTCGGCGTGTGGAAAGCAGGCAACGAGGAAGTCGTCTCCGCCATTCATAAGGCGCTGGAAGTCGGTTATCGCTCATTTGACACCGCCGCCGTATACCAGAATGAAACCGGCGTCGGCAATGCACTGAGCAGCGCAGGCGTCGCCCGCGATGAGCTGTTCGTCACCACGAAGCTGTGGAATGACGATCAAAAGCAGCCCCGTGAAGCGCTGCAGGAAAGCCTTAAAAAACTCAAACTCGACTACGTCGACTTATACCTCATTCACTGGCCGGTGCCGGCTACGAACCATTACGTTGATGCCTGGAAAAGCTTAATTGAGCTTCAGCAGCAAGGGCTGGCGAAAAGCATCGGCGTCTGTAATTTCCAGGTCCACCATCTGCAAAAAATCATTGATGAAACCGGCGTCGCCCCGGTGATAAACCAGATTGAACTGCATCCTCTGCTGCAGCAGCGTCAGCTGCATGCCTGGAATGCGACGCATAAAATTCAGACCGAGTCCTGGAGCCCGCTGGCACAGGGCGGTGAAGGGGTATTCGATCAGAAAATTATTCACCAACTGGCGGACAAATACGGCAAAACGCCGGCGCAAATCGTCATCCGCTGGCACCTCGATAGCGGCCTGGTGGTGATCCCGAAATCCGTGACGCCGTCGCGCATCGCCGAGAATTTTAACGTCTGGGACTTCCGTCTCGATAAAGATGAATTGAGTGAAATCACTAAGCTGGACAAAAACAAACGCCTCGGGCCTGACCCGGATCAGTTCGGCGGCTAATCCTTCCTGCTCCGTCGGATCCCGGCGGAGCATCGCTTTTCAGTCCGGCTAAAACCACGTACATTTATGGCTTATTGCAATCAAATGGATGCGTGCTGATGAGCTGTATTTTCTGTCAAATTGTTGAGGGGAAAGCCCCCTGCCACAAGGTGTGGGAAGATGAGCACCACCTCGCCTTTCTCTCCATTTATCCAAATACCGACGGTTTTACGGTCGTGATCCCGAAGAAGCACTATCCCAGCTATGCGTTTGATATGCCGCCGCAGGCGCTGGCCGACCTGGTGCTGGCGACGCAGAAGGTGGCAAAGCTTCTGGATAAATCCTTCGACGACGTGGGACGTACGGGGATGTTTTTTGAAGGCTATGGCGTTGACCATGTCCACAGCAAACTCAGTCCAATGCACGGCACCGGGGATATGTCCCAATGGCGGCCGATCGAGTCGCGTCAGACTAAGTTTTTTGCGCAATATGAAGGCTATCTCTCCTCCCACGATCACGAGCGGGCGGATGATGAAAAGCTGGCAGCGCTGGCGGCCAGAATCAGAGAAGCATAGCCATAGAATTTGCTTTGCCGTTTGGCAAGCGGCTGACCGGGCCCGGGATGATCAGGTCCGGTCAGCGAGGCACCACCGGGCAATACTGCAGGCTTAACGACCGGCAACCTTGCCGCGTTTTACGGGCTTCTTCGCCGTCGCCCCGCCGTTCGAACGCTGGTGCACAATCGGCGTATGCTTCGTCAGCGCCGGTCGGGTATGGCGGTTCTGGCGACGCGCCTCGCGCATTTCTTCCAGCGTCGGCGCCGGTACCAGGCAATCGCGACGGCTGCCGATCAGGTGCTTTTTACCCATCGTTTCCAGCGCCTGACGGATCAGCGGCCAGTTGGCCGGATCGTGATAGCGCAGCAGCGCCTTGTGCAGGCGGCGCTGTTTGTCGCCCTTCGGCACCACCACATCCTCACTCTTATAGCCAATCTTACCCAGCGGGTTCTTGCCGGTGTAATACATGGTGGTCGAGTTCGCCAGCGGCGACGGATAAAAGTTCTGCACCTGATCCAGGCGGAAACGATGCTGCTTCAGCCACAGCGCGAGATTCACCATATCTTCATCTCGCGTCCCCGGGTGGGCGGAAATAAAGTATGGAATCAGATACTGCTCTTTACCCGCATGCTTCGAATAAGTATCGAACAACTGCTTAAAGCGATCGTAGCTGCCCATACCCGGCTTCATCATCTTCGACAGTGGCCCCTCTTCGGTATGTTCAGGAGCAATCTTCAGATAACCGCCGACGTGGTGGGTGGCCAGCTCTTTGATGTAGCGCGGATCTTCAACCGCAATGTCGTAACGAACGCCGGATGCGATGAGGATCTTTTTGATGCCTTTAAGATCGCGGGCGCGACGGTAAAGGTTAATCGTCGGCTCATGGTTGGTGTCCATATGCGGGCAGATATCCGGATAAACGCATGACAGGCGGCGGCAGGTCTGCTCGGCGCGCGGCGACTTGCAGCGCAGCATATACATGTTGGCCGTCGGGCCGCCAAGATCGGAAATAATACCGGTAAAGCCGGGCACCGTATCGCGAATCGCTTCGATTTCATTGATGATCGAATCTTCGGAACGGCTCTGAATGATCCGACCTTCATGCTCGGTAATCGAGCAGAACGAACAGCCGCCAAAACAGCCGCGCATGATGTTAATGGAGAAGCGAATCATCTCATAGGCCGGAATGCGGGCATCGCCGTAAGAAGGATGCGGAACGCGCTTATAGGGCAGCGCAAACACGCTATCCATCTCTTCGGTTGAGAGCGGAATGGCGGGCGGGTTAATCCAGATATAGCGCTCGCCGTGCTTCTGCATCAGCGCCCGGGCGCAGCCGGGGTTAGTTTCATGGTGCAGAATGCGCGAGGCATGCGCGTAGAGAACTTTATCGCCTTTTACTTTCTCAAAGGAAGGCAGCAGGACGTAGGTCTTCTCCCACGGCTTAGGACGCGGCGGCTGAACGGTAACGCGCTTCGCTTCCTGCTTTGGCGGCGCGACGGTTTTGTTATCCGCGCACGGTAGATCTTCACCGTACGGATGCGGGATCGGGTCGATTTTGCCCGGCGTGTCCAGACGCGTGGAGTCCACCCCGCTCCAGCCAGGCAGCGCTTCCTTCACCATGATGGCGGTGTTGCGTACATCGCGAATTTGCCCGATAGGCTCGCCGGCGGCCAGACGGTGCGCCACTTCCACCAGCGGACGCTCGCCGTTGCCGAACATCAGCATATCGGCCTTAGAGTCCACCAGCACCGAACGGCGCACGGTATCGGACCAGTAGTCATAGTGCGCGGTACGGCGCAGGCTGGCTTCGATACCCCCGAGGATCACCGGGACATCTTTCCATGCCTCTTTGCAGCGCTGAGTGTAGACCAGCGTAGCGCGATCCGGGCGTTTACCGGCCACGTTACCCGCCGTGTAGGCATCGTCATGGCGCAGCTTACGGTCGGCAGTGTAGCGGTTGATCATCGAGTCCATGTTACCGGCTGTCACGCCGAAGAACAGGTTCGGTTTACCCAGACGCATAAAGTCATCTTTGTTGTTCCAGTCCGGCTGGGAAATAATCCCCACGCGGAATCCCTGGGATTCCAGCATGCGTCCGCAAATCGCCATCCCGAAGCTCGGGTGATCGACATAAGCATCGCCAGTCACCAGGATGATGTCGCAGCTATCCCAGCCAAGTTGATCCATCTCTTCTCGCGACATTGGCAGAAAAGGCGCGGGGCCAAAACAGGCGGCCCAGTACTGCGGCCAGGAGAAAAGGTCACGATCCGGTTGGATCAGGGATATTGCGCTCATATTGCTTCCGGGGAAAATGATAAAAAAATAATCAAAAAGGGCGGCGATTATAAGCCGGAACGATGGGAGAAATGAAGGAGGTTTTTCCAATCCCGGCCAGCAGCAGGCCGGGACAAAATAAATTACGGCGCCGGATTCACCAGAATCTGGCCAATGGAGCCGCGGTCGGCAAGCTCCAGCGTCTGGCTTAAGTACTGGAACGGAAAGTGCGGCCAGGAGGGCTGGTTGTAATAGACCAACAGCTCAACCTGCCCGTCGATCCAGACGGTATCCTTCCAGCCGCGGTCTTCCGGGAACGGCGCAGAACCGTTCACATTACGCACCTGGAACATGACGCCTTCAATATGGAACGACTGCGGCCGGTCGGCGCGCACCGTCCAGCGCTCCCAGGTTCCCTGCTGCGCCGTAATATCAATACGCTGCGGATCCCACAGCTGGCCGTTGATTCCCGGATCGTCGCCAAGCGTAATATCGCGGCTGCGGATCGGCGCGCCGGCCAGCATTTCCGTAGGCAGCAAGCGCACAGGCAGGCTATCGGTCACCAGCGGCAGCAGGCCCGTCGGGCGCAAAGTCAGAATCAGCGTTGAAATCAGGATGCTCGATGGTTCGAAGAAACCGCGAATACGATCGACGATACTCGCCGCTTCCCCGCAGGTTATCGACACCTCATCGCCGTTGGTCATGTCGACCAGGATTTCGCGCCGTTCGCCCGGAGCCAACGACAGCTGCTTCAGCGAAACCGGCGCCGGAAGCAGCCCCTGGTCACCGGAGATGACGTGCAGCAACCGACCATCGCTCATCTGCAGCTGGTAGCGCCGGGAGTTAGACGCATTCAGCAGACGCAGGCGCACCCAGCCGCGCGACACTTCAACAAAAGGCCCCTGCACGCCGTTCACCAGCAGCGTATCGCCAACGAAGCCGCCGCTGCCGGGTTCGCTATATTCAGGCGTACCGAAGTTATCCAGGCGCTTGTCCTGAATAATCACCGGGAAATCATCCACACCGTAGTGGTTAGGGATCGGCAAATTCTTGCTAACCTCATCTTCTACCAGCCACATCCCGGCAAGACCGTTATAAACCTGTTTCGCCATATGGTTTGGCGTGTTGGCCTGATACCACAGCGTCGCCGCGCTTTGGCGGATCGGCAGCACCGGAGCCCAGTCGGCGTTGGCGGACATCATACGCGCCGCACCGCCAATCAGCGGACCGGGAACCTGCAGACCGCGTATCGTCATCGCGACGTTTTCCGTCAGGCGGTTGCTGTAGATCAGCTTCACATCGTCGCCGTTCCAGACGCGGATGGTTGGCCCCATGTAGCGGCCGTTAATCCCCCACACCGATGCGCGGGTGCCCGGCGTAAACGACCAGTGCGTACGCTGTAGCGTCAAAAATAGCGGCTGCCCGCGGCGGGACTCAAGCAAAGGAGGAATCGGCAGCGCGGGCTGCTGACCAGCAGCCTGTGCCTTCAGCGGCGCGGCGCCTGCGCACAGCGCTACGCCTGTAGCCTTAATGAACTGACGCCGACTGAGTGACATATTAACTCCATGAGACACTGACTAATGAATAAGGGAATTCTTTTCCCGCCAGCAATACGCGCGCCGTTTGCGGCGTTTCCGGTGTTATTTCTTGCCGGCCGCTTCGCGTTCGGCAACTTCTTTATCCAGCTCGGCAATTTTCGCGGACATCAGCTCGCGACAGTGCGTCGCCAGCGCGCGGACGCCCTCTTTCCCGTACTGGCTGGTGTCGACCGGCGGCAGCATTTCGACAATCACCAGACCGTTATTCAGGCGATTGAGCTTAATTTTATTCGAAGTATTAGACACGCATACCGGAATAATGGGTACGCCCGCCGCGATAGCCGCATGAAAGGCACCGGTTTTAAAAGGCAGCAAACCGCGACCGCGGCTACGAGTCCCTTCCGGAAACATCCAAAAAGAGATTTTGCGCTTTTTAAATGCGTTCACGACTTCTGCAATGGTGCCGTGCGCTTTTGTCCGGTTATTGCGGTCAATCAGTAGATTCCCCGTCAACCAATAGAGCTGGCCGAAAAAAGGGATCCACGCCAGGCTTTTTTTACCTACCGTAACGGTCGGCGGCTGTACGATATTCGATGCCGTCACCATATCATAGTTATTCTGGTGGTTAGCGATATAGATAGCGTTACCGTAGCTTTCGGCATCGGCAGGCTTGCGGAGTTCAACCTTCAGACCGAAGACCGGCGACAGCTTGCCAAAAAGGTGACCGAAGGTGGCGACGTGCTTAGGATTACGCGGACTGAACAGACAATAGATACAGCCGAAGATGCACACCAGAATACAGTAAATGACAACGATAATTAGTCGAAAAATAAATAGCATAGCTACCTCTAAAACCCAAACCGCTTAGAATTATACTCGCTGTTTAGCAAATGATTGACGCCATAGCGCAATTCAGGCCGGGCACAGGTTCCCTGGGAGCACATTGTTAATCGCAATGCCTGAATAAACAACGTTTTTGCGGTAAATATTCACCTCCCCCGCCTCACCGCGAGGGAGGTGCATCTTACTCTTCGCTACCGCCCGCAGAGGCGCGACGCGGAGAATCAATCTCTATCCGATCGATTTTCTGCAATCCGCGCATCAGAGAGCCGCGGCGGCCGCGCTCGCCGGTCACTTTTTGCAGCTCTTCCGGACGGAGTTTAATTTTCCGCTTACCGACATGAATAGTCAGCGTACTTTGCGGCGGCAGGACAAACAGATGCGCCAAGCCATCCTGGCCCGCAGCCGCTTCCGCCGACGGAATATTAATAATCTTGTTGCCCTTACCTTTCGACAGCTGCGGCAAGTCACTGACCGGGAACATCAGCATGCGGCCGGCAGCGGTAATGGCCAGCAGCATGTCCGATTCGTCTTCTATTACCAGCGGCGGCATCACGTGCGCGTTATCCGGAAGGCTAATCAGCGTCTTACCGGCACGGTTGCGCGCCACCAGATCGTTGAAAGTACAGATAAATCCGTAGCCTGCGTCGGAAGCCAGCAGCAGTTTTTGATCATCGGCTTCCATCAGCATATGTTCAACCGTCGCCCCCGGAGGCAGCGTCAGCTTACCGGTGAGCGGCTCGCCCTGACCGCGCGCGGACGGCAGGGTAATCGGGTCAATCGCGTAGCTGCGCCCGGTAGTGTCAATAAAGACCACCGGCTGATTGCTCTTCCCTTTCACGGCCGATTTAAAACTGTCGCCCGCTTTATAGTTCAGCCCCGGCGCGTCAATATCGTGACCTTTGGCGCTGCGTACCCAGCCGCTCTGCGACAGAACGATAGTCACCGGCTCAGACGGCAGCATATCGTGCTCGCTCATCGCCTTGGCTTCTTCGCGCTCGCGCAGCGGCGAACGGCGATCGTCGCCAAAGGCGTCGGCGTCGGCCTGCAGCTCTTTCTTCAGCAGGTTATTCATCTTGCGTTCAGAGGCCAGGATGGCCTGCAGGTTGTCGCGCTCTTTTTCCAGCTCGTTCTGCTCGCCGCGAATCTTCATCTCTTCCAGTTTGGCGAGATGGCGCAGTTTTAACTCCAGAATCGCTTCCGCCTGGGTCTCGCTGAGGCCGAAGCGTGACATCAGCGCCGGTTTCGGCTCATCTTCGTGACGAATGATCTCGATAACTTCATCGATATTCAGGAACGCCACCAGCAAACCTTCAAGAATATGCAGGCGCTTGAGGACCTTTTCCAGACGGTAGCTGAGACGACGGCGCACGGTATCGCGACGGAAGGTCAGCCATTCCGAGAGGATTTCCAGCAGGTTTTTAACCGCTGGACGGTTATCGAGCCCGATCATATTCAGGTTGATACGATAGCTCTTTTCCAGATCGGTCGTCGCGAACAGGTGGTTCATCACCTGCTCCATATCGACGCGGTTAGAGCGCGGGACGATCACCAGGCGAGTCGGGTTTTCGTGATCCGACTCGTCGCGCAGATCATCCACCATCGGCAGCTTTTTGTTGCGCATCTGGGCGGCGATCTGCTCAAGCACGCGGGCGCCGGAAACCTGATGCGGCAGCGCGCTAATCACCACCGCGCCGTCTTCTTTGGCCCATACCGCGCGCATCCGCACCGAACCGCGGCCATTCTGGTAGATTTTGCGGATTTCGGCACGGGGGGTAATGATTTCCGCTTCGGTCGGGTAATCCGGCCCCTGCACGATATCCAACAGGTCATCCAGCGAGGTTTGCGGCTTTTCAATCAGGGTAATGGCCGCCCGGGCCACTTCACGCAGGTTGTGCGGCGGAATGTCCGTCGCCATCCCAACGGCAATGCCGGTAGTACCGTTTAGCAGAATATTGGGCAGGCGCGCAGGCAGCATCTTCGGCTCCTGCAAAGTGCCGTCGAAGTTTGGTACCCAGTCAACGGTGCCTTGCCCCAGTTCGCTCAGCAGCAGCTCAGCATACTTCGACAAACGGGATTCGGTATAACGCATTGCGGCGAAGGATTTAGGATCGTCCGGCGCCCCCCAGTTTCCCTGACCGTCAACCAGCGGATAGCGGTAGGAGAAGGGCTGGGCCATCAGCACCATGGCTTCATAGCACGCGCTGTCGCCGTGGGGATGGTATTTACCCAGCACGTCGCCGACGGTGCGGGCGGACTTTTTGAACTTCGCGCTGGCGTTCAGACCCAGTTCAGACATCGCATAGACGATGCGACGCTGGACCGGCTTCAGGCCATCGCCAATAAACGGCAGCGCCCTGTCCATGATGACGTACATGGAGTAGTTAAGGTAGGCGTTTTCCGTAAATTCATGCAGCGCAAGGCGCTCTGCCATATCGCTCATTAATCGTGAATCCTCAATCTGCGTACCGGCCGTTCGGACGGCAAAACTACCGGCGATAATACCCTATCTGACGCCCTGAGTCACAGGGCGTTAGGCCGGTTGAGGAATTCCGTGAGCATCCTTCAGTTATGGCTGAAGGCGATTCGCAAATTAGGGGGTGATTTTACGAATCTGCTTTACATCGATCTCCACTGAGTTCCAGTCTTTATCGACTTCGCCCTGGATCTCTACCGTATCCTGCGGTGTAACGGTCACGCCGTTCCAGCGCTTGTGATCGATATCGACGTTGACGGTGCCGGAGCTGTCCTGGAATTTATACAGATCATCGGAAATACGCTCCACGATTTTACCGCGCAGGGTCACCCAGGTATCGTCACGCAGGCTTTTCGCATTCGCAACCGTCGTTACGCTCCCGTTCGGGCCAATAAACCCGCCATTTTGCGAGGTTGTCTGGCTGGTTTGCGTGGAGCCAGGGCCGGAAAATCCGCCCTGTTCAGCAGCCAGTACCGGCATGGAAACTAAAGCGATGATGGCGGTCATTGCGGCGATTTTCTTCATGATGTGTTCTCCCTTTGTGTTTATATCGTCACTATTACACCGGGCAAAACTTAACAACTTCTTAAGCGGAAAAAATAAATTTTATTCCTGTACAGGGCGCGCCGCAACGCGCTTTACTGCTGGAATAGCCGAGGGATACAGGAGCAGGAGAATGCGTATTTTATTGGTGGAAGACGATAAACTGATCGGTGACGGCCTCAAGGCAGGGCTGACAAAAATGGGATTCAGCGTCGACTGGTTTACCCGCGGTGAGGAAGGAAAAGCCGCATTGTACAACGCCCCCTATGACGCCATTATTCTGGACCTGACCCTTCCCGGCATTGATGGGCTGGATATCCTGCGCGAATGGCGCGACAAAGGCCGCCATGAACCGGTACTGATCCTTACCGCCCGCGACGCGCTCAGCCAGCGGGTTGAAGGGCTTCGGCTCGGCGCCGATGACTATCTATGCAAACCCTTTGCGCTGATTGAAGTCGCCGCCCGTCTGGAAGCGCTGATGCGCCGCGCCCACGGCCAGAGCAGCAGCGAGCTGCGGCACGGCAGCGTGGTTCTCGACCCGGGCCGGCTCACGGCCACCCTGCACGGCGAAAGCCTGGCGCTCAAGCCAAAGGAGTTTGCTCTGCTGGAGCTGATGATGCGTAACGCCGGACGCGTGCTGCCGCGTAAGCTGATCGAAGAAAAACTCTACAGCTGGGATGACGACGTTTCCAGCAATGCGATAGAGGTGCACGTCCACCATCTACGCCGTAAACTCGGCAGCGGTTTCATTCGCACCGTTCACGGTATCGGCTACACCCTGGGGGACGCATGAAACGACTGGGCAAACTGAGCCTGCGCGTTCGCCTGACGCTCCTTTTCCTGCTGCTGACCAGCGCCGCATGGGGCATCGCCAGCTTTGTGGCCTGGCAACAAACGACCGATAAGCTGGATAAGCTCTTCGATACCCAGCAGCTGCTATTCGCCCGCCGCCTTAGCGCAATGAATTTTGACGAGCTTCACACTCTCTCTTCGCAGGTGCGAGAGAAGAAGAAGGTCAAGCACGGTCATCTCGACGACGACGCGCTGGCTTTCGCTATCTTTACCACCGATGGCAAGATGGTGCTTAACGATGGCGAGAATGGCCAGGATATCCCGTGGGGCCGCAATCGGGAGGGATTCAGCGACGGCTATCTGCGCGGCGATGACGACGAGTGGCGTTTTCTGTGGCTCACCACCCGCGACGGCCGCCATCGTATCGTTGTCGGCCAGGAGTGGGATTACCGTCGCGAGATGGCGCTGGATATCGTCACCAGCCAGCTCACGCCCTGGCTGATTGCGCTGCCGCTTATGTTTTTGCTACTCATCGTGCTGTTAAGCCGGGAACTGGCGCCGCTGAAAAAGCTGGCCAACACGCTGCGCGCCCGGGCGCCGGATTCCGCCGAAACGCTGAATAATAAAAACGTGCCCAATGAAGTTCGCCCGCTGGTCGACGCGCTAAATCAGCTGTTTATCCGCACGCATGATGCCATGATCCGCGAGCGTCGCTTCACATCCGATGCGGCCCACGAACTGCGCAGTCCGCTGGCGGCGCTGAAGGTGCAAACTGAAGTAGCCCAGCTTTCGAAGGACGATCCGCAGGGGCTGGATAAAGCGCTGGCGCAGCTTCACCAGGGTATCGATCGCGCAACCCGCCTGGTCGATCAGCTTCTGACTTTGTCGCGCCTGGATTCGCTGGCGCAGCTGGACGATATCCAGCGCGTCGCCCTGGACGACCTGCTGCAGTCGGCGGTGATGGAGATGTACCACCCCGCTCAGCAGGCTGGCGTTGAGCTGCGTCTGCATCTGAATGCGGATAACGTCGCACGCACCGGCCAGCCGCTGCTGTTAAGCCTGCTGGTGCGCAATCTTTTAGATAACGCCGTACGCTATAGCGCCGCCGGAAGTCAGGTCGATATCACGCTTGAAGCTGGTGAATTTCGCGTGCGCGATAACGGCCCGGGTATTAGCGCCGAAGCCCTGGCGCGTATCGGCGAGCGCTTTTATCGCCCGCCGGGACAGGAACAACCCGGCAGCGGTCTTGGGTTATCCATCGTCAAACGTATCGCCGCGCTGCACGGAATGACGGCCAGTTTCGGCAACGCCCGGGACGGCGGATTCGAAGCGCGCATTCGCTGGTAGCGCTATTATTGCTAAAAAAGCAAAAGACTTTGCACATTTTGCTCATTTTACCGCTCTGCCCGACGGGGTAACATGACTCACAAAATTGAAAGGTTGAGGATAAAAAATGAGCAACATTCTGATTATCAACGGTGCGAAAAAATTCGCCCACTCTAACGGCCAGCTGAACGACACCCTGACCGAGGTCGCGGATGGTTATCTGCGCGACGCCGGGCATGATGTTAAGGTCGTCCGCGCCGAGAGCGAATACGATGTAAAAGAAGAGGTGCAGAATTTTCTCTGGGCTGACGTGGTTATCTGGCAGATGCCGGGCTGGTGGATGGGCGCGCCCTGGACGGTGAAAAAGTACATCGACGATGTCTTTACCGAAGGTCACGGAGCGCTGTACGCCAGCGATGGCCGCACCCGCTCCGATGCCAATAAGAAATATGGTTCCGGCGGCCTGATTCAGGGCAAAAAATATATGCTGTCCCTGACCTGGAATGCGCCGATGGAAGCCTTCACCGAGAAAGATCAGTTTTTCCACGGCGTCGGCGTCGACGGCGTTTACCTGCCGTTCCATAAGGCTAACCAGTTCCTTGGGATGAGCGCCCTGCCGACCTTCATCGCCAACGATGTGATCAAAATGCCCGATGTTCCGCGTTATACGGCAGAATATCGCAAGCATCTGGCGGAAATTTTTGGTTAACTGTACTGAGTTATGAAAAGACGACAAGCGCGGCTACTCTGGCGGCTGCTTGAAGTATGATGAGAATACACAGAAGGAGTTGAGTTAACCATGTTGACAGTGATTGCTGAAATTCGCACTCGTCCGGGGCAACACCATCGTCAGGCGGTGCTGGATCAGTTCGCAAAAATTACCCCGACCGTTCTCCAGGAAGAGGGCTGTCACGGCTATGCGCCGCTGGTGGATCACGCCGCTGGCGTCAGTTTTCAGACCACCTCGCCGGACTCCATCGTCATGGTCGAGCAGTGGGAAAGCGTCGCGCATCTTGAAGCGCACCTGCAGACTCCGCACATGAAAGCCTACGGTGAAGCCGTTAAAGGCGACGTGCTGGAGATGAATATCCGTATTCTGGAATCCGGTATTTAAGCGCACAAAATAAATCGGCCAGTTCCCTGGCCGATTTTTTTATTACCCGTCCAGCTCAGCCAGATCGCCCTTCTCTTGTAGCCAGTTACGCCGATCTTCAGAACGCTTCTTCGCTAACAGCATGTCCATCATGGCAGTCGTCTGCTGTTCGTCCTCATCGTTGATAATCAGCTGCACCAGACGGCGGGTATTAGGATCCAGCGTCGTCTCACGCAGCTGCATCGGGTTCATCTCGCCCAGCCCTTTAAAGCGCTGTACGTTTGGCTTACCCTTCTTCCGCTTAAGCTGTTCCAGCACGCCGGTTTTCTCTTCTTCCGTCAGCGCATAATACACCTCTTTACCGAGGTCGATACGGTATAGCGGCGGCAGCGCCACGTAAACATGGCCGTGTTTAACCAGATTACGGAAGTGTCTGACGAACAGCGCGCACAGCAGGGTTGCGATATGCAGACCGTCGGAGTCGGCATCCGCCAGAATACAAATCTTGCCGTAGCGCAGCTGGCTCAGGTCGTCGCTATCCGGGTCGATACCGATGGCGACAGAAATGTCATGCACTTCCTGTGAAGCCAGTACTTCATCGGAAGAGACTTCCCAGGTGTTAAGGATTTTACCTTTCAGCGGCATGATCGCCTGATATTCGCGATCGCGCGCCTGCTTGGCAGAACCGCCCGCCGAATCCCCTTCCACAAGGAACAGTTCGGTTCGGTTCAAATCCTGGGCGGTGCAGTCCGCCAGCTTGCCGGGCAGCGCCGGACCGCTGGTTAGCTTTTTGCGCACCACTTTTTTCGCCGCGCGCAGGCGACGCTGGGCGCTGGAGATCGCCATTTCCGCCAGCAGCTCTGCCGACTGGACGTTCTGGTTTAGCCACAGGCTGAAGGCATCTTTGACGACTCCGGAAACAAACGCGGCGCACTGGCGTGAAGAGAGGCGCTCTTTGGTTTGCCCGGCAAACTGCGGATCCTGCATCTTCACGGAGAGTACGTAGGCGCAGCGCTCCCAGATATCTTCCGCCGACAGCTTCACGCCGCGCGGCAGGATGTTCCGGTATTCGCAAAACTCGCGCATGGCGTCCAGTAAGCCCTGGCGCAGGCCGTTAACGTGGGTTCCGCCCTGCATGGTAGGAATCAGGTTGACGTAGCTTTCGGTCAGCAGCTCGCCGCCTTCCGGCAGCCACAGCAGCGCCCAGTCGACCGCTTCGGTATCGCCAGAGAAGGTGCCGACGAACGGTTTTTCCGGCAGCAGAGGCAGGCCGTTAACCGCTTCGCTAAGATAGTCGGTCAGGCCATCGGCGTAGCACCAGCGCTGCTCGCTGTCGTTGACCAAATCGCGGAAAACAATCTCTACGCCCGGGCAAAGAACGGCCTTGGCTTTTAACAAATGCGAAAGGCGCGAGACGGAAAAACGTGGGCTATCAAAAAAGCTTTCATCCGGCCAGAAATGAACGCTGGTCCCGGTATTGCGCTTACCGCAGGTGCCGGTCACGTGGAGATCTTCCACTTTGTCGCCGTTTTCAAAGGCGATGCTATAGACCTGACCGTCGCGGCGCACATTCACTTCAACGCGTTTCGATAAGGCGTTGACCACTGAAATCCCGACGCCGTGCAGGCCGCCGGAGAACTGGTAGTTCTTATTGGAGAACTTCCCTCCCGCGTGCAGGCGGCAAAGAATCAGTTCAACTGCCGGAACCCCCTCTTCAGGGTGGATATCCACCGGCATTCCGCGTCCATCGTCGATAACTTCCAGCGACTGATCGGCATGGAGAATGACCTCCACGCGTTTCGCGTGACCGGCCAGAGCCTCATCCACGCTGTTATCAATAACTTCCTGACCAAGATGGTTTGGTCGTGTGGTATCCGTGTACATTCCCGGACGGCGGCGAACCGGCTCTAGCCCGGTGAGTACCTCAATGGCATCAGCGTTATATGAAGATTGCGTCATGGTGTGTATTCGTAGGTCGTTCCGAACCGCTTAGCGCAGGCCCAGAAAATCGATAATCTGAGTGAAATGATCTTCAAAGCCAACAAATGCGTGATTACCGCCCTCCTCTACCGTTTGTCGGCAGGAGGCGAAATAATCAACGGCCTGGCGGTAATCAAGCACTTCATCGCCCGTTTGCTGTAATAACCAGATTAAATCCGGCGCTTCCAGCGGGTCAATTTGCATGACTTTGAGATCGTAAATATGGCGTGACTCTAGCACATATTGCTGCCCCGTGTATGGATTCTCATTGGGGCCCAGGAAATTGTTCAGCAGCTCGAACGGGCGCACCGCAGGGTTCACTACCACCGCGGGCAGCATAAAACACTGCGATAGCCAGGTCGCATAATATCCCCCCAGCGAGGAGCCGACAACGCCCAGCGGTTCGCCGCCGTGTTCCAGCACGAGGGCCTCCAGATATTCTGCCGCTTGCGCGGGATAAACCGGGAGCTCCGGTATCACCATAGAGATGTGGGGATAAGTCCGCGCCAGCCACTCTTTCAGCGCAGTCGCTTTTGCCGACCGCGGTGAGCTGTTAAAACCATGCAGGTAGAGAAGCGTAGACATCAGTATCCTTCTGAAGCGATATCCGGGTGAAATTTCACGCCTTCAAGGCGGCAAACTTCAGTGGTCAAGGTGCCGTCAGGATGCAGTTCCAGCCAGCGCCAGCCTGGGGAGACGGTATCGAGCGTGAAGTTAGCGCAGTGCGGCTTAAACTGCACGCAGGTGGATGGCGTGGCCATCATTCGCCGCCCGTTCCAGTCAAGGTCCAGCTCCTGGTGAATATGACCGCACAGCAGATGCTTAACGCGAGGAAAAGCAGCCAGCGCGCAATCAAGCGCCCCGGCATTGCGCAGGCTATGCTGATCCAGCCAGCTACAGCCTGACGGCAGAGGATGATGGTGTAACAGCAGCAGCGTGTAACGCTCAGGAACCTCCGTCAGCTTCTGCTCAAGCCACTCCAGCTGGAAATCGCTCAGCTCGCCGTGCGGCACACCGAACACCTGGCTGTCCATCAGCAATATTTGCCAGTGGTCGCCCAGCAATACGCGTTTAGCGGGGGAAATACCTGATTCCTGCAGCGTGCTGTACATCGCCGGTTGAAAATCATGATTGCCCGGTAGCCAGACGCAGGGTGCAGCAAAACTCGCGATGCCTTCAGCAAAATGCTGATAGGCCGCGGCGGAGTGATCTTGCGCCAGATCGCCTGTGGCAACAATCAGGTCGCATTCTCGCTGAGAGGCGTGGATAGCATCCAGCACAGCCTGATAGCTTTCCCAGGTATTGATACCTAACAGCGTTTCGTGTTTTTCAGCAAACAGGTGAGTATCAGTAATTTGTAATATCCTGACTCTGGCCTCACCAGCCAAAGGTAGGTTTAACAGGCTTTCCAAATGGTGTCCTTAGGTTTCACGACGCTAACAAACCGGAATCGCCATCGCTCCATGTGCTAAACAGTATCGCAGCCAATCGGCCAGAAACTGATTAATTTGATGCTTTTCGTCGCGTTGATGCAACTTTTTATTAGGATAATCATACCGCGCTTTGAAGCGAAAGATCTGCTGGCTTGAACACACTTCAGCGACCATTGCATCGTGATAGAGCCGTACCGTCATTGACGGCAGACTCCAGTAGCTCACCGCTGGCAGAGTCTGTTCAATCGCCACTAAGGTAGTGTAGCGGGTCGATTCGACGATCGTTAATCGGTATTGCGCATTGCCCACCTGGTAACTCACCTTTTCTCCCGCTGCATCCGTTCGCGGCAACAGGCGGCGCAGCTGAGCAAAATTGGTTTCACACAGGCGCATCATTTCAGGGAAGTCAGGTGTATAACGCTTCATTTTGTCCACTCGTTTCGTAAATTGTGATAATGCAGTTGCAGCCATTGCAGCGCAATGACAGAGGCTGCGTTGTCGATTTTCCCCTCTTCTACCCACCGATAAGCCTGTTCCCGGCTTACCACATGGACACGAATATCCTCATTTTCATCGGCCAGTCCGTGAATCCCCTTTGCCGTCGTTGCATCGACTTCACCCACCATAATAGACAGCCTTTCGCTGGTGCCGCCGGGGCTGGCCAGGTAACTCAGGACCGGCTTAATACGGCCGACATTAAGCCCGGCTTCTTCTACCGCCTCACGGCGGGCGACATCTTCAGGCGACTCGCCTTCTTCAATCATGCCGGCGACCATTTCGAGCAGCCACGGGCTCTCACTGGTATCATACGCCGCAATACGGATCTGCTCGACGAGCACCACTTCATCACGCACCGGGTCAAAGGGTAGCAAGACTGCTGCGTGACCGCGCTCAAAAATTTCGCGGGTCACCTCGCCGCTCATCTCACCGTTAAACAGGCGGTGGCGGAAACGATATAAATCGAGCGAAAAAAAACCACGATAGAGCGTTTCGCGTGCAATAATTTCTACATCGTTTTTAGAGAAGGTAATCTCCTGCTGATTGACATTACTCATTTCGATATCCTGTAGAATATGAAGTTATGAATTTATAGACGGTGTGGCTACCGTTTTATGGCGCGTATGTTAGATTGGTGCAAATTACCGCCCCATGGCACATAACGCCAACTTTTTACGGTAACAGACTCTATACAATCAGCGATTATTTTTAGAATTTGAGTAGCGCTAAATGCTTCACAACAAGGAATGCAAATGAAGAAACTCTTTCCCATCCTTATCGGCCTGGGCCTGACTGGCTTCAGCGCCATGAGCCAGGCAGAAAACCTGCTGCAGGTTTATCAGCAGGCGCGTATCAGTAACCCTGATCTGCGTAAATCAGCAGCCGATCGTGATGCCGCATTCGAGAAGATCAACGAAGCGCGTAGCCCATTACTGCCGCAGCTCGGTCTGGGTGCGGATTATTCCTATACCAACGGATTTCGCGACAGCAACGGCGTTAACTCCAACGTCACCAGCGGCTCGCTGCAGCTCACGCAGGTCCTGTTCGATATGTCAAAATGGCGAGCGCTGACGCTGCAGGAAAAACAAGCGGGTATTCAGGACGTCACCTACCAGACGGATCAGCAATCGCTGATTCTGAACACCGCAACCGCCTATTTTAAAGTGCTGGCCGCGATCGACACGCTCTCCTATACCGAAGCGCAGAAACAGGCGATTTATCGTCAGTTAGATCAGACCACCCAGCGCTTTAACGTTGGCCTGGTTGCCATCACTGACGTACAAAACGCCCGCTCGCAGTACGATGCTGTGCTGGCGAATGAAGTCACCGCGCGCAACGATCTCGATAACGCCGTTGAAGAACTGCGCCAGGTGACCGGCAACTACTATCCAGAACTGGCGTCGCTCAACGTGGATGGTTTTAAAACCAACAAACCGTCAGCCGTTAACGCGCTGCTGAAAGAAGCGGAAAGCCGTAACCTGTCGCTGCTGCAGGCGCGTCTGAGCCAGGATCTGGCGCGTGAGCAGATTCGCCAGGCGCAGGATGGTCATCTGCCGACGTTAAGCTTGTCCGCCTCAAGCGGCGTGTCAAACACCAGCTACGACGGCTCAAAAACCCGTGATAATGCGCAATACCGAGATAACGATGCCGGTCAAAACAAAATCGGCCTTAGCTTCTCCCTGCCGTTGTATCAGGGCGGAATGGTGAACTCTCAGGTTAAACAGGCGCAGTACAACTTTGTCGGCGCCAGCGAACAGCTGGAAAGCGCCCACCGTAGCGTGGTGCAGACCGTTCGTTCATCTTTTAACAACGTGAACGCGTCTATCAGCAGCATTAATGCCTACAAACAGGCCGTGGTTTCCGCGCAAAGTTCCCTGGATGCTATGGAAGCGGGTTATTCGGTAGGTACGCGTACCATCGTCGATGTCCTGGACGCGACCACTACGCTGTATAACGCAAAACAGCAACTGTCCAACGCGCGTTATAACTACCTGATTAACGAGCTGAACATCAAATCCGCACTCGGTACGCTGAACGAGCAGGATCTGGTTGCGCTGAACAATACGCTGGGCAAGTCTATTCCGACTTCACCGGATAGCGTCGCGCCGGAAAATCCTCAGCAGGATGCCAGCGCCGACGGCTACAGCAACACCGCCGCGGCAAAACCAGCATCAGCACGCAGCACCAGCGGCAGCAATCCGTTCCGCCAGTAGTCCGCTTGCGTCGTCCGCGCTTCGCTTACCCACACGGGTAAGCGAAGCGTTAAACGTAAGGCAACGTAAAGATCTCCCGCTTTCCACCCCTATTCGCTTCATTTTCCACCACTCATCCTCTATCCTGAGCGTTAACAAAACGCATACCACTGGGTCCAGGAAGACAATCATGAAACGGACAAAAAATATTAATCACGCCTCCTTTCGCAAAAGCTGGAGCGCGCGCCATTTAACTCCCGTTGCGCTTGCCGTTACGGCCGTGTTTATGCTCGCCGGTTGTGAACAAAGCGATGAAACGGTTTCTCTTTATCAAAATGCCGATGACTGCTCTGCCGCCAACCCGAGCAAAGCCGCAGAGTGCACCACTGCCTACAATAACGCGCTTAAAGAAGCGGAACGTACAGCCCCTAAATACGCCTCCCGCGAAGACTGCGTCGCCGAGTTCGGTGAAGGTCAGTGCCAGCAGGCGCCGGCTCAGGCCGGTATGGCTCCGGAAAACCAGGCTCAGGCGCAAAGCAGCGGCAGCTTCTGGATGCCGCTGATGGCTGGCTACATGATGGGCCGGATGATGGGCGGCGGAATGGGCGCTCAGCAGCCGCTGTTCAGCTCAAAAAACCCGGCCAGCCCGGCCTATGGTAAATATACCGACGCTGGCGGTAAGAGCTACGGCGCAGCGCAACCGGGCCGTACCATGAACGTGCCGAAAACCGCAATGGCGCCAAAACCGGCCACCACCAGCACCGTGACGCGCGGCGGATTTGGCGACTCGGTCGCCAAGCAGTCAACGATGCAGCGCAGCTCGGCGAGCTCCTCTTCATCACGCTCGATGGGCGGCTAAGCGACATGGAAAGAATCAGCATTACCGAGCGCCCGGACTGGCGTGAAAAAGCGACAGAATATGGTTTTAACTTTCACACCATGTACGGCGAGCCGTACTGGAGCGAAGAAGCTTATTACAAACTGACGCTGGCGCAGGTTGAGAAGCTCGAAGACGTCACGGCAGAACTGCACCAGATGTGTCTGCAGGCGGTTGAAAAAGTCATCGCCAGCGATGATTTAATGACCAAATTCCGCATCCCCAAACATACCTGGGGATTCGTGCGTCAGTCGTGGAAAACCCATCAGCCCTCGCTGTATTCGCGTCTCGATCTGGCGTGGGACGGCGTCGGTGAGCCGAAACTGCTGGAGAACAATGCCGATACGCCGACCTCGCTGTACGAAGCGGCATTCTTCCAGTGGATCTGGATGGAAGATCAGCTGAACGCCGGTCAGCTGCCTGCGGGCAGCGATCAGTTTAACAGCCTGCAGGAGAAGCTGATCGATCGCTTCAGCGAGCTTCGCGAGCAGTTCGGCTTCCAGTTGCTCCACATGGCCTGCTGCCGCGATACCGTTGAAGACCGTGGCACCGTGCAGTATTTACAGGACTGCGCCGGAGAAGCGGGCGTGGCTACTGAGTTTCTCTACATCGAAGACATTGGACTGGGTGAAAAAGGCCAGTTTACCGACCTCCAGGATCAGGTGATTGGTAATCTGTTCAAGCTCTATCCGTGGGAATACATGCTGCGCGAGGTGTTCTCCACCAAGCTGGAAGACGCTGGCGTGCGCTGGCTGGAGCCGGCCTGGAAGAGCATCATCTCCAACAAAGCGCTGCTGCCGCTGCTGTGGGAGATGTTCCCCAACCATCCGAACCTGCTGGCCGCTTATTTCAGTGAAGATGCGCACCCGGAAATGGACAAGTATGTTATCAAGCCCATTTTCTCCCGCGAAGGCGCTAACATTTCTATTGTTGAAAACGGCAAAGTGCTGGAGGCGGTAGAAGGTCCGTACGGTGAAGAAGGCACCATCGTGCAGGAGTTCTATCCGTTGCCGAAGTTTGGCGACAGCTACACGCTCATCGGCAGCTGGCTGATTAACGACCAGCCGGCGGGTATTGGCATTCGCGAAGACCGGGCAATGATCACCCAGGATCTATCGCGTTTTTATCCGCACATTTTCGTTGAGTAACCTCTAACCCCGGCAGTATCGCGTACGGCCGGGGTTTATCTGTTCTCAAGCGCCAATCACCACTGACAGCATGCTCAGGGATCCCATTTCCATTCCTTCTACCGGGATCGTAATCGGCTCCTCGCCGTCCCAGGCCCCCAGTACGTACAGCAGCGGCAGGAAGTGATCGGCCGTTGGGTTAGATAACGATCCGCCTTCATGCGTCAGGTAATTCACCAGCGGATGTTCCGCCACGGGGCCTTTACATGCCAGGTTCGCCTTCACGTAGTTATTAAACGACTCCGCCCAGGGATAGGCCGTATTCTCGCCGTGCCAGCGTGTGGTGCGCAGGTTATGCACCACGTTGCCGCTTGCCACCAGCATAATGCCTTCATCGCGCAGCTGAGCCAGCTTACGCCCCATTTCGAAATGCCATGCGGCAGGTTTCGTGCTATCAATACTTAGCTGCACCATCGGAATATCGGCGTCGGGATACATTTTAATCAACACGCCCCATGAACCATGGTCAAAGCCCCAGGCTTCTTTATCCAGCGTCACCGGCACCGGCGCCAGCAGCTCAACCAGGCGCTGGGCCAGTTCAGGTGAACCCGGAGCCGGATAATGCATATCGTATAGCGCCTGTGGAAAACCGCCAAAATCATGAATCGTTTTCGGCGCTTCCATCGCCGTCACTCCCGTACCGCGAGTGAACCAGTGAGCGGAGATAACCACGATGGCTTTCGGCCGCGGTAAAGTCTCGCCCAGATGCCGCCAGGCGCGAGTATAGATGTTATCTTCCAGCACGTTCATCGGGCTGCCATGGCCTAAAAATAGCGCGGGCATGCGGATACGGGACATAGTGATATCCTTGATTGAGAGAGAGTTGATGTATTTACATTACGCGCTTTTGATTCAGGATAAACTCAGATAAGCATGATGATGATCGTCAGAAAATTTGAATGTAAGGGGCGGTAAAGAGTGAATCCGTGTACTCGCGATCGTCTATGAATAGCGATATTCTCAATAAGAATCATTTTCATAAGGAGGTGAATGTTGTCCTCACCCATCATTTTGACTCTGCTGGCAGGGAGCGCCACCTTTATTGGGGCAATATTCGGCGTGCTCGGCCAGAAACCCTCGAACCGCTTATTGGGTTTCTCTCTGGGTTTCGCCGCCGGGATCATGCTACTCATTTCCTTAATGGAGATGCTGCCCGCTGCGCTGGCGACTGAAGGCATGTCGCCGCTGCTCGGCTACGGCATGTTTATCATCGGCCTTCTGGGCTACTTTGCGCTTGACCGCATGCTGCCTCACGCCCATGCGCAAGATCTTATGACCCCCGGCATCTCCCGCCCGCGAAATCTGCGACGTACGGCGATATTGCTGACGTTAGGCATTAGCCTGCATAACTTTCCTGAAGGTATTGCCACTTTTGTGACGGCCAGCAATAACCTTGAGCTGGGCATGGGGGTCGCGTTAGCCGTCGCGCTGCATAACATCCCGGAAGGGCTGGCAGTAGCAGGGCCGGTCTATGCCGCCACGGGTTCCAGGAGTAAAGCGGTATTCTGGGCAGGGCTTTCCGGGATGGCGGAAATCTTCGGCGGCGTGCTGGCCTGGCTGGTACTGGGCAGCGTGATCTCTCCGGTGATGATGGGCGCGGTCATGGCCGCGGTTGCCGGTATTATGATTGCGCTATCGGTTGATGAGCTCATGCCGCTGGCGAAAGAACTCGATCCGCAAAGCAACCCGAGCTATGGCGTGTTGTGCGGAATGTCGGTAATGGGATTAAGCCTGGTGGTTTTGCAAACGGTAGGGATTGGCTAAACAAAAGCTAAAAACAATAAAGCCCACCATAAGGCGGGCTTTATTCAGCAACCAGCGGCAATTAGCTGGCTTTACGCTCGTGTTCGCGACGGTAAGCCACTAAATCTTCAATGGTGACCACTTCCATATTGTGCTGTTTAGCAAACTCAATGCACTGCGGCGCACGCGCCATAGAGCCGTCGTCGTTAGTCAGTTCGCACAGTACGCCCGCCGGTTTGAGGCCAGCCAGGGTGACCAGATCGATTGTAGCTTCGGTGTGGCCGCCGCGGGTCAGAACGCCGCCCGGCTGAGCGCGCAGCGGGAAAACGTGGCCAGGACGGTTCAGGTCTGACGGCTTCGCGTCATCGGCAATTGCCGCACGTACGGTCGTTACGCGGTCAGCGGCGGAAACGCCGGTAGTCACGCCTTCAGCAGCTTCGATGGTGACGGTAAAACCGGTACCGTAGGCGCTGGTGTTGTTCTCTACCATCATTGGCAGGTCGAGCTGTTTACGACGATCTTCCGTCAGGCACAGGCAGACAATGCCGCTACCGTGGCGAATGGTCAGCGCCATCTGCTCAACGGTCATGGTTTCTGCGGCGAAAATCATATCGCCTTCGTTTTCACGGTCTTCATCGTCAAGTACCATCACACCGCGGCCTTCGCGCAGTGCATCTAAAGCACGTTCCACACGTTCAAAAGCGGTACCAAAAGAGGAAAGTAGCGTCTGATTCATGGTAAATAAACCTCATTAATTGTATGGTTACCAGAATCAGGGCAGTCTTAGGAGCGCCGGTTTAGCGGCAAAAGTCAACGCAAGCGGGCGAAAACCCGACTGAGCCGTTACTCTCTCCCATCCGGACTCTAACCGTCGGCCCCGGAATTACACCGGATCTGCTGACCTTTCTGCATTTACAGAAAGCGCTCGCGGGCTTTCAACGCTATGGTTGATTTACCGCCGGTGGGGAATTTCGCCCCGCCCTGAGAATAAGCGAAGTAACTATAACGCTATTGACTATCGTCGGCAATGCATAAGCTTCAAACATTTATGGTTTATAGGTACCGCCGATCGCACTACAATGAGCGAATAACCGACCAGAGCAGGAAACCACCATGATTGACCCGAAAAAAATTGAACAAATCGCCCGCCAGGTTCATGAATCGATGCCGAAGGGGCTCCGCGATCTGGGGGAAGACGTGGAGAAAAAAATTCGTCAGGTGCTCCAGTCGCAGTTAACTCGCCTGGACCTGGTAAGCCGCGAAGAGTTCGACGTGCAGACGCAGGTGCTGCTGCGCACGCGTGAAAAGCTGGCGCTTCTGGAGCAACGTCTGAGCGAGCTGGAAAATCGTCCTCTAAACGCGCCGGCGGCGCCGGACGCCGAAGAGAAGCTCTAAAAACAAGCAACGGGCCGTCAGGCCCGTTGTCGTATCGGTTGAGGGTAAGTAGATTAGTGCTCCAGCTCCGCTTCAGGGGTCATGGCTTTATTCGCCTGCTGGCAGTAAAGTTCATAGCGTTGACAAAACCATTCACGATGCTCTTCATCCATATTGCCGACAATGGCCTGAAGATCGACGGGCTGACCTTGTGCGTTCATTCTGGCGAAACTCTGGGCCAGAAAATCAAAATTCTTCATTAAATACATGTCTTTATTCTTCATACGCATACTCCTTCAGCCGTTGGTGTTCTGATTGGTCATATGCTTTTTACTGACTTCAGTATTTATCCTTACCTTAACTTTTTTTGTACGAAAA
This sequence comes from Klebsiella sp. S69, assembly GCF_016516145.1. Taxonomy (NCBI): domain Bacteria; kingdom Pseudomonadati; phylum Pseudomonadota; class Gammaproteobacteria; order Enterobacterales; family Enterobacteriaceae; genus Klebsiella; species Klebsiella sp. S69. The sequence continues at coordinate 10,498 of NZ_JACVUU010000024.1, read as the reverse complement.
ATGCGCCTGAAATGGCTATTTATTGAGCCAAATCATTTATGCCGTCATTAAATAGAAAGAGGCCCACGATTAGACGATCGCGGGCCTCTGTTGTACGAATTTGCAGCGTTATCGCTGGTTACGCTTATTTTCGCTTACCAGATCCGGATTAGCAGCCGCTCCAGTGAAGAGAGAAAACATTACTGATTGTTATCTTTCTGGATCTTCCTGATGATATTGGTCGTTGAGCAGCCATCTTCGAAGTTGAGCACCAGCACCTCGCCGCCGTTTGCCCACACCTCTTCGCTGCCGGCAATCTGCTCCGGCTTATAGTCCCCACCTTTCACCAGCAGATCCGGCAGAATTCCGGCAATCAGCCGCTGCGGAGTATCTTCTTCAAAAGAAACCACCCAGTCGACGGCCTCCAGCGCGCCCAGCACGATCATTCGCTGATCCAGCGGGTTGACCGGACGAGACTCGCCTTTCAGACGCCGGGTTGAAGCATCGCTGTTCACCGCGACAATCAGCCGGTCACCCAGTTTGCGAGCGTTCGCCAGGTAGGAAACGTGGCCCGCGTGTAAAATATCGAACACGCCGTTGGTCATCACAACTTTCTCGCCGCGCTTGCGCGCCGCGGCTACCGCCAGCTTGAGTTCTTCTTCGCTCATCACGCCAAAACCGGTCTCAGAGCGCCCGCGTACCGCGTTCTCCAGTTCGATAGGCGAAACGGTAGAGGTACCGAGTTTACCCACCACGACGCCAGCCGCCGCGTTGGCAAAGTAGCAAGCTTCTTCCAGAGTATTGCCGGAAGCCAGCGTCGCCGCCAGCACGCCGATGACCGTGTCGCCCGCGCCGGTAACGTCATAGACTTCCTGGGCCTGCGTGGGCATATGCAGCGGCGGTCGCCCCGGCTGCAGCAGCGTCATCCCCTGCTCGGAACGGGTCACCAGCAGCGCAGAGAGGTCGAAATCGGCGATGATTTTCATGCCGCGTTCAACGATCTCTTCTTCATCCTTACATTTACCCGCTACCGCCTCAAATTCTGAGAGGTTAGGCGTCAGCAGGGTAGCGCCGCGATAGCGTTCAAAATCAGTGCCTTTCGGATCGATAAGCACCGGAACGCCCGCATCGCGCGCCAGCTTGATCATGGTCTGGACGCTGGTCAGCGCGCCTTTGGCGTAATCAGAAAGCACCAGTGCGCCAATAGAGCCCAGCGCCTGCTGAATACGTTCGTGCATCGGCTGCGGATCGACACCGGAGAACCCTTCTTCAAAATCGAGACGAATCAGCTGCTGGTTGCGCGACAGCACGCGCAGTTTGGTAATCGTCGGATGCGTCGGGACGGATACGAAATCGCACTTCACGTTGACGTCAGCCAGCGCCTTACTTAACGCACGGGCGGCATCGTCAATCCCGGTCAGACCAACGAGGCGGGAGGTCGCGCCGAGCGACGCAATGTTCATCGCCACGTTTGCCGCGCCGCCAGGACGTTCTTCGATATTTTCCACCTTCACCACCGGTACCGGCGCTTCCGGCGAAATACGGCTGGTGGGACCATACCAGTAGCGGTCCAGCATCACATCGCCAACCACCAACACTCCTGCACGTTCAAACTCTGGCAGCGTTACTTTCATTACTCTCTCCTGCGAGACGCAAACTTTGCGCGCGATAATAGCACACCCGGTTTTTTAGTTAAGCCATCAACCACTTCTGCCAGCTGGCGCTGACCTGTTCACGCTCCTGGCTAAACGCATCTGGCGCCACGTGCCCCGGCTGTTCCTGCAGCGCCAGGTGATGTAGCGCATCGCGCAGCGTGGTGTAAGCATGAGTTAACGCCCTCGCCTCTGCCTCGTCCATAATGTCGTTCTGCGCCAGCAGTTCCAGGATACGAACGTTATCGGACCAGCGCGTGAGCTTCGGTTTATCACTGGCATAGCGTAGGACCAGATACTGAGTAATAAATTCAATATCGGTGATCCCACCGGCATCGGCTTTAATATCAAAGCGATCGGGATGTTTATTCCCCAGATGAGCGCGCATTTTTTCGCGCATTTCCCGCACTTCGGTTTGCAATTTTTCGCCTTCTCGCGGGGTAGTAAGAATATCCCGGCGAATGGCGTCAAAGCGCGCCTGTAGCTCAGGATCGCCATACACTACGCGGGCGCGAACCAGCGCCTGGTGTTCCCATGTCCATGCCTCATTCTGTTGATAATCAGCAAAGGAATCGGCGGTAGTGACCAGCATCCCCGCTGCGCCAGAGGGGCGTAGGCGAGCATCCACTTCGTACAGAATGCCTGACGAGGTGCGGGTACTGAAAAGATGCATGATGCGCTGCGCCAGGCGCAGATAAAACTGACGGCCATCGATTTCGCGTTCGCCGTCGGTCATCACCTCCATCGGGCAATCGTGGAGGAACACCAAATCGAGATCGGAACTGTAGCCCAGCTCCCATCCACCCAGCTTGCCGTAGCCGACCACCGCAAAACCGCGCCCCTGGCGATCGTGCAGGTGCGTCGGCTGCCCGTAACGGGCCACCATCTGCAGCCATGCCTGCTGGACGACTGCGTCAATCATCGCCTCCGCCAGCCATGTTAAGTGATCGCTCACTTTCATCACTGGCAGCGTTCCGGCGATATCGGCCGCAGCGATGTGCAGCAACTGCGCCTGCTTAAACTGGCGTAGCGCCTCCAATTGCTGCTCTTCATCATCTTCCGGTACGCGCAGCAGATACTGGCGCAGTTCATCGCGATAGGCATCGGTGGCCGTTGGCTGATAAAGCGTATTCGGGTCCAGCAGTTCGTCCAGCAGCAGCGGATGGCGGGCCAGCTGACTGGCGACCATCGGCGACGCCGCGCACAGGCTAATCAGGTGCTTTAACGCGCCGGGGAATTCGCTCAGCAGCTCCAGGTAAGTGGTGCGGGTGACAATTCCGGTGAGCAGCGGCGTAATGCGCGCCAGCGGTACCGGAGCATCGGCGCGCGAACAAATTTCGCTAAGCAGATGCGGCATGAGCTGGTCAAGCACCTGACGACCGCGCGGACCAATCGTGCGCCGGTCCAGCTCTTTGCGAAAATCGGCGATCAGCGCCAGCACGCTGCGGCGATCGCTGTCTGCAAGATGCGCCAGCGCCGGGCTGGTATCATCTTCCTGCAGTGCGTCCTGCCACAGCTCGCGCCAGTACTCTTCAAGCTGCTCATCCGGCGACTGCGTTTCATCGTCGCCGATCAGTTCATTAAACACGCGCCGCACATTAGCCATCTGTTCCGCCAGCCGCGCGCTGAGTGTCTCCCAGTCGGCAACGCCCATCCCCCAGGCCAGCCGGGCGCGATTAAGTTCATCCTGCGGCAAGGTTTGCGTCTGCTCGTCGTTGATGCTTTGCAGCAGGTTTTCCAGGCGACGCAAAAACAGATAGGCTTCGCGCAGCCTCTGCGCATCCCCTTCCGGCAGCAGATGTAGCTCTTCGATGGCGGCCAGCGTCGGCAGCAGCGCCCGCTGCTGCAGCATTGGCTCACGGCCGCCGCGAATCAACTGGAAGACCTGGACGATAAACTCCACTTCTCGGATGCCGCCCGCGCCGAGCTTGATATTGTCTTTTAATCCCCGGCGACGCACTTCCCGGGCAATCATGCCCTTCATGTTGCGCAAAGACTGAATCACGCTGAAATCGATATAGCGGCGGAAGACAAACGGCCGCAGCATGGCGCGCAGCTCGCTGGCATAGACGCCATCGTTATCGCCCATAATTCGCGCTTTCACCATCGCGTAGCGCTCCCAATCGCGTCCCTGCTCCTGGTAATAATCTTCCAGCGCGGCAAAGCTCAACACCAGCGGACCGCTATCGCCAAACGGGCGCAGGCGCATATCCACGCGGTAGACAAAGCCATCTTGGGTGGGCTGATCCAGTACCTTAATCAGGCGCTGCCCGAGGCGGGTAAAAAACTGGGCGTTATCCAGTTCGCGACGACCGCCGCGCGTGGCGCCATGTTCCGGCCAGGCGAAAATCAGATCGATGTCGGAGGAGAAGTTCAGCTCGCCGCCGCCGAGCTTGCCCATCCCGAGGATGAGTAGCGGCTGCGGCGAACCTTCAGCATTACATGGAGTGCCCCATTCGCGACAGCAGGCAGCGTATAGCCAGTCGCGCGCGGCGACGATTAAGGTCTCCGCCAGCGCGCTTAGCTGCTGCAGGCTGCTCTCTTCGCTGACCAGCGATAGCGCCTGGGCCCAGGCGATACGCACCATAATCCGACGGCGAAACTGGCGCAGCTCGCGCATCAGCGCGGCTTCATCATTGACCTCGGCCAGGCGAACCTGCAGCCAGTCGGCGTAGTGATGCCACTCCTGCGCCTCGGGGGGCGCACTTTCAAGCTCCGCCAGCCACTGCGGCTGCGCGATCAGACTCTGTTCGACGAAATCGCTGAATGCCATAACTGATTGCGCCCGATCGCTCAACGTCGATACGGGAAAATCCGCTGGCAGCCGGCCAGCGACCGTCTGCCAGTGCTGCTGTAATTGCGAAGAAAGCGGCATCTTAGGGGCTCCCTGGCCTGAAATTATCGTTTTCCACTATGCAGCCAGAACGGCTCTGCGGCCAGCGCCTGGCGACGAAAATATTCGATAACGCTGCTATCATTATGCGCAATCGCCCGGCGGGTTTCTTGCCAGTTTTCCAGCCACGGCGCGGCAGCACCGGCATAGGCGCCGGATAACAGCTGAACGGTGTCAATTTCGCGGGTCAGACGCGGAAGCTGATCGGCATAACCGTCAGCGGACGGCTGACGAAAAGCGTTTTTCAGCTCCGCCGCCGCCCTGGAGAGCTGAATATCCGCAAAGCGTTTAAACGATCCGGCAATTTTCTGCTCTCCGGCTGCGTTCAGGAAAGGACGCCAGCCGCGGTTAACCAGCAGATCGGTGAGCGCCAGCTTCGCTCTGACGGTCGCCACGCTGAAAAGCGCCGCCTGGGTCGTTTCGGCTTCCGCCAGCGCCGCCTCGGCTTCGCTCAGACGCTCACGCAGCAGCGTGGTGGCTTTGCGCGGGACAATACCGCCAAACAGTACCAACGCGTGCCGCACGCGGGCGATAGCGTGCAAAATCTCCGCTTTCGCTTTCGCATTGCCGCGATTGAGGACTTCATCATGATATAGCCAGTGCGCCAGCGCGCTTTCCAGCGCTGCCTCCAGCCCCTGTTCGACGCTGGCTTTCGGCGCGACGCGAAGGATCGTTAACGCGGTCAGCGGGCGTTCTTCGTTGCCCTGCGCCAGATGATAACCACGCGCCGCTTTGCTCAGGCTTCCCTGACGCAGTACGCCGGTATCCAGCAGACGGCGGGCAAGGGTCAGAATATCCTGTGTATTACCGGACAGAAGCTCCAGCTCCAGCTCGCAAATGGGTTCCTGATGCTTGCCGGCTTTGACTTCGCCGCGATCGAGAGCGATTTCAATTTCGCTGTCGCCTTCTTTGACCACCCATCGCTCACGCTCAAAATCGGTGCTGAAAAGCGGCTGTACGTTCTCAGCAAGCTCCGCCGGCAGTTCACCCTGCGGCCAGACTTCAGCCGGAAGCTTTTCCAGCGCCAGCTCAGGGCTTTCCAGTGGAATGTTATATTCCGGACGCTGATGCAGCCCGCCGACGACGCGCCCGGCGATTTTCAGCGTCATCTCATAGCGCCCCTGGTCGCCGCGAACGCGCAGCCCCATGTCGTGGCGGCGCAGCCAGTTATCCGCCGTTTCATAGTAAATATTCAGTAATTGACCCGCGGGCGTGTGCTTTGCCTCCAGCGTATTGAGGTGCTGACGCAGCGCGTCAACGCCATTCTGATCAACGATAAACTTTAATTCGATTTCTTGAGCCATGACTGAATTCTTCCGCTTATATGCTGTGCCGGGAAATTGCGGCGAACTAACAACGATATTTCTTGTCAGTAAATAGTATTTTGCGGCGAATCGCCATGCAATGCGCATTTTGCCGGGCCACCTGATGGATGATTCCGATTGTGGCGGAAAACTTTGCGTCGCTTCGGCGATGCCACTACTATCGTTCAACTTTTTATGACCAAACGATGACCTGATGCCAAAATTACGCCTTATTACATTGACTTTGCTGGCGCTGAGCGCCGCCACGGCGGTTCACGCGGAAGAAAAACGTTACGTTTCAGATGAACTGAATACCTGGGTGCGCAGCGGTCCGGGCGATAACTATCGCCTTGTGGGCACCATCAACGCCGGCGAAGAAGTCGCAGTGCTGCAAACTAACGACAGCACTAACTATGCTCAGGTGCGCGACAGCAGCGGCCGTACCGCTTGGATCCCCTTGAAAGAGCTGAGCAACGAGCCCAGCCTGCGCACTCGCGTGCCGGATCTGGAAAACCAGGTCAAAACCCTGACCGATAAACTGAATAACATTGATACCACCTGGAACCAGCGCACGGCGGACATGCAGAAGAAAGTCGCCGGTAGCGATGCCGTCATCAACGGTCTGAAAGAAGAGAATCAAAAGCTGAAAAATGAGCTGGTTGTCGCGCAGAAGAAGGTGAATGCCGCAAATCTGCAGCTTGATGACAAACAGCGCACCATTATCATGCAGTGGTTTATGTACGGCGGCGGCGTGCTGGGCGTCGGCTTGATTCTGGGACTGGTATTGCCGCACCTGGTACCGAGCCGCAAACGCAAAGACCGTTGGATGAACTAATTCGTCTTCTCTGCCAGACTTACGTATCATCGTAAGAAAATGAAGACGGGAGAGTAAGGCGTGAAGGTTTATCTGGTCGGTGGTGCAGTACGAGATGCGTTATTAAGGCTACCGGTTAAAGACAAAGATTGGGTCGTGGTTGGCGCCACGCCTCAGCAACTCCTCGACGCGGGCTACCAGCAGGTAGGCCGTGATTTTCCCGTGTTCCTTCATCCGCAAAGCCGTGAAGAGTATGCCCTGGCGCGCACCGAGCGCAAGTCCGGTTCCGGTTACACCGGTTTTACCTGCTATGCCGCCGCTGACGTTACCCTTGAGCAAGACCTGCTGCGCCGCGATCTGACGATCAATGCGCTGGCCCAGGACGCCGACGGCCAGATTATCGATCCCTATGGCGGCCAGTCTGATTTACGCCAGCGCCTGCTGCGCCACGTCTCGCCCGCCTTTAGCGAGGATCCGCTACGCGTTCTGCGCGTGGCGCGTTTTGCCGCCCGCTACGCGCATCTGGGGTTTCGTATCGCCGATGAAACCATGGCGCTGATGCGCGCAATGGCCGATGCCGGTGAGCTTGCGCATCTCACGCCGGAGCGGGTATGGAAAGAGACGGAAAGCGCCCTTACCACCCGCAACCCGCAGGTCTTCTTCCAGACCTTACGCGACTGCCGCGCGCTCAAGCTGCTGTTCCCGGAAGTCGACGCCCTTTACGGCGTACCGGCTCCGGCTAAATGGCACCCGGAAATCGACACCGGCCTGCACACCCTGATGACCGTCACCATGGCGGCGATGCTGTCACCCGAAGTCGACGTGCGTTTCGCTACCCTGTGCCACGACCTCGGGAAAGGACTGACGCCAAAAGAGCTCTGGCCGCGTCATCATGGTCACGGCCCGGCTGGCGTAAAGCTGGTCGAACAGCTCTGCGCCCGTCTGCGGGTACCCAACGAGCTGCGCGATCTGGCAAAGCTGGTCGCCGAATTTCACGATCTGATTCACACCCTGCCCATGCTGCAGCCAAAAACGCTGGTCAAGCTGTTCGATAATATTGATGCCTGGCGCAAGCCGCAGCGGGTCAGGCAAATTGCCTTGACCAGTGAAGCCGACGTGCGCGGGCGCACCGGTTTTGAGGCCTGCGATTACCCTCAGGGTCGCCTGCTGCTGGAAGCCTGGGACGTTGCCCGAGCGGTCTCAACAAAAGAGGTCGTTGCGGAAGGGTTTCAGGGAATTGAGATTCGTGAAGAGCTGACGCGTCGGCGGATTCAGGCCGTCGCCCGCTGGAAAGAAAAGCGTTGCCCCCAGCCGCAGGACTGAGGGCTGGCGCTTAGAAGAAGACCACGTACACCGCTGCCGCGACGATAAAGCGATAGATGGCGAACGGGATAAACGAAATACGTTTAATCAGCTGCAGGAAGGTTTTAATCGCAATCAGCGCGACGATAAACGCCGTGATAAAACCGACGGCAAACATCGGAATATCGCTGGCGTTGAGGAAACCAATACTTTTGTACATATCCAGTACGGTCGCGCCCATCATCATCGGCACCGCCAGCAGGAATGAGAACTCAGAGGCCGCATAGCGGCTTACGCCCATCAGCATCCCGCCGGAAATTGTCGCCCCGGAACGCGAGAAGCCCGGCCACAGCGCCAGACACTGGAAACAGCCGATCACGAACGCCTGACGATAGGTCATATCATCAATGCCCACCGCGCGGGGCTGTTTTGGCTTCAGCACTTCCGCTGCGATCAGCAGCACGCCGCCGACAATCAGCGCGTACATCACGTTTATCGGGTTAAACAGAGACTTGATGGTATCGTGGAAAATCAGCCCCAGCACTACCGCCGGGATCATCCCCAAGAGAATATGGATAAGCGACAGGCGACCGCTGCCCTGGCCTTCATGCTCGGGCTTTTTGCCGAAATGAATACCGATAAGGCCGAACAGACGACGCCAGAACATCACAACAACGGCAAGAATGGAACCAAGCTGAATCACTACTTCAAACGTATTTGCGGTATCGCCTTCAAAACCCAGCAGATGACCGACAATAATCATATGACCAGTACTGGAAACAGGTAAAAACTCGGTCAAACCTTCAACCACACCCAATATTGCCGCCACCAGCAGCGAGTGTATATCGCTCATCCAATTAAACCCTTTAAAAAGTAATATGAAAAAAACCAGAAACGAATAACCAGGCTATCAGGCTTCAATATTGGCCACGGACAGCGCGCAGAAACGGGAGCGTACAGGTTGTACGCGCGGCTTTCGGGCGCTTCCCGGGGACAAAACGGCAAATAAAATAGCCTGATGGTCGGATTCTATGACCGGTATAAACACAATTTGTTTAACGAGTATGACCTGAAAAGTTTTGTTTCAGATTAAGGCCACGTTCAATCACGACGCCAACGTTGGCCGCCCGGGCTACCGCGCCAGGCTTGCTGACTTTAATACGCACCCATGGAGATTGAAACTTTTCCAGCAGCAGGTCAGCAATTTCTTCCGCCACGCGCTCGACCAGCGCAAAGCGCCCGCCTTCAACGTGGTTGATGACCGCCTCGCTGATATCAGCATAGCTGAGACAATCGCTGACATCATCGCTGGCCGCCGCTTTGCGGTTATCCCACGCCATTTCGATATCGAACACCAGCTTCTGTTCAATGGTTTGTTCCCAGTCATAAACACCAATAGTGGTGATTACCGAAAGTTGCTCTATAAATACAATATCCATCACGACCTGCCTGCTTTTTGGCTAAACCGGATACCACTTCCGGCCAATTATGCGTATTATCCACAGATGCAAAGACATCCCCTAAATAATTTGCGTTGCAGGAAGAGAGCGACGCGGCAAGGCCCCAGGAGCATAGCATCGCTATGGGTCTCTGCGAGCCAATGCGCGGATAACGCGCAGCGCACCGGGGATAAAACGACACTTTCAAAATGGAACAGCTGATGAGTGCAATCGCGCCTGGACTGGTTATCCTCGCCTACCTCTGCGGCTCAATCTCCAGCGCCATTCTCGTTTGCCGCCTCGCTGGCCTTCCCGACCCTCGCGACAGCGGCTCCGGCAATCCAGGGGCGACTAACGTCCTGCGAATTGGCGGCAAGGGCGCAGCCGTAGCGGTGCTTATTTTTGACGTACTGAAAGGCATGCTGCCGGTCTGGGGAGCGTGGGCGCTAGGCCTGACGCCGTTCTGGCTCGGTCTGGTGGCCATTGCCGCCTGCGTAGGCCATATCTGGCCGGTATTTTTTAACTTTCGCGGCGGTAAAGGCGTGGCGACCGCTTTCGGAGCCATCGCCCCTATCGGCTGGGATCTCACCGGCGTGATGGCCGGAACCTGGCTGCTCACGATTCTGCTCAGCGGCTACTCCTCGCTGGGGGCGATCGTCAGCGCGCTGATCGCGCCATTCTATGTCTGGTGGTTCAAACCGCAGTATACTTTCCCGGTTTCGATGCTCTCATGCCTGATTCTGCTGCGCCATCACGACAACATTCAGCGTCTGTGGCGGCGTCAGGAAACCCGCATCTGGACCCGGTTCAAAAAGAAGAAAAAAACGCCGGAGCAGAAATAACCTTTGCTTCGACGCAACTTCGCGGCAAGGCGGCAAGTGAGTGAGTCCCGATGAGCTTACTCCAGTAAGTGATTCGGGCGAACGACAAATCTGCCGGGAGCAGATTTGAACGTCGCTTGCGACGGCCCGCCAGGGCGAGGCCCATGGATGGGCCGAGTAGCCCGTAGCCAACGCGGCTGCGGCTCGAAGTATGACAATTGTATGCCCTAAATAATTCGAGTTGCGGCAAGGCGGCAAGTGAGTGAGTCCCGATGAGCTTACTCCAGTAAGTGA
>NZ_JACVUU010000023.1:0-122933 GCF_016516145.1 Klebsiella sp. S69 | reverse complement strand
TACATTCGCTATGTTTTCCCCCCCGCGCGCCCGGGGGGGGGGGCGGCGGATCCCCTGAACCGGTGGGATCCGCCGCCGCCAGACGCGCCAGGCTCCCCATGCCAGCAGCGCCATCATGACGAGCGTCAGCAGTAATACCAGGCTGGCAAGGGCCCCTTTGGCCTGCTGTTGTTCATCGCCCTGGCTCAACCATTGCCAGGCCAGCACCGCCAGCGTCGGCGGGTTGCCCGGCCCAATTACCAGCGCGACATCAACCGCCGAAAGGCTCCAGGCGGCGGTCGCCAGCAGCGCGATCGCCAGCGCTGGCAGCAGGGCGGGTAGCACAAGCCACTTCAGGCACTGCCAGCGGCCGTAGCCGAGGCTTTTTAATACCGTTGCCTGTCCCGCCAGCCGTTTCTCACCTAACAGGCCGTAAACCACCCACAACAGAAATGCGCTCTCTTTGACCGCCATCGTCAGACCCAGGCCAATGCCGTAGCGGTCAACTGGCGGAATGAAAAAGGGCAGCAGGCGAGAGAGCCAGCCGCCTTCAGCAAATAGCAGCAGGGCGGCGGTAGCGAAGGCGACATGGGGTACCGCCAGCAGCAGCGGCAGCCTGGCTGCCAGCCGGCGCCAACCGCTTGATGGCCAGAGTACGGCAACAACCGAGAGCGTGATGATCAGCGCGCCGCCAACCGAGAGCAGGGTTGAGACGAGAGTCGCCGCCAGCGCCTGCCAGAACTGCGGGTCGGCAACCAGCGACTGCCAAAGCGTCAGGCGCAGCGCCGGAAGCGTCATCATAGAAACGGCCGGTAGCAGCGGGAGATAGATCAGCGCGACGGCGGCCCAGGCCAGCAGCCTTAGTGCGTGCCGTAGTGGCGCAGCCATTCCTGCTCCAGCGCTTCTACCCAGGCCGAGTGCGGTTCTCCCAGCATTGGCGGCAAATCCTGCGGCACAACGGCGTTGAAGGACTGGCGCTCATCTGCCGTTAACTTCGCCGGATCCAGCACGCTGGGGTCGCCCCACACCGCCGGGTCGGCCTTGCGCAGCTGCGCCTGCGGTGAGAGCAGGAAATTGGCGACAACTTTCGCCCCTGCCGTCGCGCGGGCGTTAACCGGGATCGCCACAAAGTGGACGTTGCCGAGCATCCCCTGGCTAAAACCGAAGCCGTAGCTGTCTTTCGGCAGCTCGCCGCTGGCCGCTTTTTGCTGCGCGTGCAGCGGGTTGAAGGTGATTGACAGCCTGAGGACACCGTTCGTCAGCATGGTATCCATACGGGCGGGCGAAGCCGGGAAGTCGCGGCCCTCGCGCCATAGCAGAGGGTGAAGCTGGTCAAGGTATTGCCACAGCGGCGCGGTCGCGGCGGCGAAGTTGGCCTCTTGCGGCGGCTGACGCAGGGCGTCAGGATCTGGGGTCAGCGTCAGCAGCAGCTGTTCGAGAAAGGCGGTACCGGTAAAATCCGGCGGCCGCGGATAGGTAACGCTACCGGGGTGCGCGGCGGCGAAAGCCAGCAGCGCCTGCGGATCGTTGGGCGCGTCGGGCGTTTGCGAACGGCGGGCGATAAAAGTGAGCTGCGCGCCGCCCCACGGCGACTCCGCCCCGTCGGTAGGAATGGAGAAATCTTCGCGCACCGGCTTTTGCGTATCGACAAAGCGCCAGTTGGGCAGGGTTTCCGCCCACTGGGTTTGCAGCAGATTTGCGCTTTTCAGGGTGTGGAAATTCTCGCCGTTAACCCACAGCAGGTCGATAGAACCGCCTGAACTGCGCCCGGCGCGGGCTTCGCTTTGAATGCGCTTTACCGCGTCGGCGGCATCGGCAATATGCACGATGCGCAGGTCGATGGCATAGTCGCGCTTCACCTCTTCGCTGACCCAGTCGAGATAGCGGTTAACCGCCGGATCGCCGCCCCAGGCGTTAAACCACACCGTCTGGCCGCGAGCCTCTTGTTGCGTGGATTGCCAGTTGGCGCTGGCGGACAGCGGAGAAAGCAACAGCAAAGCGAAGACCAACAAACTACGCATAACCACTCCTTATGGTTTCGAATCGGTGGGAAGCTGGCATAACCCCTGGGCGGGGATCGCCATCGCCGAATTAAAGCGCGCTGACAGGTTTTGTAACCCGATCAGCGCCGTGAGTTCGGTCAGCGCTTGAGCATCAAACTGTCCCGCCAGCTTATCGCGCAGCGCGTCGTCGACGGCCGGAGGCGTCATGCTGGCCGCTTCGGCATACTCCAGCGCCAGCCGCTCGCGTTCGCTGAATAGCGCGCTATCTCGCCATCCGGCTACAGCCAGGAGTTTATCGCTGCCGCCGCTGCGCTCCGCCAGCTTCATGCTGGTGATATCAATACAAAACTCGCACAAACACAGCTGCGCGATGCGGGCGCTGACCAGCGAACGCAGCACCGGCTCGAGGGGCGAGCGTTTGCGTTCCAGATAACCGACGAACATCGACACCAGATAAAAGACCAGCGGAATGCGGCCCCACCAGCGAATAGGGCTCAGCACCTCGCCGTAGTGGCGGCGATGCAGCCAGGCCTGCGGGCGCAGAATCAGGGGAATTGACTTCAGGGGGGGTAAGCTCATCGTGAACGCCTCTTTTGTTGTTCAAGATAGAGTGCTTTCGCGACGACCACCAGGATCGCCAGCGCAAACAGGATCGATAAACCGGTTACCAGCCAGAATGTACCGCCCGTCAGCAGGCTGCCGGTCCACGAGTAGACTATCGTGGCGGGCAACTGGCCCAGACCGGTAGCCAGCATAAAATGGCGAAAGCGTATTGAGGTCAGTCCGGCTGCGTAACTTACCGGATCAAAAGGTACAAAGGGCAGCAGGCGGCAAACCAGGATGGTGTGTTTACCGTAGCGGGTAAAAAAGCCATCCATACTCTGCAATACGCTTTTACCGGTCAGCTTTTCCACCGCTTCGCGGCCAAATACTCTGGCGATGAAAAAACACAGCGCCGCCCCGGCCATGGCGCTCACCCACGATAGCGCGCCGCCCCAGAAGGCGCCGAACAGGGAAGCGTTAGCGAAGGTGATGAGAAAAGCGGGAAGCGGGGCGATAATCGCCTGCAGAATCATCAGCGCAAAGGAGACCAGGGCCGCCTGCGGCCCCCAGGAGTCAATAAACTGCTCAATAGCCAGCTGATCGAGCGTGGCAAAGGCGGCGAGGCTGCGCTGCATAAACCCATTGACGCCGGGGATCAGCCACCATGCCAGCAGACCCGCCAGCAGCGTAGCGCCAATGATTATCCGGTAGATCGCCTGGCTATTTTTCATCGTTGATTCGCCACCGTTGCGTGTCGATCCGCCGATAGCGGGCATATCTTTTGGCTGCCTGAATCAGGACAAATAACACCAGCCCGGCAAGCGTTAGCTTTAGCACAAAAAGGGAGGTGATACCGTCGCGGATAAGTTCGCTGGCCATCAGCGTATAAATAAATATGCCGGGCAAGGTGGTTATGGCGGAAATAAAGGTAAACGACCAGAATGAAATAGCCGTGAGGCCATAGGCGTAATTCTGAATATTATAGGGAAACAGCGGGACTAACCGGGTCAGAATTAAAAAATCGCAGCCGCTACGCTCAATGCCTCTTTCAATTGCCTGGAATATCGCCGTCTCTCCGAAGTATTTAAGCAGCAGCTCGCGGCCCAGCCAACGGGCGAGCAGGAACGACAGGGAGGAGGCGACCGTCGCCGCCAGCAGCGATAGCAAGGTTCCCGTCAGCGGGCCAAAAAGTACACCGCCGGCAATGACCAGCGCACTGCCCGGAATCAAAAACAGGGTAGCGATAATAAACAGCAAGATATAGAGCGCATACCCGAAGCCACCGCTTTGGCGGATAATTTCGCGCAGATGGTGGAAATGAGTGACCAGCTCGGCAAAACCCGACTGCTGGATAATACAGGCGAAAATGCTCAGGATGACCACAACAGAAAGCAGCTTATACTCTGCTTTATGACGGCTTCTTTTGCATTGGGTTCTCCTGTCTTACGCGGGCGGTCAAAAGTGCGCGCGACAGTATAATAGTTTGCCGGCGTTCACAATCTATTACGGCGGCTTTTTTGATATGGCTCAGGCTCTCCGGGCGGGAGAGCCTGACAGAGGGCATCATCAGACTTTAAAGGTGGCCCATACCGGGGCATGATCGGAGGGTTTTTCCATGCCGCGAATTTCATAGTCGATGCCGGTCTCGATACAGCGCTGCGCCAGCGGGTGGCTGGCCAGCAGCAGGTCGATACGCAGCCCGCGGTTATCGTCAAAGCCCTTAGAGCGATAGTCGAACCATGAGAAATGTTCGTTGTCCTGCGGGTTCGCATGGCGGTACGTATCCACCAGGCCCCAGCCCAGAAGGCGCTCCATCCATTCGCGCTCTTCCGGCAGGAATGAACATTTGCCGGTACGCAGCCAGCGCTTGCGATTCTCTTCGCCGATGCCGATATCAAGATCGGTAGGGCTGATGTTCATATCGCCCATAATCAGCACCGGATTCTCTTTATTCAGTTCGGTATCAAGGTAGTTCTGCAGATTCTGATAAAAGGCCGCTTTCGCCGGGAATTTGGTTTCATGATCCCGGCTTTCGCCCTGCGGGAAATAGCCGTTGATTACCGTCACGTTGCCAAACGGA
Organism: Klebsiella sp. S69; assembly: GCF_016516145.1. Classification (NCBI taxonomy): domain Bacteria; kingdom Pseudomonadati; phylum Pseudomonadota; class Gammaproteobacteria; order Enterobacterales; family Enterobacteriaceae; genus Klebsiella; species Klebsiella sp. S69. The sequence goes on along the minus strand of NZ_JACVUU010000023.1, from coordinate 118,328 downwards.
GACGGGATTTCCGCCATGATAATGCGGCGCTGGGCCTCTTCACCATCGTTGGGGAAGCCGCGGCGCACCGAGATCGGCGTCTCTTTGGTCAGCAGCGCGACGCCGTAATGGCCTTTCTGCCCGTGATAAAAGACGTTATAGCCTAGCTTCGCGACCTCTTCGAGGGGAAACATATCATCGTGAACCTTGGTTTCCTGGAGGCCGATGACGTCGGGCTGGTGTTTGTCGATGATGGCGGCCAGCTGATGCGGGCGGGCACGCAGGCCGTTGATATTAAAAGAGACAAATTTCATAGTCGCTGCCACTGTGCAAGGTGAATAGTGCAGGGATGGTAGCAGAAATTCGCCGGGCTGGCTGCGCAAAGGCGCTTTATTCTGCCGATTGCAGCGGTTGGTAGCCTGTTTGCACAAAGTGTGCACCATTCTGGAACGCGCTGCGCCAAAAAAGGGCGATTATTGCCGATAAATTTCGTCAAGGATCACAATTACAGAATTATATCTTACCCCTGCATAATCTTTCTTTTTATTCCACTGCTAAAGCCTCTTTTAGTATTTTTATTCACTTTTTATGCATTTTATGTGAATAGCGGTCTTTCGTAACTTATTGATATTTCGTTGACGACCTCGATTTATGCATTTTTACCTCTGGCTGGCACGAACCGTGCAATCTACATTTACAGCGTAATAACCATATTCATTAACATTATTTAAACTTTTTGTTTACCGGAAGAGGTCGATATGTCTCAGTCAATTACGCGTAGCAACTTTGATGAATGGATGATGCCTGTATACGCGCCAGCGGCTTTTATTCCGGTACGCGGCGAAGGGTCACGCCTGTGGGATCAGCAGGGGAAGGAGTATATCGATTTTGCCGGCGGCATTGCGGTTAATGCCCTCGGCCATGCGCACCCGCAGCTGGTTAAGGCTCTGACCGAACAGGCGGAGAAATTCTGGCATACCGGCAACGGCTATACCAATGAGCCGGTACTACGTCTGGCTAAGCAGCTCATTGACGCCACTTTTGCCGACCGGGTCTTTTTCTGTAACTCGGGGGCTGAAGCCAACGAAGCGGCGCTAAAACTGGCGCGCAAATATGCCCACGATCGTTTCGGCAGTGAGAAAAGCGGCATCGTGGCATTCAAGAATGCCTTCCATGGCCGCACGCTGTTTACCGTTTCTGCGGGCGGTCAGCCGGCCTATTCACAGGATTTTGCGCCGCTGCCGCCGCAGATTCAGCACGCTATCTTTAACGACCTCGACTCGGCAAAGGCGCTGATCGACGACAATACCTGCGCAGTGATCGTTGAACCGATGCAGGGGGAAGGCGGCGTCGTACCAGCGGATGTGGAATTCCTGCGCGGCCTGCGTGAGCTGTGCGATGCGCACAATGCGCTGCTGATTTTCGATGAAGTCCAGACCGGCGTCGGCCGTACCGGGGAGCTGTACGCCTATATGCACTATGGCGTGACGCCGGACGTGCTTTCCACCGCGAAAGCGCTGGGCGGCGGTTTCCCGATCGGCGCGCTGCTGGCAACGGAACGCTGCGCCAGCGTAATGACCGTGGGTACTCATGGCACCACCTACGGCGGCAACCCGCTGGCCTGCGCGGTGGCGGGGGAAGTCTTTGCCATCGTCAACACGCGTGAGGTTCTCAACGGCGTTAAGCAGCGCCATCAGTGGTTTAGCGAACGGCTCAACGCCATCAACGCCCGGTACGGCCTGTTTAAAGAGGTTCGCGGTCTGGGGCTGCTTATTGGCTGCGTGCTGAAAGATGAATATGCCGGCAAGGCGAAAAACATCAGCAACCTGGCGGCGGAGGAAGGGCTAATGATGCTGATTGCCGGCGCCAACGTGTTGCGCTTCGCACCGGCACTGATTATCAGCGAAGACGAAGTCAATAGCGGCCTGGATCGCTTCGAGCTGTCCTGCAAACGCTTTCTCTCGGGGGTCTCATCATGATGGTGATCCGTCCAGTCGAAAAAGGTGACCTGCCGGGGTTAATGACGCTGGCAGGCGAAACCGGCGGCGGCCTGACATCGCTGCCGGCCGATGAGGCCACGCTGGCCGCGCGCATTGAACGTTCACAGATGACCTGGCGCGGCGAGCTGCCGAAAAGCGAACAGGGGTATGTATTCGTTCTGGAGGATTGCACCAGCGGCGCGGTGGCGGGAATTTGCGCCATTGAGGTGGCCGTAGGGCTTAACGACCCCTGGTACAACTATCGCGTTGGTACGCAGGTCCACGCATCGAAAGAGCTAAACGTCTATAACGCCCTGCCGACGCTGTTTCTCAGTAACGACCATACCGGCAGCAGCGAACTGTGTACCCTGTTCCTTGATCCAAAATGGCGAAAAGAGGGCAACGGCTATCTGCTGTCGAAGTCGCGTTTTCTGTTTATGGCCGCCTTTCGTGAACGCTTCAACGATAAGGTCGTGGCGGAAATGCGCGGCGTAATTGATGAGCACGGCTACTCGCCATTCTGGGAGAGTCTCGGGAAACGCTTCTTCGCGATGGAGTTTTCCCGCGCCGACTATCTGTGCGGCACCGGGCAAAAAGCGTTTATCGCCGCGCTGATGCCGAAGCACCCGCTATATATCGACTTCTTAAGCGATGAAGCGCGGGCGGTTATCGGCGAGGTTCATCCGCAAACCGCCCCGGCCCGCGCGGTGCTGGAAAAAGAGGGATTCCGCTATCTCAACTACGTCGATATTTTCGACGGCGGTCCGACGCTGGAATGCGAAATTGACCGGGTGCGGGCCATCCGCAAAAGTCGGCTGGTTACCGTCGTTGAAGGCGAACCCGAGGCGGGAGAGTGGCCGCCATGCCTGATCGCCAATGAACAGTACCATCACTTTCGCGCCATGCTCGTTCACGCGGACCCGGATAGCGACCGCCTGGTGCTAAGCGCGCGTGAGCTGGATGCCCTGAAATGCCATTCCGGTGAACAAATTCGCCTGGTTCGCCTGTGCCCTGAGGAGAAAAAATCATGAGTTTATGGATCAATGGCGACTGGCAAAGCGGTCGCGGCCCGGCCCGACAAAAACATAACCCGGTAAGCCAGGCGCTACTGTGGCAGGGACGGGATGCCAATGCTGAGCAGGTTGCGCTGGCGGTCAGCGCGGCGCGGCGGGCATTCCCCGCGTGGGCGCGCCAGCCGTTTGCCGCCCGCAAAGCGATAGCAGAAAAGTTTGCTGCTTTACTTGACGTGAACAAAGCTGAATTAACCGCCATTATTGCTCAGGAGACCGGCAAACCGCGCTGGGAAGCGGCGACGGAAATCACCGCGATGATCAACAAAATCGCGATTTCAGTAAACGCTTACCATAGTCGTACGGGGGAAGCGCAAACCGCACTGGCCGACGGCGCAGCCACTCTGCGTCACCGGCCGCACGGCGTACTGGCGGTGTTTGGTCCCTACAATTTTCCCGGACATTTACCAAACGGACATATTGTTCCGGCGCTGCTGGCGGGCAATACCGTGGTGTTCAAACCCAGCGAGCTGACCCCACAGAGCGGCGAAGCGGTGGTAAGGCTTTGGGCAGAAGCCGGCCTGCCGCCCGGAGTGCTTAACCTGCTTCAGGGCGGTCGGGAGACCGGCGAAGCGCTGAGCGGTCAGTCAGATATCGACGGTCTGCTGTTTACCGGCAGCTCTGCCACCGGCTTTCAGCTCCATCGCCAGCTTGCCGGCCAGCCGGAAAAAATACTCGCTCTTGAGATGGGCGGCAACAATCCGCTGATCGTCGATGAACCGCAGGATATCGATGCCGCCGTTCATCTCACCATTCAGTCGGCATTTATTACCGCAGGCCAGCGCTGTACCTGCGCGCGTCGGCTGTTGGTGAAGCGTGGTGAGGCTGGCGATGCGTTTCTTCGCCGTCTTGTGACAGTGTCACAAAAACTTATTCCTGACGCCTGGGATGCAGAGCCGCAGCCTTTCCTCGGGGGACTGATTTCAGCGCAGGCGGCGCAGAAAGTGCATCAGGCCTGGCTGACACACGTCTCCAACGGCGGCCAAACGCTGCTGGAGCCGCGTCTGCTACAGGCCGAAACGTCGCTGCTGACGCCGGGTATTATCGACATGAGCGAGGTCGCGCAGGTGGCCGATGAAGAGGTTTTTGGCCCACTGCTCTGCGTCTGGCGTTACGACCATTTCGATGAGGCGATTGCGCTTGCTAACGCGACCCGCTTCGGGCTTTCCTGCGGGCTGATCTCCGCCGAACGCGAGAAGTTCGACCAGCTGCTGCTGGAGGCGCGCGCCGGTATCGTGAACTGGAATAAACCGCTCACCGGCGCCGCCAGCACCGCGCCGTTTGGCGGGACCGGCGCTTCCGGTAACCATCGGCCGGGGGCCTGGTACGCCGCAGATTATTGCGCCTGGCCGATGGCCAGCCTGGAATCGCCGGAGCTGTCGCTCCCGGTCGCGCTCAGCCCGGGTCTGGATTTTGGCCAGGAGAGCTCACAATGAACGCCTGGGAAGTGAACTTTGACGGGCTGCCGGGCCTGACCCATCACTATGCGGGATTATCTTTCGGCAACGAGGCTTCGACCAAACACCGCTATCGGGTGTCAAATCCGCAGCTGGCGGCAAAGCAGGGGCTGAAAAAAATGAAAGCCCTGGCGGATGCGGGCTATCCGCAGGGGATCATCCCGCCGCAGGAGCGGCCAAACATCCCCCTGTTGCGCCAGATTGGCTTTAGCGGTAGCGATGAGCAGGTGCTGGAAAAAGCGTCGCGTCAGGCGCCCGAGCTCCTCTCGGCGGCCAGTTCAGCCTCATCAATGTGGGTGGCCAACGCCGCTACGGTCTCGCCATCAGCGGATTCGCTGGACGGCCGGGTGCATCTGACCGTCGCCAACCTCAATGATAAATTCCACCGCGCCAGCGAAGCGCCTACCACCGAGGCTTTGCTGAAGGCTATTTTCCCCGATGAGCAGCGGTTTGCAGTACACGGCGCGCTACCCCAGGCCTCGCTGTTCGGTGATGAAGGGGCGGCAAACCATAACCGTCTCGGCGGCGACTACGGCGCCCCTGGCGTGCAGCTGTTTATTTACGGTCGTCAGCAGGGTGGGGAAGAGAGCCCGCAGCGCTACCCGGCGCGGCAGACGCTGGAGGCCAGCCAGGCCGTTGCCCGCCTCAACCAGGTCAACCCCCGGCAAGTGATTTTCGCCCGTCAAAACCCGGCGGTGATTGATAAGGGCGTATTTCATAACGATGTGATTGCGGTAAGCAATCAGCAGGTGCTGTTTTGCCACGAGCAGGCGTTTGTCGATCAGCCGCAGCTCCTGCAGCAGCTGACGGAGCGGGTTGCTGGTTTTACGCCGCTTGTGGTGCCGACGGGTCAGGTATCGGTAGAAGAGGCGGTGGCGACCTATCTGTTCAACAGCCAGCTGCTGAGCAAACGCGAGGGCGGAATGCGGCTGATTCTGCCGCTGGAAGCGCAGGAGCATCCGGGCGTCTGGCGTTATCTGAACCGGCTGGTGGAGGGCGATAACCCGATTGATGAGCTTCAGGTTTACGACCTGCGCGAGAGCATGGCCAACGGCGGTGGCCCGGCCTGCCTGCGTCTTCGGGTGGTGCTGACTGAGAACGAGCGACGAGCGGTGAATCCGGCGGTCATGATCGACGACGCGCTGTTCGCCACTTTGAATGATTGGGTAGACCGCTACTATCGCGATCGCCTGACCCAGGCCGACCTTGCGGATCCGCAGCTGCTGCGCGAAGGTCGCGAAGCGCTCGACCGCCTGACGCAAATCCTGCGCCTCGGCTCCGTATATCCGTTTCAGCAATAAGGAGATGTCGTGGACGACTTTCTGGCATTAACGCTGGCTGGGCGTTTGCCCCACCATTTTCATGGCCAAACGGCGCACTTCCGCTGGCACTGGATTGACTGCGGTATACTGCAGCTCATTCCCCATGAGCCCTGCGAGCGCTCGCTGGTATTGTCCGCCGGGATCCACGGTAACGAAACCGCGCCGGTCGAAATCACGGATTTACTGCTGCGTCAGTTGTTCTGCGGGGAGTTGCCGTTACGCTGGCGGTTGCTGGTGGTCTTCGGCAATCCTTCGGCGCTGAGGGCCAATAAACGCTATCTGCACAGCGATATTAATCGAATGTTTGGTGAGCGCTGGCGGGCTTTCAGCGTCAGCGATGAAACCGCTCGCGCCCGGCAACTGGAGCATGCGCTGGCGCGCTTTTATGCGCCGGGTAGCGGTGAGCGCTGGCACCTGGATTTACATACCGCTATTCGCGGATCGCTGCATACGCGCTTTGGCGTCCTGCCAGCGCGCGATAAGCCGTGGGATGAAGCATTCCTGGGCTGGTTGGGGGCGGCTGGCCTGGAAGCGCTGGTCTTTCATCAGCAGCCGGGCGGCACCTTTACCCATTTCAGTAGCGAACGTTTCGGCGCGCACTCCTGCACGCTGGAACTGGGAAAAGCGCTTCCTTTTGGCGACAACGATCTCAGCCAGTTTGCCGCGACGCAGCGCGCGCTGGCGCGTCTGCTGGCCGGCGAGAGGGCGTTGGCTGCCGGTGATTCGCCGCTGCGCTACAGAGTGGTGCAGCAAATTACCCGCAGCAGCGACAAATTTCAGCTGCATATGTCGGCGCAGACGCTAAACTTCACCCCCTTTTCTGCCGGGACGCTGCTGGCTGAAGATGGCGAAACCCGCTATGTCGCGGCTAAGGAGCCAGAATATGTGCTGTTTCCCAACCCCGACGTAGCTTTTGGCCAGCGAGCCGGGCTGATGCTCGAACGCTTCTGAATATGCTGTCGCCCCGGTGGGCGATGGCATTTATTTTGCCGGCTGTTTTTTCCTTTAGATCTTAATTTTTTGTGCGCTATCGGCTGATTGCGGATTATTCCTGGATAAATGCTTTGTTTTTAATCTGCGCTGGTTTATAGTCTTCATAATTTCTCGACAAAACAGCCTGTTAATTATTTTTTCTTGCAATTATCTCCCCATAATCCTTATTTTCTCCATAATTGGTCAGAAACTGTTTTTTATACTTTCAATGTTTTACGCTTGCTCTGACTAATTGACGATAAACGTCGTAAAGTTAATCTCGTCAACACGGCAACGCGCCGTAAGAATAACGCAAAGTAAGGATTGAACGATGAAAAAGATTACAGCTCTGTTTGTTGCCTCTACTCTGGCTCTTGGCGCGGCTAACCTGGCTCACGCGGCTGATACTACGGCAACCTCAGGCGAGACCGCGCCGATGATGCATCATAAGCGCGGCCCGGCGGGCCCACATGAAATGATGTTTAAAGGTCTGAACCTGACCGACGCGCAGAAAACGCAAATTCGCGACATCATGAAGAGCCAGCGCGACAATATGAAGCGTCCGTCCCTGGATGAGCGCCGCGCGATGCATGAACTGGTTGCCAGCGATACCTTCGATAAGGCAAAAGCGGAAGCGCAGATTGATAAAATGGAAGCCCAGCATAAAGAAATGGCGCTGGCTCGACTGGAAACTCAGAACAAGATTTACAACATTCTGACCCCGGAACAGAAAAAACAGTTCAATGCTAATTTTGAGAAGCATCTGACAGATCGTAAAGCGCCGGAAGGTAAAATGCCTGCACCAGCTGAATAATTCAGCGCGCTGACTTAAGACCGCCGGTCTTGCCCAAGAATGCCAACAGGCTTTGGGCAGGGCCGGCGGTTTTTTTATCTGCATCTGCTGCGGGGCAACGGCAAAACGCCGGTGAAACCTGATTTACCCGACAGGGGCGAATATGCGAGGATGAGGCTTCAACCGTTATCATGGGCGCAGTCACCCTGACTCTGCTGCCCGCTATCGCTTCGGATTTTGCATATGGAAATGTATATCGGCCTCGCCGTCCTTGTTGTCGTCCTCGTCTGGGTTATCATGACCTATAACCGCTTTATCTCCCTGCGTCGTTTCAAAGACGAGGCCTGGAGCGGCGTCGCTGTACAGCTTAAGCGCCGCCACGATCTGGCGCCCAATCTACTGAGTCTGGTGAAACGCTATGCACAGCACGAAAAGGAATTGCTGGAAGAGCTGGGCCGCCAGCGTAGCGTACTGGTCGGCAGCACCAAACAGATAGCCGACAGCGAACGCCACTATTCCGCTACGCTGGGACGTATTTTCGCGCTCGGCGAAGCCTGGCCGGAACTCAAAGCCAGCGACAACTTCCTCTCATTACAGCAATCGCTTAATGAAATAGAAGAGCAGCTGCAGATGGCTCGCCGCTATTTCAACGGTACGGTGCGCGATATGAATATTCTGGTCGAGTCTTTCCCCAGCCTGCTGCTGGCGCGACTATTTAAATTTAAAGCAGAAGCTTTCTTTGAACTGGACTCACCGGAAGAAGCTCAATCTCCACGGATGGAGTGATTAAATGCTCTGTATAACTCTGCGGGTAGTGCGCGCGTTCGTATTGCTGTTGCTGCTGCCTGCCAGCGCAGCATTCTCCGCAAACAACCCGATTATTATTAGAGATGCTTCTCAACTCCCCGCTGGCGCTATTCCGGCGTATGAACATATCCTCTCTTTTGATTCCCGGGCGCGCTTTAGCCCGAACGGCAGCATGGCGATTGAGGAGAATATCAAGGTACTTGCCCTGGGGAAGGAGATTCGGCGAGGGATTTTGCGCACGCTTCCCCTCACGTGGAACCGCCAGGATGGCAAAATCTTCCGTGTTGACTATACGATCGAATCGGTGTCGCGCGATGGCGTCTCTGAGCCATTTAGCCTTGATGAGGCAGCAAAAAGCCTGACGGTATGTATCGGCAGCGGCGAAAAGATATTAAAACCAGGGATCTATCACTATCGGATTCGCTATCAAATCAGCAACCATTTCAGCCGATTTCCCCAGTGGGATGAACTGTACTGGAACGTGACGGGCAATGACTGGGCCTGGCCAATTAGCAAGGCCAGCTTTAGCCTGGCGCTACCGGATAGCGCCGCAAATCTCAACGCTGACGCCAAAGATGCCAGGCTGCGCTCAATTGATGTTTATACAGGGATCGCTGGCGCGAAAGAGCACAACGCAACGATTCTGCCCGACGGTAGCGTGCGCTCTCTGCGTCCGCTGGCAAAGGGGGAGGGGCTGACGGTTGTTTATACCTGGCCGCGGGAGATACTTGCCCGCGCTCCGGCGCCGGAGGCCGCTTCGCCGCTGGTGCATTTACTTTTCCCCAACCTGAAAACCTGGGTGATATGGCTGCCGCTGCTGTTCATGCTCGTTTATTATCTGCTCTGGTGGCGGAAAAACGTCACCCAGGCCGGGTTGAGAATGCCGCCTGTTGTGCCGCTCTTTTCGCTGCCTGCCTCCATGTCGCCAGGCCACCTGCGTTTTATTACCCGGCGTAAATATGATGATGTGGCTTTTAGCAGCGATTTATTAGCGCTGGTCGCGAAACGCGGGATGACGCTGACGAGCGACAAAAATCCATCCCGCAGCCCGTGGCGATTAAATTCCGGCATCAAACAACGGCTGACCCGCCTCCCCGTTGAGGGAAACAGACGGTTAAACAGAGACGATCTCCAGCTATTAAGCACCCTATTTAAAGGCAAACAGAAAAATATCGATCTTAGTAAGGCCCATCAGCGGTCAGTGCAGAGTGCGCGTAAACGTCAGGAGACGCGTTGTGAAGAACAGCGGGCTAAACTCTTTCGTAAATGGGGGCAACCGCTGCGGCGCTGCATCTACATTGCGCTGCTTGTTCCGGTAGCGTGCGGTCTTTGGGTTAATGCGGAGGCCGCGCTGCTGACGATACCGGCCGCAGTTTTTATGCTGATCGGCGGTTCGCTGCTGGCTTTTTTCTTGCGGTTTCTTTGTCATCCTCGGGAGATGTGGCGCGACTGGGGCCCCGCCCCGGTACTGTTTTGTGCCTCTTTTGGTATTTTAGCGATGCTCGGCGGAAGCAATTTTCTGTTGGGAATGTTGCCCATAACCCAACTTCCCGCCGGATATATTGGCGCGCTGCTGATGGCGTTCGCCCTGTGCGTTTTTGTTGGCTGGAAAACGCCTCGTTATACGCAGCGCGGGTTGGATGAGCTGGCCGTCGCCAAAGGACTGAAGCTGTATCTTGGCACCGCTGAAAAGAACCGCTATCAGATTATTTACCCGCCTGCGCAGATGATCTCCCATTTTGAAGAACTACTGCCCGTAGCGTTGGCGCTTGGCGTGGGGAAAACCTGGGCGAACACCTTTGCCCACTATCTGAGTAGTACTGGCGCTCTGTCGGAAGCGTTTGCCGGTGCTGGCTGGGAAAGCGTGCATCATTTCAGCGAGTCCTGTCGAACCTCCTCTATATCCTCGCCGACCAGCGGTTCAGGGGGCGGTTCATCATCGGGTTCAGGCTATAGCGGTTCCGGCTCTTCCGGTGGCGGTTCATCCGGCGGCGGCTCAGGCGGAGGCGGTGGAGGAGGCTGGTAATTAAGGGAGACGCCCCGATAACCTACTGCGGGATCTTATGCCGGCATCGTGCGTTTCCCGGCAGGTCTTACCGGACTGACGGGAAACGCGTATGGCAGCAGTTTTTAAACCGGGCAAGGCCATATCACCAGGGAATGCGATATGATCTGTTCGTCAGGACAGAGGTGGCCCACGGTCAGTTTTACAGCGGATGCAGCTTATAGCGGCCGCTAAGCAGCGGTTTACACAGTATTTTATAACCATCATGGTCAAATTTTGCCGCCAGGCGCGTGAGCGATGAGGCCTGCGACAGGGATTCTACGGCGCCCAGCCATAGCCAGTTTTGAATAATATGGTACTGCGTCATATCCTCGCTGCGCTCTTCCAGCGCGATCGCCCCGGCCCATGGCCAGTATACCAGCTGCATTTTTTGCATATTTTCCACCAAACGCTGCTGGTGCGCTTCAACGCTCTCCTTCCCGCAGCAGGCTCCTGCGCAGCGGCCCAGCGCCGAGCGAAAGCAGGCGCGCCCGCGGTTGAGCGGCTCGAGTCCCATTAATCCATAACAAAGGCGATGCTCGTCGGCAATTTTTTGCAGCGCCTGCAGCGCGGCGCGGCGATTGGCAAAAAGGCCATAGAGATCGCTTTGTCGCGAGAAATCCAGCTCGCTGGCGTAAACCACCTGCGGTCGGGCGTCAGCCAGGCGCAATGAGCACAGCTGCCGGTTTTGCCGCAGACGTTTATTAAACAGAGGCTGCTGTTCCTTAATGAGCTGCGCTTCTAACAGGAGTGCGCCGAGCTCGCCCGCCGTCCGTTGCCAGGTGATGCGTCGTGACTGGCGCAGCATAGCCGCTTCGTCGGGGGTGCGCAGATGCGACAACACCCGGCTGCGGATATTAACGCTTTTGCCGATATAGAGCGGAAGGGTATCGCTTTCGCCGTGAAACAGATATACCCCCGGCTGCCTGGGCAGAGCCTCAAGCCACGGACGCAGATGTTCGGGATACTCATAGATTGCCGCCGCTTCAAATTCGAGACGCGGGGCGGATTGCCTTCTTGCCACTATTGCTCCTGGTGCTGTTTATTTATCCAGTATAGCAGGGGAAGGGCGGAGCGAAAAGGACAATAAATCACCCCAACCGGAGTCGGGGCGAGGGGGGATGGGTTATTTTTTCCAGAAGTCGTCGAAGACGGTGATTGGCGGGCGGCGTTTGTGCTCGGTTTTCAGATACCAGCCTTCGATCGTTTTCGCGACTTTCTCGTCCAGCGTTTTACCTTCCAGATAGTCGTCGATGTTCTCGTAGGTCACGCCCAGCGCCACTTCGTCCGGCAGGGAGGGGCGGTCGTCCTCAAGATCGGCGGTCGGCAGTTTTTTATACAGGTGCTCCGGACACCCCAGATGGGCCAAAAGCTGTTTGCCCTGACGTTTGTTGAGGCGGAAAAGAGGGTTGATGTCCGTGCCGCCGTCGCCGTATTTAGTGAAAAAACCAGTAATAGCCTCCGCAGCATGATCGGTACCTACCACCACGCCGTGGGTCATCCCGGCGATGCTGTACTGCGCTTTCATGCGTTCGCGGGCTTTTTCGTTGCCGCGAACAAAGTCGCTAAGCTCAATGCCGGCTTCGCGCAGCGCCTGTTCACTGGCCAGCACGGCGCCCTTAATATTGACCGTTAATACACGGTCCGGCTGAATAAAAGCGATGGCGTCCTGACAGTCCTGCTCGTCCGCCTGCACGCCGTACGGCAAGCGAACGGCGATAAACTGCAGGCTGTCGTCACCGGTTTCGGCGCGGAGCTCATTGATTGCCTGCTGGCAGAGCTTACCGGCAAGCGTGGAGTCCTGGCCGCCGCTGATGCCGAGGACCAGTGATTTAATAAAAGGGTATTTCTGCAGATAGGACTTCAAAAAGTCTACGCTGCAGCGTATTTCGGCTTCGACATCGATCTGGGGTTTAGCGCCCAGCGCCTGAATAATCTCTTGTTGTAGCGTCATCGCGCCCTCCGGAAAGTGAATCTGTATGGCAATCAGCAGAGGTTTAACCTACCTCTTTGACGGTAAAACGACAAGGATCACAATTTTGAGTGTAGCAAAAGCAGGCAACCTCAACGGAACGGGCTTTATTATTGGAAAGATCTTAATTTCGCTTCATTTCCACCTTCGGCTTGAAAAATAACGATATTTATTCCAGGCTTATTTACACGCCAAAAAAAAGAGGATGGAATATGAACAAGCATTTTGCAGGATTTCTGGGCGCAGCAGCTGTATTAACCATGCTGGCAGGGTGTACGGCCTATGACCGTACTAAAGATCAGTTCACCCAGCCGGTGGTTAAAGACGTTAAAAAAGGCATGACCCGCGCGCAGGTTGCGCAAATTGCTGGTAAACCTTCATCAGAAGTGACGATGATCCACGCACGCGGTACCTGTCAGACATACATCCTGGGTCAACGCGATGGTAAAATTGAAACCTACTTCGTCGCGCTGGATGAAACCGGCCGTGTGATGAATTCTGGTTATCAGACCTGCGCTGAATACGATACCGACCCGCGCAACAGTAAGTAACATCCCGCCATAGTGCTGATTCCTACGAAAGCCCGACCATTGGTCGGGCTTTTTTATGAGCGCTGATGCTTATTTAATTGCGCGAATTATTTGAGGGAAATGTGAGGGCAGTCAAAACGCGAGGTCAATGAGAGACAATTCTGTTCAAGGAGGAATTATCCTGCCGATGAACGATGCCGTATACTCAATGCATAAACAATACTAATTCAAAGAAACATCTCTTACCGCCTCTCCGGCATCAACGATGCGCTCAGGAGACCCGGTCACACAAATTGAGGAAGCGTTCATGGAAAAGAAACATATCTACCTGTTCTGTTCTGCTGGGATGTCTACATCACTGCTGGTCTCGAAAATGCGTGCTCAGGCCGAGAAGTATGAAGTGCCGGTTATTATTGAAGCATTTCCCGAGACTCTGGCCGGTGAAAAAGGACCTGATGCTGATGTCGTATTATTAGGCCCACAGATTTCCTATATGCTGCCGGACATTCAACGTTTACTACCAAATAAACCCGTAGAAGTTATTGATTCCGTGCTGTACGGTAAGATCGATGGTTTAGGTGTTCTGAAAGCGGCCGTTGCGGCCATTAAGAAAGCTGCTGCGCAATAATTTATATTTTAAAACTCGACATATTTCGGATGGCAATGGTTAAAATTTCGTGAGGGTGTGTTTTAACTATTTGCTGTCCGAAATACCCCGAGTTTATTTTCCCGTCAAAGAGTAATTTCATCTATCATTGCCGCAATAATTACATTGCGGCCTTAAAGGGTATTTATTATGAGTAAAGTGATTGATTCGCTTGAAAAGGTACTCCTTCCGTTTGCGGTCAGAATAGGAAGGCAACCTCACGTCAATGCAATTAAAAACGGCTTTATTAAGTTAATGCCATTGACGTTAGCCGGGGCCATGTTTGTTTTAATTAATAACGTATTTTTGAGCTTTGGCGACGGTTCATTCTTTTATTCAATGGGCATCCGTCTGGATGCCTCGACAATCGAAACACTGAACGGTTTTAAAGCTATCGGCGGCAACGTTTATAACGGTACGCTAGGTATTATGTCGCTGATGGCGCCTTTCTTTATTGGTTCGGCTTTAGCTGAAGAGCGTAAAGTTGACCCAATGGCGGCCGGGTTGCTGGCGGTTGCGGCATTTATGACCGTTACGCCTTATAGCGTCGGGGAAGCCTACGCCGTTGGCGCGAATTGGTTAGGCGGTGCCAACATTATTTCTGGTATCGTAATCGGTCTGGTCGTTGCCGAGATGTTCACCTTTATCGTTCATCGCAACTGGGTGATTACGCTGCCGTCCAGCGTGCCGGCTTCGGTCTCCCGTTCATTCTCAGCGGTTATCCCGGCCTTTATTATCCTGTCTATTATGGGGATTATCTCCTGGGCGCTGACCCACTGGGGAACGAACTTCCACCAGATCATCATGGACACTATCTCCACGCCGCTGGCCTCAATGGGTGCCGTGGTAGGCTGGGCATACGTTATTTTCACCTCGCTGCTGTGGTTCTTCGGCGTACACGGGTCGCTGGCGCTGTCGGCGCTCGATAGCGGCATTATGACGCCATGGGCGCTGGAAAACATCGCAACCTATCAGCAGTACGGCTCCGTTGAAGCCGCGCTGGCGGCGGGTAAGAGCTTCCATATGTGGGCCAAGCCGATGCTTGATTCCTACATTTTCCTCGGCGGTACCGGCGCGACGCTGGGCTTGATCATCGCCATCTTTATCGCTTCCCGCCGCGAGGATCATCGTCAGGTGGCGAAACTGGCGCTGCCGTCCGGCATCTTCCAGATTAACGAGCCTATCCTTTTCGGTCTGCCGATTATCATGAACCCGGTGATGTTTATTCCGTTCATTCTGATTCAGCCTCTGCTGGCGGCCATCACCATGACGGCGTATACCCTGGGCATCATCCCGCCGATTACCAACATCGCGCCGTGGACTATGCCGACCGGTTTAGGCGCCTTCTTTAACACTAACGGTAGCGTCGCAGCTCTGCTGCTGGCCCTGTTCAACCTTGCTGTATCGACCCTGGTCTACCTGCCGTTTGTGGTTATTTCCAACAAAGCGCAGGGCGTCATTGAGCAGGAAGAGAGCGAAGAAGATATCGCTAACGCACTGAAATTCTAATATCGAGCGGTACGGGAAGTTTCCCGTACCGTCTGGCAAATTAAGGGAGTCATTATGTTTGATCTGGATAACATCGCAGCAGAAGAGACCGCGGTAAACGACCTCGAAGAGGTGGTGATGGGGCTGATTATCAACTCCGGACAAGCGCGTAGTCTGGCTTATGCCGCGCTGAAGCAGGCAAAGCAGGGAGATTTTGCGGCGGCTAAAACCATGATGGAACAGTCGCGCATGGCGCTGAGCGAAGCGCATCTGGTGCAGACCCAGCTGATTGAGAGCGATGAGGGAGAAGGCAAAATGAAGGTGAGCCTGGTGCTGGTGCATGCGCAGGATCATCTGATGACCTCAATGCTGGCACGTGAGCTGGTTGCCGAATTGATTGAGCTGCACGAGAAGGTACAATAGGTCATCGACACGATGAGGCAACCAAAGATGATGACCACTGAAATCAGTACCGCCCGGGAGCAACAACTCTTTAACGGCAAAAACTTTCATGTGGTCATCTATAACAAAACGGAGAGCGTAAGCGGGCTTCACCAGCATGATTATTACGAGTACACCATCGTTTTAACCGGGCGCTATTATCAGGTTATTAATGGCAAGCGGGTGCTGCTGGAGCGCGGGGATTTCGTTTTTATCCCAATGGGGTCGCACCACCAAAGCTTTTATGAATTTGGCGCGACGCGCATTCTGAACGTTGGTATCAGCAAAAGTTTCTTTGAAAAACACTATCTGCCGCTGCTGCCGTTTGGTCTGGTTGCTTCTCAGGTCTATGCCGTTAAAAGTACTTTTCTCAGTTATATTGAGTCGGTTATTGCATCACTGAATTTTCGCGAAACTGAATTTGACGAATTTATCGAGCTGGTCTCCTTTTATACTCTGAATCGGCTCCGACATTATCGTGAAGAGCCTGCGGAAGACGTCATTCCGCAATGGCTGAAAAATACCGTGGAGGGGATGCACGATAAGCTTAAGTTTGGCGAGGGGGCGCTGGAGAATATGGTTGAACTTTCCGGGAAAACCCAGGAGTACTTAACTCGGGCAACCCAGCGTTATTACGCCAAAACGCCGATGCAGATGATTAACGATATTCGCATCAACTTCGCTAAAAAACAGTTAGAGATAACCAACTACTCGGTGACCGATATTGCCTATGAGTCGGGGTACAGTAGCCCAAGTTTGTTTATTAAAACATTCAAGAAGCTGACTTCTTTTACCCCCAGCAGCTATCGGAAACACCTCACCAGTATTAATTAACCGGGCGCGGAATAGTCCGCGCGGTCTAAATATTCAAATTAACTGTCCGTATTTACACGGAGAGCGGGTGTCGCATACGCGTTATCCGCAAGGGAGAAAAAGATGAGCCAGAAATTGAAGGTAGTGACTATCGGCGGCGGCAGCAGCTATACCCCGGAATTACTGGAAGGGTTCCTGAAGCGTTATCATGAACTGCCGATTAGCGAACTGTGGCTGGTGGACGTCGCGGAAGGGCAGGAAAAGCTCGATATTATCCATGCGCTGTGCCAGCGCATGGTGGAAAAAGCCGGCGTGCCGATGAAAGTCTACAAGACCCTCGATCGCCGCGCGGCGCTGGAAGGCGCAGATTTCGTAACGACCCAGCTGCGCGTTGGCCAGCTCAAGGCCCGCGAGAAGGACGAGCGTATCCCGCTGAGCCACGGCTATTTAGGCCAGGAAACCAACGGCGCGGGCGGACTGTTTAAAGGTTTGCGCACTATTCCGGTCATTTTTGACATTGTGAAAGATGTGCAGGAAGTCTGTCCGAATGCCTGGGTCATTAACTTTACCAATCCGGCGGGGATGGTCACCGAAGCGGTTTATCGTCATACCGGCTTCAAGCGTTTTATCGGCGTGTGCAATATTCCGATTGGCATGAAGATGTTTATCACCGACGTTCTGCAGCTGAGCCCGAGCGATGAGCTCAATATCGATCTGTTTGGCCTGAACCATCTGGTATTTGTGCGCGATGTACTGGTTAACGGCGTTTCACGCTTTGACGAGCTGCTGGACGGCGTGGCATCGGGTCGATTGAGCGCTAACTCGGTGAAAAATATTTTTGATTTACCCTTTAGCGAAGGACTGCTTCGTTCGCTGCGTCTGATCCCTTGTTCCTATCTGCTCTACTACTTTAAGCCAAAAGAGATGCTGGCGATTGAAATGGGCGAATACTACAAAGGCGGTGCGCGCGCGCAGGTGGTGCAGAAGGTTGAGAAACAGCTATTTGAGCTGTACAAAGATCCGGATCTGAACGTTAAGCCGAAAGAACTGGAACAGCGCGGTGGGGCGTATTATTCCGACGCGGCCTGTGAAGTGATTAACGCCATTTATAATGACAAGCAGGCCGAGCATTACGTGAACGTGCCGCATCATGGTCACGTTGATAACATCCCGGCAGACTGGGCGGTCGAGATGACCTGTACGCTGGGCCGCGACGGCGCGAAACCAACTCCGCGCATCACGCATTTCGATGAGAAAGTGTTGGGGCTGATTTACACCATTAAAGGTTTTGAAGTTGCGGCCAGCGAAGCGGCTATCAGCGGTAAACTGGACGATGTGCTGCTGGCGCTTAATCTGAGCCCGCTGATCCACTCCGATCGCGATGCTGAAAAGCTGGCGCGGGAGATGATCCTCGCGCACGAGCAGTGGCTGCCAAACTTTGCGGCGACTATCGAAAAACTGAAACAGTAACGGGAGCGGCTAATGGAACGCGTGTTAATCGTCAATGCCGATGATTTTGGCCTCAGCAGGGGGCAAAACTACGGCATTATCGAAGCTTGCAAGAACGGTGTGGTCACCTCCACGACGGCGCTGGTCAACGGCGCGGCGATTAGCCACGCTGCCCAGCTTAGCCGCTGCGTCCCAGAGCTGGCTGTTGGGATGCACTTTGTCCTGACGCTGGGCGAGCCGCTGGCGGCGATGCCGGGGCTAACCCGCGAAGGGCGCTTTGGAAAGTGGATTTGGCAGATGGCGGAAGAGGGCAGCCTGCCGCTGGACGAAATCGCCCACGAACTGGAGCGTCAGTATCAGCGTTTTGTCGAGCTGTTTGGCCATGAACCGACGCATATCGACAGCCATCATCATGTCCATATGATCGCGCAGATCTACCCCATCGTCGCGGCGTTTGCCCGCGAGAAGGGCGTGGCGCTGCGGATCGACCGCCAGCTAGCGACGCTGTCAGGCCTGGCGCAGGATGCCGCGCGCAGTAGTGATGGATTTGCCAGCGAGTTCTACGGGGAAGGGGTTTCGGAAGCGCTGTTTCTGCAAACCCTGGATGCCTCTGTCCAGCGTGAGGAAAAATCGCTGGAGGTGATGTGTCACCCGGCGTTCGTGGATAACACGATAATGGGCAGCGCCTACTGCTATCCGCGACTGACCGAACTAGATGTGCTGACCGCCGGGTCGCTGAAGTATGCGATTGCCGAGCGCGGCTACCGGCTTGGAACCTACCGCGATGTATAAAGGGAAGTGAGAAGCCCGGCATCTCTGCCGGGCTTTTTTTACGCCGGGATCGCGGCGATTTTAGCGCTTCTCGACCACACCCGATGCGCCGCCATCAGGGTGATCAGTTCATCCATTGATTGGCTATCAATGGCATCGGTCTCAACAATGCCTTCTTCGCCCTGATCGGCAACCTGCAGCGGCGCTTTGCACTGCCGTGCATCGCCTGCCAGCAGAATCGGCTTCAGGTGTTTGTATGCTTCCAGCAGGTAATAGTTGAAATCACCGTTGCTGCTCAGACTTTGCAGATCGCCGCCGGGAACGATGACTGCATCCACGGTCAGCGATGGCGAGCCGGCAAAGGTTCCGGCTACCGGCAGCTCGGTGCCATCATCGGCCTGCACTTTCCCCATTCGTGAATAGAGTAACTTGGCATGTACCCCGTGCACTTTCAGCGACTTGAGCAAAGTCAGCAGCTCTTTGGCAACCGGACGATCGTTAAGCAGTACCGCCACCACCCGGCCTTTCACGTCGCCGCTGGGAATGGCGTACAGGCTTAGCGTCGGATCCTTTTTCAGGCCGTTGACATCCGGCGACGGCGTAATGCTGCGCTGTTCGTCCGTGAGCTCAATACCCAGGTTTTTACCTACGGCCTGAGCCAGCTGCAGGTCGATATGCGCCAGCTGATCGACCACCCGCTCGCGGATCCACTCTCTGACAACCTTGCTCAGCTCGAAGCTGAATCCGTCGATAATATGCTGCTGCTCAATTGGCGTCTGGCTACGCCAGAATAGCAGGGGTTGAGAGTAATACTCGCCAAAGGAAGGGCTACGCTGGCGAATTTTTTCTCCGTCAATCCGCTCGGCATAAGATTCGAAGCCGCCGCGTTTAGCGGCCGGCGGCGTCTCCCGCGGCCAGTTGTTATTGATGGAGTTAGGTTCATAGTTTGCCGGGTTGGTATCGATATCCATCCGGTGCATGCCGTCGCGCTGGAAATTATGATACGGGCAGGTGGGTTTATTAATCGGAATTTCATGGAAATTCGGCCCGCCGAGGCGGCTAATCTGCGTATCGGTATAGGAGAAGAGTCGGCCCTGCAGCAGCGGGTCGTTGCTGAAGTCTATTCCTGGAACGATATGCCCGGGATGGAAGGCCGCCTGTTCGTTTTCGGCAAAGAAGTTATCCGGGTTGCGATTAAGGACCATCTTACCGACGCGCTGCACCGGAACCAACGCTTCCGGGATGAGCTTGGTGGGATCCAGCAGATCGAAATCAAAAGCAAATTCATCCTCTTCCGGGATCAGCTGTAATCCCAGCTCGTACTCAGGATAATCTCCGGCTTCAATCGATTCCCATAAGTCACGACGATGGAAATCGGGGTCGCGGCCGGTCAGCTTTTGCGACTCATCCCACACCAGGGAGGCCTTACCCGCGACCGGCTTCCAGTGGAAGCGCACGAAGGTCGCTTTACCTTCCGCGTTAATCAGGCGGAAGGTGTGGATGCCAAACCCTTCCATGGTACGGTAGCTGCGGGGTAGCCCGCGGTCCGACATCGCCCACATGACGTTATGCAGCGTTTCAGGCTGCAGCGAGACGTAATCCCAGAAGGTATCGTGCGCGCTTTGCCCCTGCGGGACGGCCCAGTGCGGTTCCGGTTTCACCGCATGGACAAAATCGGGAAACTTGATCGCATCCTGGATAAAAAAGATCGGCGTGTTGTTGCCGACCAGGTCAAAGATACCCTCGTCGGTATAAAACTTGGTGGCAAAACCGCGGATGTCGCGCACCGTATCGGCGGAGCCAGCGCCGCCCTGAACGGTGGAAAAACGGACGAATACCGGCGTTTTTTTCTGCGGGTCGCAGAGGAAAGCCGCTTTGGTGATGTCGCTTAAATCGCTGTACGCCTGGAAATAGCCGTGCGCAGCGGAGCCGCGGGCATGAACGATGCGCTCGGGAATTCGTTCATGGTCAAAATGGGTTATTTTTTCACGCAGGATAAAATCTTCCAGCAGCGTGGGGCCGCGTTGACCCGCGCGCAGCGAGTTCTGGTCGTCAGCGATGCGTAGACCCTGATTGGTCGTAAGCGCAGCATTCTCACCGCCTTTACGCTGTTTCTCGAGGGCATCGAGCTTTTCGTTGGTCGTATCCGGGGCCTTCATGCTACCCGGCGCCGTCGGCTCTTCGCCCGGCGCGGTCGGGTGCGGTGTGGGCTGCCAATCCTGATCTTCTGGCGCTAATGCGCCCAGGCCAGGTTTTGCCGCCCGGTCATCATGCACCGGTGATTGAGGGGATTTCGGGTTATGGGGTTTATCAGACATTGCACGCTCCTGCTTTCATTACTGAAAATGGTCTTTGCTAAACCAAAACCCTTCTAATTGTAGAACATCATTTCAAGAATATATTTTTATAAGAGTTTTGCTACTAAAGGACCACAAGCAGGGGGCGACGAAAGCGGGCGTTTTCGGCTATGATAGGGGTTTCTGTTTACCGCCGTATTTAGTGAATTTATTTGTCATGAAACCACTTCGCCAACAAAATCGTCAGGTCATTAGCTACGTGCCTCGAGTGGAGCCTGCGCCGCCGGAACACGCCGTCAAAATGGATGGTTTTCGCGACGTTTGGGTTCTGCGGGGTAAATACGTCGCCTTTGTGCTGATCGACGAACGTTTCCGTCGCTCCCCACCGTTTAACGTGCCGGAAGCGGCGCAGCGCTGGGCGACGCAAATGAGGCAGGAAGGTGAAATCGACGCCTGAATGAGCCGGAACAATAAAAAACCGCTGAAAATTCAGCGGTTTTTAGTTTCTGACTACGCGAAGGGCGTATCGACTTAGCGGTGCGCCAGCTCTGCATCGTCATCGCTATCGAGAATAGCTTTATCGGTTTGGCGCAGCCACTGGCTGGTCAGGGTACCGGCGGTCATTGAGCCGCTAACGTTCAGCGCCGTACGGCCCATATCAATCAGCGGTTCAACCGAGATTAACAGCGCCACCAGCGTGACCGGCAGCCCCATCGCCGGTAAGACGATCAGCGCGGCAAACGTCGCGCCTCCGCCCACGCCTGCGACGCCGGCGGAACTGACGGTGACGATGCCAACCAGGGTAGCAATCCACAGCGGATCGAGCGGGTTAATACCGACCGTCGGTGCGACCATCACCGCCAGCATCGCCGGATAGAGTCCCGCACAGCCGTTCTGTCCGATGGTAGCGCCGAACGATGCTGAGAAGCTGGCAATGGATTCCGGCACGCCCAGACGACGGGTTTGCGCTTCCACGTTCAGCGGAATAGACGCCGCGCTGGAGCGGCTGGTGAAGGCGAAGGTCAGAACCGGCCAGACTTTGCGGAAGTATTTCAGCGGGCTCACGCCGTTGACCGCCAGCAGCAGGCCGTGCACCACGAACATGATGCCCAGACCAATATAGGAGGCGATAACGAAGCTGCCGAGCTTGATAATGTCCTGCAGGTTAGAGCCCGCAACCACTTTGGTCATCAGCGCCAGTACGCCGTACGGCGTTAACTGCATGACCAGACGCACCAGCTTCATCACCCAGCTCTGCAGCGTATCGATAGCGGTCAGCACGCGCTGGCCTTTGGCGATATCGTCTTTCAGCAGCTTCAGCGCCGCGACGCCGAGGAATGCAGCGAAGATTACCACGCTGATAATCGACGTCGGGTTCGCGCCGGTCAGATCTGCGAACGGATTTTTCGGCACAAAGGAGAGGATCAGCTGCGGGACGCTCAGGTCGGCGACTTTACCGGCATAATTACTCTGAATGGCGTTGAGGCGGGCGGTTTCCGCGCTGCCCTGGACCAGGCCTTCGGCTGTCAGGCCAAACATGTTAGTCACCAGCACCCCGACCAGCGCCGCAATCAGCGTAGTAAACAGCAGGGTACCGATACTGAGGAAGCTGATTTTACCCAGCTGCGAAGCGTTATGCAGGCGGGCCACCGCGCTCAAAATCGAGGCGAAAACCAGCGGCATGACGATCATTTGCAGCAGCTGAACGTAGCCGTTACCGACGATATTAAACCACTGGATAGAGTCCTTCAGCACCGGGCTGTCGGAGCCATAGACTAGCTGTAGTGCCAGGCCAAAAATAACGCCGATAACCAGACCGACCAGCACTTTTTTAGCGAGGCTCCACTGTTTATGGCGGGTTTGGGCCAGCGCCAACAGTAAAACCGCGAACACAACTACGTTCGCTATTAATGGAAAGTTCATCCCCGTTCTCCTGATATCTTTTATCACCAGGTTGGTCAATAACCAACTCTTATGACGGCAAGGGTAGCAGAAGGCGTAATCCGTTCCTTATATTCAAATGGAATTGATTATAACTATTTGAATAATTCGCTGCTTTATCGTCCAGTCTGGTGACTAATAAAGCGATGAAAGGTAGTTTGCAGCGAATTTATCATCTCCGATGACCAGCGAACGGCGCTGTTTTCGGCAACGTTTTGCGGCATCCACACGGCGTAGATGAACAGCGCCATGCACAGCGCGCGCTCCAGTTGATTACCTTTGCGCGGCGCAAGAATAGGGAAGCGAAAGCGCCAGCGGCAGGGCCAGAGCAGCGGAACCCCGGCAGGGGTAAGCATGTCGGCAAGAATATGGCTGAGGTAGCCCAGCACCAGGCCCTGAACCGCATCCGCCGGGACGATCCAGCTATCCGAAACCTTCAACGAGAAAATCGCCACCGCGCCAAAGACCACCAGCAGGCTATGGGTGAAGCCGCGATGGCCGAAGGCGCGGGCAATCGGTTTTGATATCCAGCTTAATCGTTGCCCGAGAAACGACTTGGGGTGATCGATATCCGGCAGCAGACAGGTCAGGATGGCGGACGGAACGATATGCCACCAGTCACCCTGGGCCAGCACGGGGGTTAATTCCGCATTTTTCGCAAATACCGCACAGGCAATAGAAAAGAGGAGGTGGCCTTCCGCCGTCATGATAAACACCCTAAACTGTCAATTCATACAGTATAGGGTTTTTATACAGTGTGCGGAAGAGGTGACGGTGTAACTCTTTGTCACAAGACCATCAGCGTGCCAGCCAGCCGCCGTCCACCGCCAGGGTATAGCCGTTAATGTAATCCGCCGCCTGGGAAGCAAGAAAGACCACCGGTCCCTGCAGGTCTTCCGGAACACCCCAGCGTGCGGCCGGGATACGGTCGAGGATCTCTTTGCTGCGTTCGGCATCGTCGCGCAGCTGCTGGGTATTATTGGTAGCCATATAGCCCGGCGCGATGGCGTTAACGTTAATACGATGTTCCGCCCATTCGTTGGCCATCAGGCGGGTAATGCCCAGCACGCCGCTTTTGGAGGCGGTGTATGACGGGACCCGAATACCGCCCTGAAATGAGAGCATTGAGGCGATATTAATAATTTTTCCGCCGTCGCCCTGCGCGATGAACTGTCTGGCGACCGCCTGAGACAGAAAGAAAACGGATTTCAGATTCAGGTTAAGCACGTCGTCCCAGTCCTTTTCGCTAAAGGTTAGCGCATCGGCGCGGCGTATGGTTCCGGCATTATTCACCAGAATATCAACCCGGCCCATGGCGGCCACGGCCTGAGTAACAATGGCTGCGATCTGATCCTGACGGCTCAGATCGGCCTGAATTGCCATAAAACGTCGGCCCAGCGCCTGAACCTTCTCTGCGGTTTCATGGGGGATCCGGCGATTGACGCCGACAATATCGCATCCGGCCTGCGCAAGGCCGAGCGTCATTCCCTGGCCCAGTCCGGTATCACAACCCGTCACGATAGCGACCTTGCCCGTAAGGTCAAAGGCGTTCAGTACCATATGCACCTCTGTATGCTGATTTTATGCGTCAAATAACGCCGTTGGGACAAGCATAGAGGGCGGGAGAAGAAAAGACAAATAAAAATGAAACGCTGTTTTAATTTTGTGATAATGGGGCGATGCAGCAACCCCATCATCAGCGATGCCTTTAGCCGAGCAGGTCGCTCAGGGTCAAAGATTCAAGGGTGGCAAGCTTGACGTCGGCCAGCACGAAGCGCGGGTCATGGCTATTTTCCGCTTCCGGTACGACGACAGAGCGCATCCGCGCCGCTTTGCTGGCAATCATCCCGTTGACCGAGTCTTCCAGCGCCACGCAGTTCATCGGGCTGACGCCGAGACTGGCGGCGCAGTTCAGATAGACCTGCGGGTGCGGTTTGCTGTACGGCAGCATTTCAGCGGAAGCGAGGGCGTCAAACTGGTCGCGTAGTTCAAACATGGCGAGGACTTTTTCCAGCATTCGCAGCGGCGATGCCGACGCCAGGCCAATTTTCAGTCCCTGTGCTTTACACATCGCCACCGCTTCCCGCGCCCCCGGCAGCAGCGGACGCGCCTCTTCCACCAGTTGGATAGCGCGATTGATGATCCGCGCGGTGACCTCCGCGCGGTCCGGGCCCTGCCACGGCTGTTGGGCAAACCACAGGTCGACGACTAAATCGATGCGCAGCCCGAGAATATCCGGCATTTCATTGCGGCGACGAATATCCACCCCAAGGCTGGCCATTACCTCCAGCTCTGCTTTGTCCCATAGCGGCTCGGAGTCAATCAGTAATCCATCCATATCAAAAATCGCGGCGTGAATCTGGCGCCTGGCTGACATAAGTCCCTCTCCTGTAGCGTAAGTAGATAACGAATCGGCACTCATGGTATATCATACCGCGCATTATTGGGCGAAATTCGCCGACGAAGGTAGACTAAGAGTGGATAGGCGTCTTAACAAGGGGAATCCATGACGTATCAACAAGCTGGACGCATTGCAGTACTTAAACGACTTCTGGGATGGGTGGTATTTATCCCGGCGGTTATCTCGACGCTGATCTCCGTGCTGAAGTTTATGTACGAGCACAGCGAGAAAAAACCGGGCATCGACGCGGTGATGATGGACTTTGCTCATGTGATGATCGAGATGATGCGCTTTAACACGCCGTTCCTCAATTTCTTCTGGTACAACTCGCCGCTGCCGGATTTTAAGCACGGCATGAATATCGGTTTCTGGATCATCTATATTCTGGTGTTCGTCGGCATGGCGCTACAGGCTTCCGGGGCGCGGATGGGGCGCCAGGCGAAGTTTCTGCGCGAAGGCGTTGAGGATCAGCTGATTCTGGAACAGGCTAAAGGAACGGAAGGGCTGACGCGCGAACAAATTTCCGCACGCGTTGTGGTGCCGCGCCACACCATCCTGGTGCAGTATTTTCCGCTGTACGTCCTGCCGGTAATTATTATTGTGCTGGGCTACTTCTTCTTTTCTTTACTCGGTTTTTTGTAAACAATCGGCCCGGATGCCCCGGGCCGGCTGAATCACAGAGTCGGCAGAGCGCGCGGTTTTCCCTGATTATCCACCGCGACGTAGATAAACAGCGCTTCGGTGGCTTTGTAGCGCTGGCCGATGGGCTCAGACGACACTTTCTTAACCCACACTTCCATATTGATAGTTATCGACGTATTGCCGCGCTTCACGCAGTTGGCGTAGCAGCACACGACGTCGCCGACCGCCACCGGGCGCAAAAAGGTCATGCCGTCGACGCGCACGGTCACGACGCGACCGTGGGCAATTTCTTTGGCCATAATGGCCCCGCCAATATCCATTTGCGACATCAGCCAGCCGCCGAAAATATCGCCGTTTGCGTTGGTGTCCGCCGGCATCGCCAGGGTGCGTAAAACCAATTCGCCCTTCGGCGCAAGATCTGTTGTTGTCATTCTCTACTCTGTACTGGTCAAAGACGATCAGGCGGATGCTACTATGAAAATGAGGTTGAGAGAATAGGGGAATACGCCCGCTATAGCGGGCGTGAGGGGGTTAGAAAGAGAGCGTGACGCCAGCGTAATAGGCGCGACCCGGTTCGTTATAGGTCGAAGCGCCTTCGTTTTCCCGATAAATTTGCTTATCGAAGAGGTTACTGATCCCGGCATTCAGCCGCAGGTCTTTGGTTAGCTGATAGTTGCCGCCGACGCCGACGACAGAATACGCGCCGACTTCGTTGGTGGCCAGCACCCCGTTTTCGTTACGAATTTCCGCGTATTCGCGCGGTTTCTGTCGACCGTACAGGGTCCAGTTGACGTTAGCCGAGAACTTGCTGGTCACCTGCCAGTCGAGCAGGGTATTGATGGTGTATTTCGGAATAACGGACAGCGGGTTGCCGGTATCTTTGTTTTCCGATTTGATCATATAAGTGGCGTTGGTGCGCCAGCTGAGCGTATCGGCAATGAGCGGAACCAGCAGCGTGCCTTCAAGGCCTTCGACGACCGCTTTCCCGCCGTTCTCCCACTGCAGGATATTCGCTCCGCTGGCGGTATTACCCAGCACCTCGGTGCCGGAGACGATCTTGTTTTTGTAGTCGTTGCGGAACCAAGTGATGCCGGCGTTATAACCGTTGAGGTTAAACTCAAGGCCGAGCTCTTTGTTGACGCTGATTTCCGGGTCGAGATCCGGGTTACCTAAAAGATAGCAATTGCCTTCCGCAATACTTATCGGACAGCCGTTTCCGCGCGTAGAGAGCAGGTAGCCTTCGCTCGACTGATACAGGTTCGGCGCCTTAAACACGCGGGCAATGCCCGCCTTAACCTTAAACATATCGCCCAGATCCTGTGACAGATTCAGGCTCGGGCTCCAGTTGCTGCCGAAGTCGTTATGATAGTCGAAACGCAGGCCGGGGATAATATTGGTTCCCGGCATCGCTTCGATATTGTCTTCCAGATAAATACCGGTCAGCGTGGCGCTGTTTTTAGGGCTGCGTTGCGAAGGATCGCCGGACATCCCCGGCAGCGTGTCCGTCGTTGTGGTGGCCTGCATCGAAGCCGGATCGTTCAGTTCATCGCGGTTCCACTCCATCCCCACAGTCAGGGTCTGTTCTGTGAGCCAGTTAAAGGGAAGATTCACTTCAGCGGTTGAGCGCCAAGACTCCAGGCGGCTGGTGTCGTAGACATCGCTATTGATCATTCCTTCTACGCGACCGGTGGTGCCCTCCTGCAGACGGGTATTGTTGGTTTTTTCGTAGTAGACGCCCGCTTTCGACTGGCCCCAGTCCCAGATCCCGTTGTAGGTCAGGCCCCAGGTCTGCCGGTACAGTCGGTTGGTTTCCTGACCGTACAGCGTATCCACCAGGCCATTTGGGCTCATATTGCTGTTGCTGTATTGCGTATCGCCGGCATAGATATTGCCCTGACGGCTGTAGGCGTAGCTGAAGTCGAGGATCTGCTGCGGGGTGACTTTCCACGACAGCAGGGCGTTAATATCTTTGTTGCGCACGCCTTCGCGGCCCGCTGCATAAGAGCCATTTTGCGCGCGGTTAATATCCCAGGCATCGGGTTCCGTTTTGTTAATGTTGCCGTACAAACGCATGGTCAGGGCATCCCCGGCCAGCGGTCCGTTGAGGCTGAAGTTAGCCCGGTTAGTGGCGCCTTCTTTGTTATTTTCCGGCTGATTGGTATAGAGCGAGAGCGATCCGTGCCAGTCGTTGGTGGGGCGTTTGGTGATAATATTGACGACCCCACCCGCAGCGCCAGAGCCGTAGCGCGCAGCGGCGGGTCCGCGCAGAACTTCAATGCGTTCCACCATTTCCGGCGGTACCCAATTGCTGTCGCCTCGGGTATCACGCTCGCCGCGCCAGCTATAGCGTACGGAGTTGCGGGAAGTGACGGGCACGCCGTCAATAAGAATCAACGTGTTTTCCGGTCCCATCCCGCGAATGTCGATCTGACGGTTGTTGCCGCGGCTGCCGCTGGCGCTGTTGCCGGTCAGGTTTACCCCGGGCATTTTACGGATGATTTCTGACAGATCGTTAACCGGAGGGTCCTTAGCAATATCTTCAGCGGTAATGATCGAGACGCCCGGCTGCTGCTTCAGCGCCTCTTCGGCGGTTCCGTGAACCACCATGGTCTCCGTATCCTGTTCCACCTCTTCGGCGAAGACCCCTGGGCTGAGTAAGCCTGCAATGGCCAGGGCCAGGGGCGTTGCTATGTGATTTTTCTGCGTTCTCATTATAAATATCCATATCAAATCATGAAAAATTGAGATCGAGAATATCAATGATAATTATTATCATTTCAATAAAGTGAAGATAATCTCCATCAAATCCTCACAATTGCCGCAACTTTCCGGTATGTGACAGACATCATGGAGAAACCGGCGGGGCTTACCCTCACCGGCTTCCAGGTGCGATTGTCAGGAGGCGGGCGTCTCTTTGTCGGCCTTTTGTCGGCTTTTTTGTGACTGGTACCACTCCGGGAATTCTGACAGCTTGATGCCAGTTGGCACATCGCTCTGTTTTCGGCAGGCTATACGCTGCGAACGATAAATACCGCTATAGCCTGAGACCAGCCAGGCCACCACGCAGGCCAGCGCGGCGTAAATACCGATTTCAGAACCAAACAGCTCAATCGCCATCAGCGTTGAGGCAACAGGCGTATTCGCCGCCCCGGCAAAGACGGCGACAAAACCTATTCCGGCCAGAAAGCCGAGCGGCATATGCAGCAGCGGCGCCAGCGCATTGCCCAGCGTCGCACCGACATAAAACAGCGGAGTGACTTCACCACCTTTAAATCCGCTACCTAAAGAGACGGCGGTGAAGAGCAGTTTGCCGAAGCTATCCCACGGCGCCAGCGGTTGCTGGAAAGCGTCCACTATCACCGGTATGCCCAGGCCAATATAGCGCTCTCCGTGCAGCAACCAGACCGCGCAGGCAATCGCCAGTCCGCCAATAAACGGCCGCAGCGGCGCGTAGTGAATCCATTTTTTCATCAACGCGCCGATTGCCTGCGTGCTGTCGGCAAAAATGCGCGCCGCGAGGCCAAAGCAGCAGCCGGCGATAATGATTGCCAGCAGCGTCCAGAGCGTTAGCGTGGGAAAGCCGGTAATAAAGTAGTGCGTATGCTGCACGCCCCACATGATGCCAACCCGATCGGCAATAATTGCGGCAAACAGGCAAGGAAGAATGGCGTTGTAGTTTATCCGTCCGATAGCCAGAACTTCGAGCCCGAAGAGCGCTCCGGCGAGCGGGGTACCGAAAACCGAAGAGAAACCGGCGCTGATCCCGGCCATCAGCACCATTGACCGTGCATCGTGGTTAAGACGGAAAATGGCCGTGAAGCGATCGGCGATCGAGGCCCCCATCTGTACCGCCGTGCCTTCACGCCCGACGGAGGCGCCAAACAGATGAGAAACAACGGTGCCGAAAAATACCATCGGCGCCATCCGTAGGGGAATGACGCACTTAGGATCATGGATCTCTTCCAGAATCAGGTTGTTGCCTGCCTCCACGCAGGTACCGTAGCGCAGATAGATCCAGCCGACGGCAAATCCGGCAAACGGCAGGAGCCAGATAAGCCAGCGGTGAGCTTCCCGCGTTGCCGTAGCCCACTCCAGTGAGAAAAGAAAAAATGCCGAGGCCGTGCCCGCCAGCACCGCAATGATAAAAGCGAGGAGCAGCCATTTCCCGAGGAATAAAAGCAAAGAGAGTGATGAAAAGCGGTATGCGCGCATCGTCGGATCCTTAGAAGATGAATCTTCCCGGACGCGGTGCCAGCCATTCAGATAGGCCTGCCCATTCCCGGTCCGGGAATAAAAAGCAGGCATCATTAGCCACATGGCGGTTCAAGGAGGAATGCCATCTCCTGTGAGAAATATCTTACATTACGAATCGATTCAGCTGAAGTGGTTTATACAAGGGGGAAACGAATAACACGGCACGCCGGGCGGCGCGCCGTGGGGGAAAGGTTAGTGGTTGTCGTCCTGCGGCATATGGCGATAAATATACACACCGCTCAGCAGGGTGAATACCAGCGTCAGAGCGGTCAGGCCGAAGACCTTGAAGTTGACCCAGATATTCTGCGGCAGCCAGAAAGCGATGTAGATATTCGCCAGCCCGCAAAGGATGAAAAACACCGCCCAGGCCAGATTGAGACGTGACCACACCTGCTGCGGCAGCGTCAGCTCTTTACCCAGCATACGCTGGATCAATGGCTTCTTCATCACCCACTGGCTGAACAGCAGGGCGCTGGCGAACAGGACGTAGATAACCGTCACTTTCCACTTAATAAATTCGTCGTTGTGGAAAAAGATGGTTAAGCCGCCGAATACGGCGACCAGCACGAAGGTAATTAACGCCATTTTTTCGACTTTGCGATAGCGTACCCAGCTGTAAATCAGCACGATAGCGGTGGCGATAATCAGCGCGGTCGTCGCGGCGTAGATATCATAAAGCTTGTAGAATGCGAAGAAGACTACCAG
This sequence comes from Klebsiella sp. S69, assembly GCF_016516145.1. Taxonomy (NCBI): domain Bacteria; kingdom Pseudomonadati; phylum Pseudomonadota; class Gammaproteobacteria; order Enterobacterales; family Enterobacteriaceae; genus Klebsiella; species Klebsiella sp. S69. Next base: position 87,555 of record NZ_JACVUU010000023.1, on the reverse strand, counting down.
CGGTAAAAAATCCAGAAACTGCTTCATACATCGATTCCGTCGTTCAGGTAGGGGCAGGTCGCGCCGCCCCGGGTTAAGTTAGTTACGAATGAGCATATACAAGCGGAATAAATAGATCAGCAACAATGCGGAGATCAGATTGCTGAGGGTATTTATTACCACCGCGCCAACGTTTGGCGTCAGGACCGCGAAGCTGGATGCAAACAGCAGAAGCAGCGTTTTCGCCAGCAGCCAGCCGATAATCGCCGGCGCCACCAGGCGTACGTTGGCCCAGGCCAGGCGCATACTGCTACGCATGGCGCTGAAAATACCAACTTTATCCTGTACCAGCATGATCGGCGCGAAAGAGAGCACAATGGCGAGCAGGACGCCCGGCACCACCACCAGCATCATCCCCATCTGCACAACAAACGTCGTCAGCAGGATCAGCAGCAGCAGCTTTGGCAGCACCGGCGCGGAAGCGCCGATCGCACGCAGGGCGCTGACTCTCTGGCCGGCGGAGACCATCTGGATCATCAGCAGAACGCCGCCGGCAAGAATGGCGTTGCCAACCAGCCCGGAGAAGGTCGAGGCTGCGGACGCGCGCAGCAGAATTTGCTGCTGCTCCGGCGTCATGCTCTGAACCAGTTCGAACAGCCCGCCGCTGCCCGCCAGGCTATCGCCCTGACTCAGAATCGACAGTTGCTCTTCACTGGGTGAAAAGGCATGGCCAAGTACTACCGTAATGAACGCGCATAACAGCGCAATCAGCAGGATAGTAACGAACTGATTGCGGAAAAAGTTCCCGGTGTCACGGTAGACGGACTTCGCCGTGATAGACATGCATTCTCCTTGAGTATTGCAGGTATTAACTAGCCGGCGATTGTACCGCAAATCGCGGCTGGGTAGCAGTCTCTGCTCCTGTGCGCTAAGTATATCTTTGTAAATAGAAGGGGAAATCGGTGATGACCTCTGTTGAGAAGCGACAAGGGAGAACTTGATACATCTCGTTTATCACTGATTGCATTGAGAAAGTGAAAATTAATCTGGATCAATAAATGTTAAATTTGCCCACTTAATGTGATCTATGTTGGATCAAACATAACTCATTATGGGTATATTCTTGCGCTGAATAACCATAATGAGGAAGTGGGTATGAAAAAGTTAGCAGCGGCGGTTGTTATTCTGGGCACGCTTTCCACCGGTAGCGTCTGGGCGCATGAAGCTGGGGAATTCTTTATCCGTGCGGGTTCGGCTACGGTCAGACCATCAGAAGGCGCGGGCGGAACGTTAGGCAGTCTGGGGGGCTTTAACGTTAGCAATAATACTCAACTGGGCCTGACGTTCACCTATATGGCGACGGACAACATCGGCGTAGAGCTGCTGGCCGCCACGCCGTTTCGCCACAAAGTCGGAACGGCGGCAACCGGCAATATTGCGACCGTTCATCATTTACCACCGACGCTAATGGCACAGTGGTACTTTGGCGACGCCAGCAGCAAGCTGCGTCCGTATATTGGCGCAGGTATCAACTACACGACTTTCTTTGACGAAAGCGTGAACGATACGGGTAAAAAGACGGGCATTTCTGACCTGAGCCTGAAAGACTCCTGGGGAGCCGCGGGGCAGGTGGGGATGGACTATCTGATTAACCGCGACTGGCTGATTAACATGTCGGTGTGGTACATGGATATCGACACCACCGCCAACTATAAGCTGGCGGGCGCGCAGCAGCACGACAGTATTCGTCTGGATCCGTGGGTGTTTATGTTCTCTGCGGGTTATCGGTTCTAAACTCTTGCTCAAAGCTGGTCGTCATGACCAGCTTTGTTTCTCGTTCGCGCAAAGCGTTGTCGCCAACGATGATGTGGTATTTGCTTTTGCTCTTTGCAAAACGGCTTGACCGGCCGCTACTCGTTACCCCATTTATTCAGGAATACCGCTATATCATCGATCCGCTGTTCATCAATCCCCGCCTGTATGGCCATCTCTCCCTGCGCCTCCTCGCTGATTTCCTCGTTATTCATCAGCCGCGTAATCAGCAGTTGAAAATAGCGCGCCAGGGGCTCACGTTCTGACTCGCTGACGGGCTCGGCGGACTCCGTCGAATACTCATCCGCAATGTCGTAATATTTCAGTGGTACTTCTTCGTGCATAAATCGCTCCCGGGATAGAGGTTGTACCTGCGTTTACTGCACTGAATACTATCATTCCTGTAGGGCTTTATCTCGGGAGCGCGCTGAAAAAAGACGGTATGGTCGGCACCGGGCCTGGCCGGCCTGTGACGGCAGGCGTAGCGGTATTGACGATCTTTTGTTAGTGGCTACAGGTTTTGCAAAGATCCCTCAGATGAGTGGATAGCTAAGAAATAAATTGTTTTCTTTTATTCAATACATGCATGAATTTATTAAGATCCTGAGTGCCTTTTATTTTAAAATCATGCATAACGTTTTTTTTATGTGAGTACACGGTTTTATAGTTGACTTTTAACTCACGGGCTATTTGCATTTGGTTCAATCCAAGACTGAGAGCATGTATTACTTTTGACTGCGCATGGGTTATTGATTTACATGGGCAGTTGATACAAAGATTTACCTTTGGTGCAATATCTTCACATCCTCTTAATAAAAATAAATTTATATGAATGTATATTTTCCCCGTAATCACAGGAATTGAATCGGATTTGTATAAAAATAAACAATCTTTTGTGCAGTTAGGAATTTCACTTTTGGAAGATACGCTTTTTTTCTCTTGAAGAATAAATAGCAGGCTTTTTTCTTTTTTATATTTCAACTCATCATGGCACAGAAAGATCTCTCCAGGTTCCATTTCGGTGAATATGATATGTGCTTGTGCAATGTTGCTTTGAGTGTACTTGTCTTCAAAGATAACGTTTTCGTCTGTGGTGATGGATTCCATAACCATTTGTTTTATAGCGTGTTTTGAGTAAACATTTTTGGTATTGATCAAAATATTAAGCATACATAGATTCACATAGTTATTAATATATGCACTCTGATTTAAAAGAATGCCGGTAAAAATATAGCTGTTAAAAAAGTGAGCTTAATAGTCGCGATCTGCTTTTAAAGTTTAAAATAAGATATTGTAGGTCTGCAAAAAAAGCAACATTTGTCTACAAAATGAGATTTGAGATATTTTTTGTAAGAAAAATCTTATTTTTCATATGGCTGGGGTTTACAGGCTCCATTTTTATGAATGCGTTCCGCGATAAATTTTTATTATGCACAAAAAGCTTAGTGTCAATACTTAATTACTGGTAAAATACCAGCGGGCTAAAATTTGATATGGATGTCATTTACCGCAATGAAAGAAAATGTTTTTAATGAAATAGTTGAATGGATTGAGTCTCGCCTGACAATAAATCCATCGGTCGAAGATATCGCCCGTGGCGTGGGATATTCGCGGCGTTCAGTTTATAATATATTCCATGAATATGCCGGACTGCCTGTCGGCAAGTATATCAGAATGCGCCGCATGACGCTTGCTGCCGGTAAACTCAGGCTGACTCACCAACCTATTTCATCTATTGCCTGCTCACTGCATTTTGACTCTCATCAAACCTTTTCCCGCGAGTTTAAAAAAGCCTTTGGTCGTTGCCCCAGCCAGTATCGACATTCAGCATACTGGGATATGTCGGCGCTCTATCAGAAGGTGGGGCCGCAGGGCGACAGACTGCCTGTACCCTGGCTTTGTTTTCTCGAAGAGCAAACCTTTTCTGGATACGGCTTCACCTATACGCTCTCCCTGGCCGAGGGTATCTGCGCCAGGAAAAATGTCACCAGGCGGAAAATCGCGGCGGAAATGCCGGGCGGCGAGCGAGACATCTATATCCTCTCTGAATTCTCACCTGCCGCCAATAATCTCTATAAAGTGACCATCGGCAGTTTTATTGGTGCACCAGTGAGCTCACGGGAACGCCCTTTCCGCGAGATAAGGGTCGCTAAGCGGGGTTTATACCTGGGCATGGAATTTAGCGGTAGCTGGGAGGATTATGTTTTACTGTCAAATAATGTTTATATGAAACATCTTCCTGAGCTCGGGCTGTATCGCCGCGAGGGCTACGATATCGAACGTTTTGTTCAGCCGCAAAACGTGACGTCAGGAAACGATCGGCCTTATTACACCATCCAGTATTTTGTCCCAGTGGCCTATCTTTAGCGATTGGCTCACGCTTTCTGCCGCCATTAGTGGTGCCCGCAAGGTATGACGCCAGTCAGGCCATGCATTAACACGAGAGACCGCAGCTATCCACATTCGCAAAGAGTTAGAGGGTAGGCTGACAGCTTTCCTGGTAATAGGTGTTTCGGATCGCGGCTGGAGGCCGCGTTGGCAAAGCATATATCCGGCGCGCTATCGGGAGGGACATACTGGATGTCGGCCATAAAAAAAAGCCCGCACAAGTGCGGGCAAAAATACTGGAAGCAATGTGAGCAATGTCGTACCGAATACCTGAGTTGTTTACTCAACTATTCGGTAATGAGAAAGATAATATTTCTCATTTAAGATATCAACCCCAATTTTTGTGCGGCAGCGATCTTTTTACATTGAGGTGTTCATCGGGCATTTACAGGCTGCTATCCCCCTTGAAGCCGTCCCGTTCATAAAAGGATGTCTCTCGGGCGCAAAAAACGGCCGATAGCTAAGGTGTTGGCCGGATGGCCACAAGAAGAGATGATGGCGCTGTTTCGTCTGACGCGTAAATACGCCGACAGCTTACCGCTGAAATAACCGCCCGGCCCAGGGCCGGACGGCAAGCATCATCAGGCGGCTTTAGTGGCGGCTTTCAGACTGCGGGCGAAGGTCTTTAATTCTGCCAGCATGGCCTGCGGGTCGTTCACGTTGCGCTCGATAATTTTGACGATGGCAGAGCCGGAAATCGCCCCGGCCGCGCCTGCGTCAATCGCGGCGGTAACCTGCTCCGGCGCCGAGATGCCAAATCCTTGCAGCGGCGGGGCGGCGTTGTACTCGGCCAGCTTTTCAATCAGATGATGCAGCGGCAGCGCGGCGCGGTTTTCCGCACCGGTTACGCCCGCCCGCGACAGCAGGTAGGTATAGCCGCGCCCGTAAGAGGCGATCTGGCGCAGCAGATCGTCATCGGCATTCGGCGGGCAGATGAAAATCGGCGCGATATTGTGGCGCAGCGCGGCCTGGCGGAACGGCGCGGACTCTTCAACCGGCACATCGGCCACCAGCACCGAATCGACGCCAGCGCGTTCGCACGCGGCGTAGAATTCATCGATACCGGGGCTGAACACCAGGTTGGCGTACATCAGCAGCCCGACTGGAATCGTCGGGTGCTTCTGGCGAATTGCCGTCAGCATCTCGAAGCATTGCGCGGGCGTCACCCCGGCGGCAAAAGCGCGCAGGGTGGCGTCCTGGATCGTCGGGCCATCCGCCAGCGGGTCGGAGAAAGGAATGCCCAGCTCCAGCGCGTCGGCACCGGCTTCAATCAGCGTATCGATAATTTTCAGCGACAGCTCAGGATTAGGGTCGCCGAGGGTGACGAAGGGAACAAACGCGCCTTCCCGGCGAGCTTTCAGTTGTGCAAACAGCGTCTCATAACGTTCCATCAGATTTCCCCTCGCGCTTTTAAAATATCGTGTACGGTGAAGATGTCTTTATCGCCGCGGCCGGAGAGGTTAACCACCAGCAGCTGCTCTTTTTCCGGGTTTTCGCGCATCATTTTTAGCGCGTGCGCCAGGGCATGGGAGGATTCCAGCGCCGGAATAATCCCTTCATGGCGGGAGAGCGCTTTAAAAGCATCCAGCGCTTCATCATCGGTAATCGACACGTAATCGGCGCGACCAATGCTGTTTAAATAAGCATGCTGCGGGCCAACGGACGGGAAATCCAGACCGGCGGAGAGGGAGTAGGACTCCTCAATCTGCCCCTCATCGGTCTGCATCATCGGCGATTTCATACCGAAGTAGATGCCCACGCGGCCGTGCTTAAGCGGCGCCCCGTGTTCGCCGGTTTCGATCCCATGTCCAGCGGGCTCCACGCCAATCAGGCCAACGGCGGTATCGTCGATAAAGTCAGCGAACATGCCGATAGCATTGGAGCCGCCGCCAACGCAGGCGATAACCGCATCCGGCAGGCGTCCTTCTTTCTCCAGGATCTGCGCTTTAGTCTCTTCGCCAATCATCCGCTGGAATTCACGCACGATGGTCGGGAACGGATGCGGGCCAGCGGCGGTGCCAAGCATGTAGTGGGCTTTTTCATAGCTGCCTGACCAGTCGCGCAAAGCCTCGTTACAGGCATCTTTCAGGGTGGATGAGCCGCTATGTACCGGGATCACTTCCGCACCCATCAGGCGCATGCGGAAGACGTTCGGCGACTGGCGTTCGATATCTTTGGCGCCCATATAGATGCGGCACTTCAGGCCGAGCAGGGCGCTGGCAAGGGCTGAGGCAACGCCGTGCTGACCGGCGCCGGTTTCGGCGATAATTTCCGTTTTGCCCATGCGTTTTGCCAGCAGCGCCTGGCCGAGCACCTGATTAGTTTTGTGTGCGCCGCCGTGCAGCAGATCTTCCCGCTTCAGATACAGGGTCGTGCGCGTACCTTCGGTGAGGTTACGGCATTGGGTCAGCGCCGTCGGGCGACCGGCGTAGTTTTTAAGCAGGTCGCTAAATTCGGCCTGGAATGCCGGATCTTTCTGCGCGCTGACGAAGGCTTCTTCCAGCTGGCGCAGGGCAGGCATCAGGATCTGCGGAACGTACATCCCGCCGAATTCGCCGAAATAGGGATTCAGTAAAGTACTCATTGTTGCTCCTTAATATGCGCGCAGCGTTTGAAACACCGAGGCCAGCTTGCTGGCATCTTTAATACCCGGCTGTGACTCTACGCCTGAATTAAAATCGAGTCCGGCACAGCCGCTTTTCGCGGCTTCAACACAGTTATCGGCGCCGAGGCCGCCAGCCAACAGAACGTTACGCAGATCCTGGCCTTGCAGCAGAGACCAGTCGAAACGCTGGCCGGTGCCGCCCTGACCATTGTCGAGAACGTATTTGTCGACATGATTCAGATTGCGCGGCGGTAGCGTTTCGCCAACGCTGAGGGCTTTCCAGATTTGTACCTTGCCCGGTAATTCGGCGCGCAGGGCGTCGATATAGGTCTGGTCTTCACTACCGTGGAGTTGCACGGCGGCTAAGCTCAGATTTTTCGCGCGGGCAATAACTTCCGCCACCGGCGAATTGCGGAACACGCCGACATAGCTCAGAGGCGCGCTGGCAATTACCGCTTGCGCCTGAGCCTCGTTCACCGCTCGCGGCGACGTCGGAACGAAAATCAATCCGCCATAGATCGCGCCGGATTCATATGCCACCTGGGCATCCTGGGAGCGGGTCAGGCCGCAGACCTTATTCTCACCGAGCAGCACGCGTTTTACGGCGGCGTTCAGATCGTCATGCTCCATCAGGGCAGAACCAATCAGGAAGCCGTTGGCAAAGTGGCTTAATTCGCGCACTTCAGCATAAGTATGGATGCCGGACTCGCTGATGACCGTGACGCCATGACCGAGGCGGGGTGCCAGGGTTCGGGTGCGGTTGAGGTCAATCGACATATCGCGCAGATCGCGATTGTTGATGCCGACCACTTTAGCCTTCAGCGCAATTGCGCGCTCCAGTTCCTCTTCATTGCTCACTTCGGTCAACACGCCCATGTTCAGGCTATGCGCGACGGCGGAGAGCTGACGATACTGCTCATCGTCCAGCACCGAAAGCATCAGCAGACAGGCATCAGCCTGGTAGTAGCGCGCCAGGTAGATTTGATAAGGATCGATAGTAAAGTCCTTACACAGAATCGGCTGCGGCGCGACCTTGCTGACCATCGGCAGAAAATCGAAGCTACCCTGGAAATACTTCTCATCGCAAAGCACTGAGATAGCCGAGGCATAGTGCTTGTAGACGCCGGCAATGGCCGCCGGGTCAAAATCTTCGCGAATCAGGCCTTTTGATGGCGAGGCCTTTTTGCACTCAAGAATAAATGCGGTGCGGGTGCCGGCGAGGGCATCGTAAAAATTGCGCTGCGTCGGTACCACTTCATTTTGAAAACTGGCTAACGGTTGTTGTTGTTTGCGGGCTTCTACCCAAATCGCTTTGTCGGCCACGATTTTTGCTAAAACGGTCTGCATTATTTACCCTCTTGCCGCTAATGCGGTCACTCTGTCATAGGCCGCTCCGCTGTGCAGCACATCGATGACTTGCTGCGCGTTGGCCTTCAGGTCTTCGTGTCCATGTAAACGCATCAACATGGCGACGTTGGCGGCAACGGCGGCTTCGTGAGCGGCTTCACCTTTACCTTGTAGTAAGCGCGTAAGAATGTCACGGTTTTCTTCCGGCGTGCCGCCTGCCAGCTGCTCCTGATGATACGGCGTCAGGCCGAAGTCGGCGGCGGTCAACTGGTAGCTCTTGATCTCACCGTTGCTGAGCTCCGCGACCACCGTCGGCGCGTGCAGCGATACTTCATCCATACCGCCGCTATGTACCACGGCGGCTCGCTGGTAGCCCAGCACGCGCAGGGTTTCCGCAATCGGCAGCACCAGTTCCGGACTGTAGACGCCAATCAGCGCCAGCGGCGGATGCGCCGGGTTGATCAGCGGCCCGAGCACGTTGAACAGGGTACGGGTTTTGAGCTGCTGGCGTACCGGCATCGCGTGACGGAAACCGGTGTGGTATTTCGGCGCAAACAGGAAGCAAACGCCCAGTTCATCCAGCGCCTGGCGAGATTTATCGGCATTCATATCCAGATTGATACCGAATGCTGCCAGCAGGTCGGAAGAACCGGACTTGCTCGACACGCTGCGGTTGCCGTGTTTGGCGACCTTCAGGCCGCAGGCGGCAGCCACAAACGCGCTGGCGGTTGAAATATTGATACTATTGCTGCCGTCGCCGCCGGTACCGACGATATCGGCAAACGGATAATCCGGACGCGGGAACGGCGCGGCGTTTTCCAGCAGCGCGGTAGCGGCGCCGGCGATCTCCTGCGGATGCTCGCCGCGTACCTTCATGCTGACCAGCGCGGCGGCCAGCTGCTCAGGCTTCACTTCGCCGCGCACCACTGCGGAAAACAGCTGGTGGCTCTCCTGCTGGCTCAGGGTTTCTGCCTGATACAGTTTTTCCAGAATCGGCTGGAGGGTATTCGTCTGTTCCAGCTTCTGCAGCGCCCAGGCCAGAGTCTGTTCCAGCAGACGCGCCCCCTGGGTGGTCAGAATCGATTCAGGATGGAACTGGAAGCCGCAGACGCGATCCGCGTCGTGACGCACCGCCATGACCATGCCGTTAAAGTGGGCGTTGATCGTTAGTCCGGCCGGGATATTGCTGCCCACCAGCGAGTGGTAGCGGGCGACCGGCAGAGGATTACTCAGACCGGCAAACATCGCCTGGCCGTCGTGTTCAATGCTTGAAGCCTTGCCGTGAAGGATTTCACCGGCCTGGCCGACGTAGCCGCCGTAGGCTTCAACAATCGCCTGGTGACCGAGGCAGATGCCGATAATCGGCAGCTTACCGCGCATGCGGGTCAGCAGCTCCGGCATACAGCCCGCTTCGCTCGGGATTCCCGGACCCGGGGAGAGCATCAGTACTGGATTGTCCATGGTGCCGATGCGCTCAATCAGCGCCTGCGCCGGGACGGAATTGCGATAAATCACCACGTTATGGCCGTTCGAACGCAGCTGGTCTGCCAGGTTATAGGTGAAAGAATCGATATTATCGAGCAGCAGAATGTCGGCCATTAGAAAATCTCCTTCGCGTGGTGGGCCTGGGCGATAGCGCGCAGCACCGCGCGAGCTTTATTGCGGGTTTCATCCGCTTCTGACTGGGGAACGGAGTCGAGCACGATACCGGCGCCGGCCTGCACCGTGGCAACGCCATCCTGCACATAGGCAGAACGAATGACGATGCAGGTATCGAGGTCGCCATGGGCGGTGAAGTAGCCCACCGCGCCGCCGTAGCTGCCCCGGCGCTTGCCTTCGGCAGCGGCAATGAGCTGCATGGCGCGCACTTTCGGCGCTCCGCTGAGGGTGCCCATATTCATACAGGCGCGATAAGCATGCAAAACGTCGAGATCGCTGCGCAGCTCGCCAACCACGCGGGAGACAAGGTGCATCACGAAGGAGTAACGGTCGACTTTGGTTAAGTCGGCAACGTAGCGGCTTCCCGGCGTGCAGATGCGCGCGAGGTCGTTACGCGCAAGGTCAACCAGCATCAGATGTTCGGAGAGCTCTTTATGGTCGGTGCGCATCTCCAGCTCAATACGGCTGTCGAGATCGCGATCCAGCGAACCATCGGCGCGGCGGCCGCGCGGACGGGTACCGGCTATCGGGTAAATTTCAATCTGACGATTGCTGGCATCGTACTTGAGCGAGCTTTCCGGCGAAGCGCCGAACAGGGTGAAGTCGTTGTCCTGCATAAAGAACATGTACGGACTGGGGTTGCTCTTTTTCAGCACATCATAAGCGGCCAGCGGCGACGGACAGGGCAGCGAGAAGCGGCGCGAAGGTACCACCTGGAAAATCTCGCCCGCGCGGATGGCGCGCTGCATTTTACGCACCACGGCGCCGTACTCTTCGTCGCTCTGGTCGCAATCGCAGCGCATCTCGGCTACCGTCGTCACCGGCAGCGGCGCCGGCGGCTCGTTCAGCTGTTGACGAAGCTGAGCGATGCGCTGCAGCAGACGCTGCTTTTCGCTTTCCAGCGGGGTGAACAGGCTCGCCTGAATGCGTGTGTTTTTAGTCTGATGGTCGATAACCAGCAGCGTTTCCGCCAGGTAGAAGCAGTAATCCGGGCAGGCGGTGTCGCTTTCCAGCGGCGGTAGGTTTTCAAAGCCGGCGACGAGGTCATAGGCGAACAGACCGCCGAAGAACATGGCTTCGCGTTCGTCCTGCGGTACGGTAATCAGTTTCTGCAGCAGGCGAAAGGCGTCGAATACCGACAGTGAACACAGACGGGCATCTTCATCTAACAGCGCGCTGACCGGCGGGAAAGTTAATACCCGACCGTTTGGCTGACGCTGGTTATTAATGCCTGAAGGCAGAGCGCTGTCCAACAGCTCAAGCAGCGCCGTGCCGTTGGCGGAAAATGCGTGAATAGTGACAGTGTCACCTAGTGCGGTAATACGCAGCGCGCTATCCACCAGCAGCAGGCTTTTCAAATCATCCTTACTGTCGATATCCGCGGATTCCAGCAGCAGGGTGGCGGGACGCGCGCCGCATAGCTGGTGGAATAGCGCCGTCGGGTTTTCCCGATAGATGGCGTCGCTGGTGAGAAGCTCGAGTGCCGGTTTTGATGTTTGCATTGTTTGTTGTCGCCTGTTCGCTGTAATAATTTGTCCAATAAAAAGCCCGCTCATTGGCGGGCCGGGTATCTGTATGCTGAGTGCAAAACGCGATCACGCCGCCCGATAACAGGAGGTGCGCCACCAGCCGTGCAGAGTGATGAGTTGCGTTTTCATTGATGATACCTCTTCATGTGAACTTGCGTACTAGTTAACTAGTCCGAGAGATTAAAGTCAACCCCCGTTTGCAGATTTTCTCTATCAGTCGGTATGATGATGCGCTTATTACTATCCTTAATCCCTTAAGCTGCAGAACATCAGTCAATCTGCTTGTGACTTAAAGTATGACGGGTACAGGTTCATGTCCAGCAGGAGTCATCTTGAGCAACACCAACTACGCAGTGATTTACGACCTGCACAGCCATACCATCGCCTCTGACGGGCGACTGACTCCAGAAGAACTTGTCCATCGCGCGCATCAGATGCGCGTCGGCACCCTGGCGATAACCGATCACGATACCGTGGCGGCGATCCCCGCGGCCCGGGCGGAGATTGAACGCGCCGGTTTACCGTTGACGCTGATATCCGGAGTGGAAATCTCCACGCTGTGGGAAAACCATGAAATCCATATTGTCGGGCTGAATATTGATATCGCCCATCCCGCGATGACCGCGCTGCTCGATGAGCAGAAAGCGCGCCGCCAGATGCGGGGACAACAGATTGCAGAGCGGCTGGAAAAAGCGCGGATCCCTGGCGCCTGGGAAGGGGCGCTGAAGCTGGCTGACGGCGGCGCGGTAACCCGCGGCCACTTCGCCCGCTTTCTGGTGGAGGCCGGCTATGCCAACAATATGGCTGACGTTTTTAAGAAGTATCTGGCGCGCGGGAAAACCGGTTACGTTCCGCCTCAGTGGTGTACAATAAAACAAGCGATTGATGTCATTCATCATTCCGGCGGTAAAGCGGTCATTGCCCATCCCGGACGCTACGACCTCTCTGCCAAGTGGCTGAAACGACTGTTGGCCCACTTTAGCGAGCAGGGAGGCGATGCGATGGAAGTCGCCCAGTGTCAGCAGGCGCCGCACGAGCGGGCTCAGCTTGCCGCTTACGCCGTGCAGTATGGCCTTCATGCCTCGCAGGGGTCTGATTTTCATCAGCCCTGTCCGTGGATCGAGCTGGGCCGCAAACTTTGGCTACCCGCTGGCGTAGAAGGGATCTGGCGCAGTTGGGAAGTGGCCGTAGAACAAAATTGAGAGGGAAGTATGAGCCAGTTTTTTTATATCCATCCGGAAAACCCACAGGCGCGGTTGATTAACCAGGCGGTGGACATCGTGCGTAAAGGCGGGGTTATCGTCTATCCGACCGACTCCGGCTACGCCTTAGGCTGCAAAATTGAAGATAAAGGCGCGATGGAGCGGATTTGCCGAATTCGTAATCTGCCAAACGGCCACAACTTTACCCTGATGTGCCGCGATCTGTCCGAGCTGTCGACCTATTCATTCGTCGATAACGTCGCCTTCCGTCTGATTAAAAATAATACGCCGGGTAATTACACCTTTATCCTTAAGGGCACCAAAGAGGTCCCGCGCCGTCTGCTGCAGGATAAGCGTAAAACCATCGGTATGCGCGTACCGTCAAATCCGATTGCCCAGATGCTGCTGGAAACGCTCGGCGAGCCGATGCTTTCCACCTCGTTGATGCTGCCGGGCAGTGATTTTACCGAATCCGACCCGGAAGAGATCAAGGATCGTCTGGAGAAGCAGGTAGACCTGATTATTCACGGCGGCTATCTGGGACAACAGCCGACCACGGTTATCGATCTTACTGAAGACGTACCGGTGGTGGTGCGTGAAGGCGTGGGTGACGTGACGCCGTTCCTGTAATAGCCCTGTTTTCAGGGAAGGAAGGGGATACAGCGAACACCATCTTGCCGTTTGCTTTATACTGACATTCAGCGCTGCCTGATGTTTTATCCACTTTAAAAGAAGCTATGATGCCGCCTGGCATCTGTCTGCTTGCCATGCGCCTGCACCGAGGCGCGTGGTAAGTTGTGCTATGTGCGTAATGCAAAGAAGCATTCATCCTCAAGTTCGTGTACCATGTTCGGCCACGCGAGAGGCGTGTCTCTGTTATGTCTGCTGCGGTGACATAAAAAACGACACGAGCCGATGCATCATTTATTTACAGAACAGGGTGTTAGGTTGAATTCTATCCGACTCCCTGTTTTTCGAAGTATACCAGACGCCTGGGAAGGCGACACCTTAAGGAAGCTCAATGAGCGAGAAATTACAAAAAGTGCTGGCCCGCGCTGGCCACGGCTCCCGCCGTGAAATCGAAGCCAAAATCGAAGCTGGCCGCGTCAGCGTCGATGGCAAAATCGCCACCCTTGGCGATCGCGTTGAAATTGTCCCGGGTTTAAAAATTCGCATCGACGGTCACCTGATTTCGGTGAAAGAGTCTGCGGAACAGATTTGTCGCGTGCTGGCTTACTATAAGCCGGAAGGCGAACTCTGTACCCGTAATGACCCGGAAGGACGTCCGACGGTGTTCGATCGCCTGCCAAAGCTGCGCGGCGCGCGCTGGATTGCAGTCGGCCGACTGGACGTTAATACCTGCGGTCTGCTGCTGTTTACCACCGACGGTGAGCTGGCGAATCGCCTGATGCACCCGAGCCGCGAAGTGGAACGTGAGTACGCGGTGCGCGTGTTCGGGCAGATCGATGATGACAAGCTGCGCCAGCTGGCTCGCGGCGTGCAGCTTGAAGACGGCCCGGCGGCGTTTAAAACTATCAAGTTTACCGGCGGCGAGGGGATCAACCAGTGGTACAACGTCACCCTTACGGAAGGCCGTAATCGCGAAGTTCGCCGCCTGTGGGAAGCCGTTGGTGTGCAGGTCAGCCGCCTGATCCGCGTGCGCTATGGCGATATTCTGTTGCCGAAAGGCCTGCCGCGCGGCGGCTATACCGAGCTGGACCTGGCGCAGACCAACTACCTGCGCGAACTGGTCGAACTTGCGCCGGAAACCAGCTCTAAGGTTGCGGTTGAAAAAGACCGTCGCCGTATGAAAGCGAACCAGATTCGCCGTGCGGTTAAGCGCCACAGTCAGATGGGCAATAATAATAACAACCGTCGCTCCAGCAGCCGTAATAACGGTAACGGTTAATAATTTCAGTTCCGGCGGTTACCGCCGGAATTCTTCCTCCTGTGACTCCTTTCACACTTCTGCATAAAGACAAAAAACAGGAAATCCCCGGACAAATAACGCAAAGCGGTGCGCCAGGCAACGCCATATACTGAGGCCACTGATTACAAAAACAGGTAGCCTAAAATGGATACAGCAGGAAAACTATCGGCAAGCTATGTGGTTATCGGCGTTAAAGAAAAAATAGGTTATGGCTTTGGTGATTTTGCCTCTAATTTATCGTTCGGTTTTGTTTCTCTGTTCTTACTCTTTTTCTATACCAACATTTACGGCATTAGCGCCGTACAGGCGAGCCTGATTTTTGTTATTGCGCGCGTGGTTGATGCCGCTTTTAATATTCTGATTGGCTTTGCCATCGATAAAACCCACAGCCGTTACGGTAAACTACGCCCGTGGTTGTTATATGGCTCAATTCCGCTCGGCTTTTTAACGGTGCTCTGCTTTGTGCCATTCGGCGGTGAGGCAAAATTCTATTTTGCGCTGATCTCCTATACCATTTATTGCCTGGCGTATACGGCGGTGAATACGCCTTATTCGGCGCTGACTAATCGTCTGACCCAGCATGAAGCCTCCCGCTCATCGCTATCGGTATACCGGTTTGTGCTGGCGATTGTTGGCTATCTGATTGTTTCCACTACTGCCGATATGCTGATTTCCCCGTTTAGTGATAAGCAACTGGGCTACGTCTTTGCGGTCTCTTGCTTTGCGCTGCTGGCGACCTTTTTGTTCCTTGCCTGTTTCGGAATGACCAAAGAGCACGTTGGCGAGGAAGAGGAGACTCCCGCGCCGACGCTGCGGGAAATGTTGAAGGCGGTGGCAGGCAATGCGCCGCTTATTAACCTCTCGATGTTTACCGTCTTTTTTTATATTGCCTATACCGTGTGGATGGCGATTGCTATTTACTTCATTAAATACATTATTGGCAGCGAAGGTTTTACGTCGACCTTCTTTATGATTCAGTCCGCAGCGTATATTGTCGGCACCGTTATTTCGGAAAAAATCATTGCGCTGATAGGTAAAAAGAAAATGACTCTGGTGGCGCTGTTAATCGGCATTGTCGGCGTACTTATGCAATATTTTATCGCTGGCGACAATATCTGGCTGATTATGACCGGGGTATGCTTGTATAGCATTACGCTGGGGATGGGCTTTGTTTCCATGTGGTCAATGATTGCCGATACCGTGGAATATGCCGAGTGGCACCATGGGGTGCGTACCGAAGGCGCCATCTACGGCTTCTTTAATTTCATCACCAAAATAGCAATGGCTATCGGCGGCGGCTGTGCGGGATGGATGCTGGACTATTATCACTATGACGCGGGTAACATTACTGCCAGCGCAATTAACGGTATTAACGTACTGATGACGCTATTCCCCGGCGCGATGTTTGCTCTCAGCGCCATATTTGTCGCGTGCTATTCGCTGGATGAAAAAACCTATCGCGATATTGTGCAAAAAATCAGCCTGCGTAAACAGAACGCGCTTTAACCTCAGGGAGCCAGAGAGATGAATAACGATTTTAATACCACCCTCGCCGCGATGAGCATCGAAGATAAAGTGGCGCTACTGACCGGCAGCGGCCTGTGGCGTACCGCGTCGCTGCCGCAGCACGGTATCGAAGATATCATTATGACCGACGGTACCTATGGCGTTCGCTACAGCAGCGCGCAGATTGATGGCCGGGAAAAGTGGAGCATGGATGATTTTATTTCGGTCATCACCCAAACAGCAGACCAGGCCAGCGCGGAAGAACCTACCGCGAAAGGGGGAAGCGAGGCGCTCTTCAGTACGTCGCTCCCGGCGACCTGCTTTCCTAACGGTTCCAGCCTGGCCTGCAGTTGGGACGTGGAACTGGTGCATCAGATGGGGCAGGCGCTGGGAAGAGAGTGCCAGCATATGGGGGTTGGGATTCTGCTCGGACCGGGCATTAACATCCGCCGTACGCCGCTGGCTGGTCGAGGCTATGAATATTATGCCGAAGACCCGGTGGTCAGCGGCGACATTGCTGCTGCGCTGATCAACGGTCTGCAGCAGGAGGGCGTCGGCGCCAGCCTGAAACACTTTGCGGCGAACAACTCCGAGTACCGCCGTACGGAAATGGATTCGATCATTGAAGAACGGGCGCTGCGGGAAATCTACCTGGCGGGTTTCCAGCGGGCGATTACAAAATCCCAGCCGTGGACGGTCATGTCTTCGTACAATCGTCTTAACGGCGTACAAACTTCGCAGGATCCGTTTTTACTCACTCAGGTATTGCGCGATGAGTGGGGATATGACGGCCTGGTCATGTCCGACTGGTACGGTATTAAAGATCGCCCGGCATCGCTGATGGCGGGTAACGATCTGGCGATGCCGGAAACCCGCCGCGATAAACAAACTCTGCTGGCGGCTATTGAATCCGCAGAGGTGCCGATGGCGGTGGTAGACCGCGCCTGTCTACGCATGCTGAAACTGCTCGACAAGGTTCAGCGCCATCGCCGCCCGGAAACGCGAGCCGATTTCCCGGCGCACCACGCGCTGGCGCAGCGCCTGGCCGGCGAATCCATTGTCTTGCTGAAAAACGAAGATAGACTGCTGCCGCTGCATCCGGAGAAAACACCGCGTATTGCGGTGTTGGGTAAACCAGCCCAGGAGCCGGTGATCCAGGGGTCCGGATGCGCGACAACGGTGCCGTATCTGCTCGACCGCCCGTTGGATGAAATTTTCGATCTCGCCGGGGACGATTTTAGCGTCTCATGGGCCGTAGGCGCGCCGGACGATCTGCGCAGCGATGAACAGGCGCTGGCGCAGGCCTGCCGGGTCGCTCAGGAAGCTGACGTGGCGGTGATTTTCGTCAGTACCGCCGTGGGTGAAGATGGTGAAAATGGCGATCGTCAGGATCTGAATATTCTGCCGGTGCATGAACGGTTGATTCGCGAAGTGGCGGCAGTCCAGCCGAATATCGTAGTGGTGCTGGCAAATAGCGATGCGGTGGTGATGCCGTGGCTTGGCGAGTGCAAGGCGCTGCTGGAAACGTTTTTTGCCGGACAAGGAATGGGGCGCGCGGTTGCGGAAATCCTCTTCGGCCAGCGCAACCCTTGCGGTAAATTGACGGTGACGGTGCCCAATACGCTGGAGGAAACGCCGGCCTGGCTGCACTATCCGGGCGAAAACCTGCGCCATCATTACGGAGAAGGGCTTTTTGTCGGCTATCGCTATTACGACAAGCGTTGTCTGACGCCGCAGTTTCCCTTCGGTTTTGGCTTAAGCTATACCCGGTTTGCTTACGATAATATTGCGCTCTCAGCCTCCCGTGTAGGCGCAAGCGAGACGCTTACCGTTTCGTTCGATCTGACCAACTGCGGAGAGTATGCAGGCAAGGAGATAGTTCAGCTGTACGTGAGCGCGCCTCAGGGAGAGCTGATTCGCGAAGTGCAGTCATTAAAAGCCTTCAGTAAAGTGGCGCTGGCCGCAGGGGAGTGCCGCCGGGTCAGCCTGCAGCTGCCTATCGGCGACCTGGCCTGCTATCATCCTGGCCTCGGCGACTGGGTCGTGACGCCGGGGCTCTGGCAGATCCGAGTCGGCGGCTCATCGCGGGATCTGCCGCTGACGGCGGAAATCGAAGTGGACTGCCCGCAGCGGTACGTCCCGCTTAGCGATGATAATTCGCTGCAGCAGCTGATTCAGCAGCCGGAAGCTTTTGCCCGGGTAGTCAAGTTGATTGCCGATAAGAGCCAGATGCCTGCGGAACAGGTCCGTGAAAAACTGATCCGCCTGGCGCCGGATTTGTTCTGCGGGCTGCTGATTGCGCTGACCGAGTTTCTGGCGCTGGATATTGAGCGCGACGAACTTAACGCCGTGCTGACAGGGCGCTGATCGTTGCCAATGACAGGAGAGTGCGCATGTTTCCTTTTTCAGTGACTCACCCCGGTTCGCTCACGCAGAGCGGACGACAGACGGCGAACAGCGGCTACGAGCTGATTGCCTTCGATGCCGAGAAGCTGAACGTGTTTGCCGCGGAGGTTCGCTACTGCGAGCCGCACTGGCATCCGGCTCCTGAGCTGATTACCGTACTGGCAGGGCGGTTTACGCTCGCCGTCGGCCAGCAGAGCCTGGAGCTGGCGCAGGGGGACATGCTGTACATCAATGCGGAAGAGGTTCATTCCCTCAACGCGGAGGCGGCGGGCAGCCAACTGGTCACCGTTCAGTTTTCGCCCGGCCTGTTTGACGAACTTCACCCCTCGCCGCAGCTGGAATGGAGTACCTGCGGACGATCTTACACTGCGGCGGACAGTGAAGTACATCAGCGGCTGGCGGGGTTACTGAAACAGCTGATCGACAACCCTGCGCCGTTTCAGCGTATCGCCGCCATTTATCTGTTACTGGATGCATTAGTCTCCGCCGGCAAGCCGACGCAGCGCGGCGAAAGTTCGCTGCGCGACGAGGCGATGATCAAAAAAGGCATAGATTTTATCAATCAACACTTTGACCAGCCGCTGACGCTGAGCGAGGTCGCCTGCCATAGCGGGATGAGCTACTCATGGTTTTCGCGGCTGTTTAAAAAGGTGAGTCGCTATAATTTTAAAGAGTATCTGACGCTGGTGCGGCTAAACAAAGCCCGCACGCTGTTGCGCGATACCCGTACGCCGATTACCGAGATTAGCCACAGCTGCGGATTTCAGGAGCATAAATACCTGATTGCCGCCTTTAATAAATACTGCGGCGTTACGCCGACCGAATATCGCAAGCGCTTCGTTTCACGGCAAAATATTGTCGAAAGCGAACTGGCGCCGGGGGAGGATTGCCTGTGTCTGCCGCTCAACCATGCGCTGCTTGAGCGGCTGGTGGCTAGTAGTCGATCCCCATCTGCGCTTTGATACCGGCATCAAACGCGTGTTTCACCGGACGTAGTTCGCTGACGGTATCGGCCAGTTCGGTAATTTCACGGTGGCAGCCGCGTCCGGTAATAATCACCGTCTGCTGCGCCGGACGGTTGCGTAACGCGGTAAGCACCTCTTCCAGCGGCAGATAGTCGTACGCCACCATATAGGTGAGCTCGTCCAGTAAAACGAGATCGAGGCTTTCATCGGCCAGCATGCGGCGCCCGTGCTCCCAGACCGCGAGGCAGGCGGCGGTATCGCTTTCGCGATCCTGCGTATTCCAGGTAAAACCGGTCGCCATCACCTGAAACTCGACGCCGTGGGGTTCGAGCAGATTGCGCTCGCCGTTCGGCCAGGTGCCTTTAATAAACTGCACGACGCCTGCTTTCTTACCGTGCCCAACTGCGCGGGTGACGGTACCGAAGGCGGCAGTCGTTTTACCCTTACCGTTGCCGGTAAAAACGATCACGATACCGCGCTCTTCCTGCGCGGCGGCGACGCGAGCGTCAACTTTGTCTTTTACCCGCTGCTGGCGTTCGCGGTGGCGTTCATCACTCATTGTGCGATTCCTGGTTTGCGGCCCGGCTGGGCGTCAAAAGTCATTCCCGTCTTACGACGACTGTCGTCGCCCATCAGCCACAGGTATACCGGCATGATATCAGCGGGGGTTTTCAATTTTTGCGGATCTTCCGTCGGGAACGCATTGGCGCGCATTTTGGTGCGGGTGCCGCCTGGGTTAATGCAGTTGACCCGCAGATGGCGGTTCTGATACTCCTCGGCCAGCACCTGCATCATGCCTTCGGTAGCAAATTTCGACGCGGCGTAAGCGCCCCAGTTCGCGCGTCCCTGGCGGCCGACGCTGGAAGAGGTAAAGACCAGCGAACCCGATTCGGATTTGAGTAATAAAGGAAGCAGCGCCTGGGTGAGCATAAAGGTGCCGTTCACGTTCACCTGCATCACCTGCTGCCATACTTCCGGCTTTTGTTGATCCATCGGGCAAACGTCGCCCAGCAGACCCGCGTTATGTAGCACTCCGTCGAGTCGTGGGTAGTGGATGGCTATTTTCTGCGCCAGCTGCTGGCACTCCTGCGGCGTGCAGGTTAACAGGTCGAGAGTAAACCAGCTGGCGGGAATGCCGCCAGCCTGCTCAATCTCTTGCGCGACGCCGCGCAGTTTCTCTTCATTGCGTCCGACCAGAATAACGCTGGCGCTATAGCGGGAATAGGTCAGGGCGGCTTCACGGCCAATGCCGTCGCTGGCGCCAGTAACCAGGATGATGCGGTCCTGTAACAGGTGACGTTGCGGTTGATAGTGCACGGCGACTCCTCGGGCGATCTGCTGACGATCGCGCTTGCTGTTCGGTATCTCACTTTTGCGCTTTATGCCTGAAAGCGCCCGCTAATGCAATCGGCGAAGCGGAAACTCTTCGCGGAATTAATATCTTGCAACGATTTCATCGTCGCTGAAAAAAACAGGAAGGCGCCTCGCACGCGACACAAAGCACAAAGACTTCTCGCCGACGGCTGATGTACACTGTGCGCCAACGTCAGTGGTTTACACAAGGTGAAAACGTGGAATTAGTTGCTCAATATGGCCTGTTTTTGGCCAAAATCGCGACCATCGTTGTCGCAATTGCGGTTATCGTCGCCATTATTGTTAACCTGACTCAGCGCAAAAAACAGCGCGGCGAGCTGCGGGTAACCAATCTTAGCGAGCAATATAAAGAGATGAAGGAAGAGCTGGCGGTTTCGTTGCTCGATGCGCCGCAGCAGAAGCTGTGGCATAAAGCGCAAAAGAAAAAGCTTAAGCAGGAAGCTAAGGCGTCTAAGGCGCGGGCGAAGCTGGGAACGCCTGAGCCGGACGCCAAACCGCGCGTCTGGGTGATCGATTTTAAAGGCAGCATGGATGCGCATGAAGTCAGCAGTCTACGCGAAGAGATCACCGCGGTCCTGGCGGCGGCAAAGGCGCGCGATCAGGTGGTCATTCGCCTCGAAAGCCCCGGCGGCGTGGTTCACGGCTATGGTCTTGCCGCTTCACAGCTGCAGCGTCTGCGCGACAAACAGATCCCGCTAACGGTGGCGGTAGATAAAGTCGCGGCCAGCGGAGGTTATATGATGGCCTGCGTGGCGAACAGAATCGTCTGTGCGCCGTTTGCTATCCTTGGCTCTATTGGCGTCGTCGCGCAAATCCCGAACCTTCATCGCTTCCTGAAGAACAAAGATATCGATATCGAGCTGCATACGGCAGGCCAGTACAAACGTACCCTGACGATGCTGGGCGAAAATACCGAAGAAGGGCGTCAGAAGTTCCGCGAAGACCTCAACGATACCCATCGACTGTTCAAAGATTTTGTTCACCAGATGCGTCCCGAACTCGATATTGAACAGGTAGCCACTGGCGAACATTGGTACGGCGTTCAGGCGCTGGAGAAAGGGCTTGTGGATGCGGTGGAAACCAGCGATGAGCTACTGTTGGGTCTGATGGATAAACACGAGGTGATCGGCGTGCGCTATCAGCAGCGTAAGAAAATGCTCGATCGTTTTACCGGTAGCGCCGCGGAAAGCGCTGATAAACTCCTGCTGCGCTGGTGGCAGCGCGGGCAAAAACCGCTGATGTAATCCAGACAACGCGAGGCTTCGGCCTCGCGTTTTCGTCAGGGCCGGGCAGAAGTGTTAATCCGCCAGGTGATACTTATCAGACAGTTCGTGCGCGAGGTATTTAAACATATTAAATACCGCCGTACTTTTCGCCGTGGGCAGTCCTTGCTCATCAAGATAAAACTCGCCGCTGAACACCAGCACGCCGTTACGCTGCACGACGTCGGTGGCCTCGATCCCGGCTAACGTATCTTCATGTTCGCGAATGAGTTTGTTGGCTTTTTCCAGAAGCGTCTGGCGATCGATGGGTTGGGTTGTACCTTGCATAAATGCCTCCTGTGATTCTTCGCGGGTAGTCTACGCCGCACGACGGCGAGGGGCAAATTTTCCATTGATCTTACAGGGGTAATTGCAGGCGCCGAATAAACATCAGTTAGTGGCGGGATTTGCTTTTGCATGCTAATAAAGTTGCGTAACGAATTTTATCAGGTACAGTGTGACGCTTTCAGCGATCTGGTAACAGATTTGCTTGACATTCGGCCAAAAATTATTCGTGCTATGTCGCCTGGCAAGAAAAAGCCAGCAAACTCAGCTATCTGGTTTTATGGATGTGAAACCGGTGCAAAGGGTTGATATCCATCGACAACGACGCAACATAGGTTGTGACGTGTCGCCAGTGGATGGTGAATCAATGTGCGATGTATTCCTGGATGAATCAAATTAGGTAAAGGTGAATATGGGTAAAGCTCTCGTTATCGTTGAGTCCCCGGCAAAAGCCAAAACGATCAATAAGTATCTGGGTAATGACTACGTGGTTAAGTCCAGCGTCGGTCATATCCGCGATTTGCCGACCAGTGGCTCAGCATCTAAAAAGAGCGCCGACTCTACCTCCACCAAAGGGGCTAAAAAGCCTAAGAAGGATGAACGCGGCGCTCTGGTCAACCGTATGGGCGTGGACCCATGGCATGACTGGAATGCGCACTATGAAATACTCCCGGGTAAAGAAAAGGTCGTTTCTGAACTCAAACAGTTGGCGGAAAAAGCCGACCACATCTATCTCGCAACCGACCTTGACCGCGAAGGGGAGGCCATTGCATGGCACCTGCGGGAAGTTATCGGTGGTGATGAACAGCGCTATAGCCGCGTGGTGTTCAACGAGATTACCAAGAATGCTATCCGTCAGGCTTTCGAAAAGCCGGGCGAACTGAATATTGACCGTGTTAACGCTCAGCAGGCGCGTCGCTTTATGGACCGCGTGGTGGGCTATATGGTTTCTCCGCTGCTGTGGAAAAAAATTGCCCGCGGTCTGTCCGCAGGCCGCGTCCAGTCGGTTGCGGTACGTCTGGTGGTCGAGCGCGAGCGCGAAATTAAAGCGTTCGTTCCGGAAGAGTACTGGGAAGTTGACGCCAGCACCACCACCCCAGGCGGCGATGCATTGCCGCTGCAGGTAACGCACAACGGCGATAAGCCATTCCGTCCGGTAAGCCGTGATGAAACCATGGCGGCCATCGCGCTGCTTGAAAAAGCCAGCTACAGCGTGCTGGAGCGTGAAGACAAACCGACCAGCAGCAAGCCGGGCGCGCCGTTTATCACTTCCACGCTGCAGCAGGCCGCCAGCACGCGTCTTGGCTTCGGCGTGAAGAAAACCATGATGATGGCCCAGCGACTCTATGAAGCGGGACACATTACCTATATGCGTACCGACTCGACGAACCTGAGCCAGGATGCGCTGAGCATGGTGCGCGGCTACATTGGCGATAACTTCGGCAAGAAGTATCTGCCGGAGAGCGCGAATCAGTACGCCAGCAAAGAAAACTCGCAGGAGGCGCACGAAGCTATTCGTCCTTCCGACGTCAACGTGCTGGCCGAAACCTTAAAAGATATGGAATCTGATGCGCAGAAACTGTATCAGCTGATCTGGCGCCAATTTGTCGCCTGTCAGATGACTCCTGCGCAGTACGACTCCACCACGCTGACGGTAAAAGCCGGCGATTTCAAACTGAAAGCCCGCGGCCGTACGCTGCGCTTTGACGGTTGGACTAAGGTGATGCCAGCCCTGCGTAAAGGCGATGAAGATCGTACTTTACCGCTGGTCAATAAGGGCGACAGCCTGAGCCTGGTCGAACTGACGCCAGCGCAGCACTTTACCAAGCCGCCGGCGCGTTTTAGCGAAGCCTCGCTGGTTAAAGAGCTCGAAAAACGTGGCATCGGTCGTCCGTCTACCTATGCGTCAATCATTTCGACCATTCAGGATCGCGGCTACGTACGAGTGGAAAACCGCCGTTTCTATGCGGAAAAAATGGGCGAAATCGTCACCGATCGACTGGAAGAGAACTTCCGCGATCTGATGAACTACGACTTCACCGCGCAGATGGAAGACCGTCTTGACCAGGTGGCGAACCATCAGGCCGAGTGGAAGCAGGTGCTCGACAGCTTCTTCGGGGACTTCACTTCGCAGCTGCAAACGGCAGAGAAAGATCCGGAAGAGGGCGGCATGCAGCCGAACCCTATGGTGCTGACCAGCATTGACTGCCCAACCTGCGGGCGCAAGATGGGGATCAGGACCGCCAGCACCGGCGTGTTCCTTGGCTGCTCGGGCTATGCGCTGTCGCCGAAAGAGCGCTGCAAAACCACCATTAACCTGGTGCCGGAAAACGAAGTCCTCAACGTGCTGGAAGGCGATGACGCCGAAACCAATGCATTGCGGGCCAAACGCCGCTGTAAAAAATGCGGCACGGCAATGGACAGCTACCTTATCGATCCGAAGCGCAAGCTGCACGTCTGCGGTAATAACCCGACCTGCGATGGTTACGAGATTGAAGAGGGCGAATTCCGCATCAAGGGCTATGACGGTCCGATCGTTGAGTGTGAGAAATGTGGCTCCGAAATGCACCTGAAAATGGGGCGTTTTGGTAAGTACATGGCCTGCACCAACGACGAGTGTAAAAACACCCGTAAGATCCTGCGTAATGGGGAAGTGGCTCCGCCGAAAGAAGATCCGGTTCCGCTGCCGGAACTGCCGTGCGAGAAGTCAGACGCCTATTTCGTCCTGCGCGATGGCGCGGCGGGCGTATTCCTTGCCGCCAATACTTTCCCGAAATCCCGCGAAACTCGCGCGCCGCTTGTGGAGGAGCTGTTCCGCTTCCGCGATCGTCTGCCTGAGAAGCTGCGCTATCTGGCCGATGCGCCGCAGCAGGATCCGGAAGGCAACAAAACGCTGGTGCGCTTTAGCCGCAAAACTAAACAGCAGTACGTTGCTTCTGAGAAAGAGGGTAAAGCGACCGGCTGGTCAGCCTTCTATATCGACGGTAAATGGACCGAAGCGAAGAAATAACCTCTCCTGAGGGCCGCGTTGCGGCCCTTCATTCATTTCCCAAGTGACTGATCTCCCACGTTAATCTGCTTTTTTATCTCCCGCCTTATAACTGTCTTATTATTTTTTGTTAGTATCTATACATAGTAGATATAAATGATATAGTGGTTATAGCTAATCTCTTTTTTATTATCAAATCGTCTTATACATCATCGTCTTCAGGATACGTTGTGGCGTCTAAATGGCGAGTCGCAGAGAGGCAGAGCCAGACTGGATTGCCAGCCGGATCGTCGCCTGAACGTAAAATGTATTAAGCGGGTTCATTTTACGCGCTATCGGATATCAGCCATGAAACTACAGCAGCTCCGCTATATCGTTGAGGTTGTTAACCATAATCTGAACGTCTCCTCTACTGCCGAAGGTCTGTATACCTCACAGCCGGGCATCAGCAAGCAGGTTCGCATGCTGGAAGATGAGCTGGGAATTCAGATTTTCGCCCGCAGCGGCAAACATCTGACCCAGGTTACTCCTGCGGGCCAGGAGATCATCCGCATCGCTCGCGAAGTACTGTCGAAGGTGGATGCGATTAAATCGGTGGCCGGAGAGCACACCTGGCCTGACAAAGGTTCGCTGTACGTGGCGACCACGCATACCCAGGCGCGCTACGCGCTGCCGGGGGTTATCAAAGGTTTTATCGAACGCTATCCCCGCGTCTCGCTGCACATGCATCAGGGCTCGCCAACGCAAATCGCCGAGGCGGTGTCGAAAGGCAATGCCGACTTCGCTATCGCTACGGAAGCGCTTCATCTCTATGATGATTTGGTCATGCTGCCGTGCTATCACTGGAACCGTTCCGTGGTCGTGACGCCGGAACATCCGCTGGCGTCGCGAGAGTCGGTATCGATTGAAGAGCTGGCGCAGTATCCATTGGTGACCTACACCTTCGGTTTCACCGGTCGTTCTGAACTGGATACCGCCTTTAATCGCGCCGGTTTAACGCCGCGCATCGTGTTTACCGCGACTGACGCCGATGTGATTAAAACCTATGTCCGCCTGGGGCTTGGGGTAGGGGTAATAGCCAGTATGGCGGTCGACCCGGTTTCCGATCCGGACCTGGTCAAGCTGGACGCCAATGATATATTCAGCCACAGCACCACCAAAATAGGCTTCCGGCGCAGCACCTTCTTACGAAGCTATATGTATGATTTTATTCAACGATTTGCACCGCATCTGACCCGAGACGTGGTCGATACCGCGGTCGCTCTGCGCTCAAATGAAGATATTGAGGCCATGTTCAAAGATATTAAGTTACCGGAAAAATAACCGCAGAAAAAATGATGGCATCCTCACGGGGATGCCAAAACCTATAATGACCTGAATTTGAATATCTAAACGTTGTCTGAATCACAATTTTCGTTAACTCCTCATACCAGATTTGCAAATATACCTGTCGCGATCAAAATAATGATTAAAGATATCTGCCGGGAAGCGAATTCGCTGGATTAATAGCGCATCCATAATTAAGATTTATCTGTGGTTAGCAATTCTTAGCGATTGGTGGTGAAAAAATGATTAGTGATATCGATTATATGAAGTTTACGATGTCACAGGAACGTGACAAGACTGAGATAGATCCGGTTTTGAGAAGTAAGGCCTGGAGCGCCGTTATCCTTGGGCTTGCGATGTTCTGGAGCGTCATTGCTCTGGTTATCTGCAACGTTTGGTTTCTAAGCTAGAGCACCTGCCAGTCAAAATGGTTGTGTCAGTTTTATGACAAGTGAAATATTGAGAATAATTTCCATCTGATAAAAATAGCGGCAATAAGGAGGATATAATCTTTCTCTTTTTAGATTCGCTCAATAAATTTTCTCTATTGGACTAATCGGCAAAATAATGGCGATTAGTCCTTCTTTGTACTCGCGTACTAATACACCTCGGTTGTTGAAGTAAACGCACCTTCTTCAATGCTTCTCAATATTACCACCCTCTATTATTCAAATTTCCTGTCTTAATCCGCTTAACCAATTTTAGCAATTTGAGTTGTTATCAAAGTGTTACATCAAAGATGTGTTATCTTTAATAATGACCCTGAGGAGGATCAGGGGATGCTATCCCTAAGGTAAAGGAGGAGCTATGTCGTCAACCCTACGAGCAGCCAGCAAGGATACGCTTCAGGTTAAAGATAAAACCTGGCATTACTACAGCTTACCGCTGGCCGCCAAAGAACTGGGCGATCTCTCGCGCTTGCCCAAATCACTTAAAGTGCTACTGGAAAATCTGTTGCGCTGGCAGGACGGTGATTCCGTCACCGCCGAAGATATTGATGCCCTTGCCGGATGGCTGGAGCATGCCCATGCCGACCGGGAAATTGCCTACCGTCCAGCGCGCGTTCTGATGCAGGACTTCACCGGTGTTCCCGCCGTCGTCGATCTGGCGGCGATGCGCGAAGCGGTAAAACGCCTGGGAGGCGACACCGCCAAAGTGAACCCGCTTTCTCCTGTCGACCTGGTCATTGACCATTCGGTTACGGTAGACCGTTTCGGCGATGATGATGCCTTTGAAGAAAACGTCCGGCTTGAGATGGAGCGTAACCATGAGCGTTATGTCTTCTTACGTTGGGGACAACAGGCTTTCAGCCGCTTCAGCGTGGTGCCGCCGGGCACCGGGATTTGCCACCAGGTTAACCTGGAATATCTCGGTCGGGCGGTATGGGGCGAACAGCAAAACGGCGAGTGGGTAGCCTTCCCGGACACGCTGGTCGGTACCGATTCACATACCACAATGATTAACGGTTTAGGCGTACTCGGCTGGGGCGTGGGCGGTATCGAAGCGGAAGCCGCCATGCTTGGACAGCCGGTATCCATGCTGATACCGGACGTTGTCGGCTTTAAGCTGACCGGCAAGCTACGTGAAGGCATCACCGCGACGGACCTGGTCCTGACAGTCACTCAGATGCTGCGTAAACATGGCGTAGTAGGTAAGTTTGTTGAATTCTACGGCGATGGCCTCGATTCCCTGCCGCTGGCGGACCGTGCGACTATCGCTAATATGTCGCCGGAGTATGGCGCAACCTGCGGCTTCTTCCCGATTGATGCGGTCACGCTTGACTATATGCGCCTGACCGGGCGCAGTGAAGAGCAGGTGGCGCTGGTGGAAGCCTATGCGAAAGCCCAGGGGATGTGGCGTCAGCCCGGAGATGAACCGGTCTTCACCAGTACGCTGGCGCTGGATATGGGTAGCGTCGAAGCCAGTCTGGCAGGGCCGAAGCGTCCCCAGGATCGCGTGGCTCTCGGCGATGTGCCTCATGCCTTTGCTGCCAGCACCGAACTGGAGGTGAACCACGCGCAGAAAGATAAACGACCAATCGACTATACCTTAAACGGGCAGCAGTACTCGCTACCGGACGGGGCGGTGGTGATTGCCGCGATCACCTCCTGTACGAATACTTCCAACCCCAGCGTGCTCATGGCCGCTGGCTTGCTGGCGAGGAAAGCTGTCGAGCTGGGCCTCAAACCGCAGCCGTGGGTTAAAGCATCGCTGGCGCCGGGATCGAAGGTGGTTTCCGACTATCTGGCCCATGCAAAGCTGACGCCCTATCTGGATGAGCTGGGATTTAACCTGGTCGGTTACGGCTGTACCACCTGTATCGGTAACTCTGGGCCGCTGCCGGATCCCATTGAGCGGGCAATCAAGCAGGGCGATCTGACCGTCGGGGCCGTGCTTTCCGGCAACCGCAACTTTGAAGGACGTATTCATCCGCTGGTAAAAACTAACTGGCTGGCTTCACCGCCGCTGGTGGTCGCCTACGCTCTGGCGGGTAATATGAATCTTGACCTGACGCGTGAACCATTAGGGACCGGTAAAGAGGGTCAGCCGGTGTATCTGAAAGATATCTGGCCGAGCGGCAGCGAAGTGGCCCAGGCGGTTGAGCAGGTCTCAACGGAGATGTTCCGCAAAGAGTACGCTGAAGTATTTGAAGGGACCGCCGAGTGGAAGGCGATTAAAGTGGATCGCTCTGATACCTACGACTGGCAGGATGATTCGACCTATATTCGTCTGTCGCCCTTCTTTGATGAAATGGGCGTTGAACCTGAACCGGTGGAGGATATTCATGGCGCGCGCATTCTGGCCATGCTGGGCGACTCGGTTACTACCGACCACATCTCACCGGCGGGCAGCATTAAAGCCGACAGTCCTGCGGGGCGTTATCTGCAGAATCACGGCGTCGAACGCATCGACTTTAACTCCTACGGCTCACGTCGCGGCAACCATGAGGTGATGATGCGCGGCACCTTTGCCAACATCCGTATACGTAACGAAATGGTGCCCGGCGTGGAAGGGGGAATGACCCGCCATCTTCCGGATAGCCAGCCTATTGCTATCTACGATGCTGCAATGCTCTATAAAGCGGAGGGCACGCCGCTGGCGGTCATTGCCGGCAAAGAGTACGGTTCCGGCTCCAGCCGCGACTGGGCGGCTAAAGGCCCGCGTTTGCTGGGCGTCAGGGTGGTGATTGCCGAGTCATTCGAGCGTATCCACCGCTCCAACCTGATTGGTATGGGGATTCTGCCGCTGGAGTTTCCGCAAGGGGTAACGCGCAAAACGCTGGGGCTGAACGGCGAGGAGCGGATTGATATCAGCAACCTGCAGGCTCTACAGCCAGGTATGACGGTACCGGTCAAGCTCACCCGCGCGGACGGTAGTCAGGAGGTCATTGAGTGCCGCTGCCGTATCGATACCGCGACTGAGCTGACCTACTATCAGAACGACGGTATTTTGCACTATGTGATCCGCAATATGCTCTAAACCTGCGTCTGATATAAAAAGGGCCAGCATATGCTCTGGCCCTTTTCTTATTAATGCGGCGGATTATTTACTCAGCAGGTGGCCCATTTTCGCCGCCTTGGTATCGAGATAGTGGGCATTTTTCGGGTTGCGGCCCACGATCAGCGGCACGCGTTCGACAATGTTGATTCCGGCTTCGGTAAGGATCTCAACCTTCTTCGGATTGTTGGTCAACAGACGCACCTGTTCAACGTTGAGCAGCTTAAACATATCCGCGCACAGGGTAAAATCACGCTCATCGGCGGCAAAGCCCAGCTGATGATTAGCCTCGACGGTGTCATAGCCTTGATCCTGTAAAGCGTAAGCGCGAATTTTATTCAGCAGGCCGATATTGCGCCCTTCCTGCCGGTGATACAGCAGGATACCGCGCCCCTCTTCGGCAATATGCGACAGCGCCGCTTCCAGCTGAAATCCGCAATCACAGCGCAGGCTAAAAAGGGCATCGCCCGTGAGACACTCAGAGTGTACGCGGGCCAGCACCGGGGATTGCCCCGAAATATCGCCGAAAACCAGCGCGACGTGATCCTGCCCGGTTGCCAGTTCTTCAAAACCCACCATGAGAAAATCGCCCCATGGGGTTGGCAGTTTGGCTTCTGCCACACGTTTAAGCTGCATGTGATTCTCCAGATTCTATCAGCACCTGACTGTGCTTCTGTTTGCCGCTATTTTGCCACAACGGCGCGACGTTCTCCTAATTGCGTACGGTTACCTGCGCGCAAAGCGCACAAACGAACTACTTTCCGTTATGATATTGAGGTCAAAGAATAAGGAGATGAAATGCTGTTGATTGCCAGACGAACCGCCGTTGGCGCGGCCCTGCTATTGATTATGCCTGCTGTGGTGTGGATTTCCGGCTGGAAATGGCATCCGGAACTGTCGGCAGGCATGATGAAGCTGCTGTACTGGGTGACCGAGACGGTGACGCAACCCTGGGGCATCATCACGCACGTTATTTTATGCGCCTGGTTCCTGTGGTGCCTGCGATTTCGTCTGCGCGCCGCGGTAGTCCTGTTCCTGATTCTGGGCGCCGCGATCCTGCTGGGCCAGGGTATGAAGTCGTGGATTAAAGACCGCGTTCAGGAGCCTCGCCCCTTTGTCATCTGGCTGGAACAGGCCCGGCAGGTGCCGGTCACCCAATTCTACACCTTGAAACGCAAAGAACGCGCTAAACTGGTGCATGAGCAGCTGGCCCAGGAGCAGCAAATTCCGCACTTTTTGCGTAATCACTGGCAAAAAGAGACCGGCTTCGCTTTCCCTTCTGGTCACACCATGTTTGCTGCCAGCTGGGCGCTGCTTGGCGTAGGTCTGCTGTGGCCCCGGCGTCGTTGGGTAACCATGGCGCTGCTGCTGACGTGGGCCGTAGCGGTGATGGGGAGCCGCCTGGCGCTGGGCATGCACTGGCCGCAGGACCTGATCGTCGCGACGCTCATTTCCTGGCTGCTGGTGACCCTGGCGACCTGGCTTGCCCAGCGGTTCTGCGGTCCGCTATCGCCGCCGGGTGAAGAGGCGCAGGATATTAAAAAAAGGGCGGCAGCGCCGGAATAGTGTTGATATTGCCAGCTTCAGGCCGCATATCCTGTACTGGCGTCATGCATTTCCATTTCACCGCTGCGGCGAAAATGATACTTTATAGGGCTGAACGCGGGATTCTTACGCGCAACCCACATAACGGGAAGTCATGTGAAATATTTTCTAATTTTCTTATTGGTGTTAGCAATCTTCGTCATTTCAGTGACGCTGGGAGCGCAGAATGACCAGGTGGTCACGTTCAACTATTTGCTCGCGCAGGGTGAATTCCGTATCTCAACGCTGCTGGCCGTGCTTTTTGCTGCCGGTTTTGCCATCGGTTGGCTGATTTGCGGCCTTTTCTGGCTGCGCGTCCGCGTCTCTCTGGCGCGCGCCGAGCGCAAAATTAAGCGTCTGGAGCATCAGATTGCGCCAGCCGGCGCTGCGCCCGCTGAAGCCGGTGTTCCTGCGGTGAAGGAATAATCATTTATGCTGGAGTTGTTGTTTCTGCTTTTGCCCGTTGCCGCAGCATATGGCTGGTATATGGGGCGCAGAAGTGCACAACAGTCCAAACAGGACGATGCGAGCCGTCTGTCGCGTGACTACGTTACAGGGGTTAACTTCCTGCTGAGCAATCAGCAGGATAAAGCCGTCGATCTGTTCCTCGATATGCTGAAAGAGGATACCGGCACCGTCGAAGCCCACCTTACGCTGGGCAATCTGTTTCGCTCGCGCGGCGAAGTTGACCGCGCTATCCGCATTCACCAGAGCTTAATGGAAAGCGCCTCGTTAACTTACGATCAGCGCCTGCTGGCGGTTCAGCAGCTGGGGCGCGATTATATGGCAGCCGGGCTGTATGACCGGGCGGAGGGGATGTTTAAACAGCTGGTGGATGAAACGGATTTTCGCCTTGGAGCACTACAGCAGCTGCTGCAGATTTATCAGTCAACCAGCGACTGGCAGTCGGCGATTGAAGTGGCGGAACGCCTGGTTAAGCTCGGTAAAGAGAAGCACCGCGGCGAAATCGCCAACTTCTGGTGCGAGCTGGCGCTGCAGCAAATGGCGGGCAATGACCTGGATAAGGCCATGGCGCTACTGAAAAAAGGTGCCGCTGCGGACAAGAACAGCGCTCGCGTCTCCATCATGATGGGACGGGTGTGGATGGAGAAGGGCGACTACGCTAAAGCCGTCGAGAGCCTGGAACGGGTAATTGAGCAAGACAAAGAACTGGTCGGTGAAACCCTGGAGATGCTGCAAACCTGTTACCAGCAGCTGGGGAAAATCGACGAGTGGGAAGCGTTTTTACGCCGCTGCGCGGAGGAAAACACCGGGGCGACGGCCGACCTCATGCTGGCACAAATCCTTGAGCAGCGAGAAGGAATTGAGTCCGCGCAAAACTATGTGACGCGCCAGCTGGAGCGCCACCCGACGATGCGCGTATTCCATAAGCTGATCGATTACCATATTAATGAAGCCGAAGAGGGGCGTGCGAAGCAGAGCCTGGGTGTTCTGCGCCAGATGGTGGGCGAACAGGTCCGCAGCAAGCCGCGTTACCGCTGTCAAAAATGTGGTTTCACCGCGCATACGCTGTACTGGCACTGCCCGTCGTGCCGCTCGTGGTCCACCATTAAGCCAATTCGCGGCCTGGATGGGCAGTAAATTTAAAAAAACGCGCGCTTTAGTTACAACATACTAATGGATTTATCTTCATCATCTCCTCCGGCTACGGTAGCCGAATCGTCCGGCAGACAGGGAAATGCAGCCTGTTATTTTTGCCTTATCGCAGGTAGAATGCTGCCCGTTTACCTTTTTTGCGCCGAACCGGCGCTCATCAACAATTAAGGTCCGGTCATGACGTCTACTGCTACATCTTCTTCCCGCGTTGTCACATCCTCTCCCGTCGTCGTTGCTCTTGATTATGATAACCGTGATAAAGCGCTGGCGTTTGTCGACCGTATCGACCCGCGCGACTGTCGCCTGAAGGTGGGTAAAGAGATGTTTACTCTACTGGGGCCGCAGTTTGTTCGCGACCTGCATCAGCGCGGTTTCGAAGTTTTTCTCGATCTAAAATTTCACGATATTCCGAATACCACCGCCCGCGCGGTCGCCGCAGCGGCTGAGCTCGGCGTCTGGATGGTCAACGTTCACGCTTCCGGGGGGGCGCGTATGATGACCGCCGCACGTGAAGCCTTGCAACCTTTCGGCAAAGACGCCCCGCTGTTAATTGCCGTCACCGTGCTAACCAGCATGGAAGCCAGCGATCTACAGGATCTGGGGATTACGCTTTCTCCAGCCGACTACGCCGCGAAGCTGGCGGAGCTGACCCAGCGCTGCGGTCTGGATGGCGTGGTATGCTCGGCGCAGGAAGCGGTTCGCTTTAAACAAGAACGGGGCCAGGCGTTCAGGCTGGTGACGCCTGGCATTCGTCCACAAGGCAGCGACGCCGGCGATCAGCGGCGAATTATGACGCCGGAGCAGGCGCAGGCAGCTGGCGTGGATTATATGGTCATTGGTCGCCCGGTCACGCAGTCTGCCGATCCTGCCGCTACGCTGCGCAGCATCAACGCATCGTTGAATAAGGAGGCATGATGAGCGATTCCAATAGCCGACTGGTGTACTCAACGGACCGCGGTCGTATTGATGAACCCAAACCGGTACAAGCGCGCCCGAAAGGGGACGGTATCGTGCGCATCCAGCGGCAGACAAGCGGTCGTAAGGGTAAGGGCGTCTGCCTGATTAGTGGGATTGATGAAAATGATGAAGCGCTGGCTAAACTTGCCGCCGAGCTGAAAAAGAAATGCGGCTGCGGTGGGTCGGTAAAGGACGGTGTGATTGAGATTCAGGGCGATAAGCGCGACCTGCTAAAAACGCTTCTTGAAGCCAAAGGGATGAAGGTTAAGCTGGCTGGCGGTTAATCAATAATAAGGCCACGATAATTATCGTGGCCTGCAATTTTTTGCTGGTGTACTGGTCAGCTAATATAAACTTTAATTTAATTGCTTGCGGTTAAATTATTTACCTACCTGGTGGCCAATAATACCGCCGACTGCCGCGCCGCCCAGGGTACCCAGGGTGCTGCCGTCGGTAAGCACCGCGCCACCGAGCGCACCGGCGCCTGCGCCGATAGCGGTATTACGATCGCGTTTAGACCAGTTCGAACAAGCGCTCAGAGACATTGCAACAGTGACGGCCAGAACCACAGCGGCCATTTTTTTGTTCATTGAAGTCATCATTTTTTTTCTCCTGAATAATCTATTCATGGATACAACTTCCCTTAAGCATAGCTTGTTACGCCAGCTCGGGGAGTATTCCATGAAGCTTTAGTTGCGCAGGTGTTGCTCTATTCACGCAGGTGATAGTTACTTCCTGTTATATCGCTAACATTAATTCTACTTTCAATAAATTTTTCAGGCAGGTAAAAAGTCTGAATTCAGCGGTCAGATAAGTCTCAGACGAGAGCTATGCCGGGTACGGCCCGGCATACTAAAGGCAAAGCAGGGAGAACGATCAGGGATGGTTGACGATATTTACGGTTAAGCCGCACTGCGTTAACTGGTTATGCACGGCATCGTTTAGATTGTCGTCGGTAATAATGCGGTTGAATCGGCCGATCGGCCCGAGCGGATATGGGTGCACAACGTTGAACTTCGAGCTATCGCTCAGCACAATCGCCTCACAGCCCTTTTCAAGCACCGCGTTCACCACATCTGCGCGCATCATATCTCGTCCGGTAAATCCGGTTTCGGCCTGCCAGCCGTCGATGCCGATAAAGGCCTTGCTGAAGTGAACCTGCTGAATAAACTGCCGCGTGAGAGGACCAACCATGCTTTCGCTGCGCTTCTGGTAGATTCCACCCAGTAGGATCACTTCTCCGGGCGTTTCTTTCAGTAGGTGAGCGATATAGCTGCTGACGGTGATGATAGTGATATCGCCGCGCTCGGCAAGCGTACGGGCGAGCAGGGCGTTGCAGCTGCCGTTTTCGATAAATACCGTTTCCCCGGAGGAGACGAGCGTAGCGGCCCGCGCAGCCAGCTCTCGCTTAATGGCGAAATGGGTCATCATGCGGGTTTCCACATCTTCGCTGTCCAACGGAACGGCGAAGCCGTGGGTACGTCGCAGGTAGCTCTGCTTTTCTAATGAGTTTAAATCCTGGCGAATGGTGACTTCAGAGACACCGGTCATTTTCGCGAGATCGGCCACGCTCATACGGCCTTTATCGATGACCATTTGCAAAATACTTTGTTGTCGGGCGTTCATAGCAACTTCGCAGTTAAGGGCTGTTTGGGCGAGCGATCGGGCCAGGATGCCCGATTGCGGCGGTGTAGATTATCAAATTTCCCACGGGGCCTTAGGCTGGCCGGGTTTGTTTTCCTGTTCGTCGTTCGAAAGCGCCTGAAGTTCAGCTTTCAGAATTTCGAGGTTATGGATCGCGGAGTGATAATCCCCGGCAACCAGAATATCCAGCACGGTATCGATACGTTGGGCGAGCAGGCGAGCATTCAGATCTGACATGGCGTTATCCTGGTTACAAATGTGAATAAAATCAATGATGCTAAAAACGGATGAAAAAGAGAAGCGAAAAAAACGCACAACTTTACTCATCGACGATAATTAGCGGACAACGCGCGGAACACCTACGGGAAGGGCTAAAACGCGGCTCCGGGTAAGGGAGCCGCATTGAACAGTCTATCAGGCGGCAGGGCGCGCAATCACGCTACGGGTTTCCATGCGGACTTCGGCAATCGTGACATCGATAACATCCGTCACCTTATACACGACCTCGCCTTTAATTTGCACGGTACCGCTTTCCTGGCTGCAAACCAGCTCATCGCGTACGGCGTGGAGGAATGGGGCCGGGATAAAGGCAACTGCGCCGTTATCAACCAGTCGCACACGCATACCGCCGCGGCTGACATCGATAATTTCAGCAGCAAAGCGAGTATTAGTGCCGGCCTGCGGCTTCAGATAGCGGGCGTACAGCCAGTCGCCGACGTCGCGCTCCGCCATGCGGTTGAGGCGGCGACGTTCCGCCATTTGCACCGCAACGTCATCCTGCGGACGAGAGATGGTTTCCCCTTTGATAATCGCTTTCAGCAGACGATGGTTGATCATATCGCCGTACTTACGGATCGGGGAGGTCCAGGTTGCATAGGCTTCCAGACCCAGGCCAAAGTGCGGGCCCGGCTCGGTGCTGATTTCGGCAAAGGACTGGAAACGGCGAATACGGCTGTCGAGGAAACCGGACGGCTGCGCGTCCAGTTCGCGACGCAGCTTGCAGAAGCCCTCCAGCGTCAATACTTCCACCGGATCAACGTGAACATCGTGGGTTTTCAGCAAGGCCGCGAGCTGCTCGGTATTGGCCGGATCGAATCCGGTATGGACGTTATACACGCCGAAACCGAGCTTATCGCGCAGCACGCGGGCGGCGCAGATGTTGGCGGCAATCATCGACTCTTCAACGATGCGATTAGCGATACGACGCGGTTCGGCAACGATATCCAGCACTTCGCCTTTTTCGCCCAGCACAAAGCGATAATCCGGACGGTCCTTGAACACCAGCGCGTGGTTTTTGCGCCATTCGCTACGGCGCAGGCAGGCATCGTGCAGCAGGTTAATTTGCTGCGCGATTATCTCGCTCTCCGGCTGCCAGCCGCCGTTATTTTCCAGCCAGTCGGACACATCATCGTAGGCCAGCTTCGCTTTCGATTCGATGGTCGCCGCGAAGAACCAAATATCGTCTTCGATGGCCCCGTCAGCAGCCAGGATCATACGGCAGGCCAGAACCGGACGAACTTCGTTAGGGCGCAGGGAGCAGAGGTCATCAGAGAGTTCGCGCGGCAGCATCGGAATGTTGAAGCCCGGCAGATAGTTGGTAAAGGCGCGAATTTTTGCCGTATTGTCCAGCTTGCTGCCTTCGGCAATCCAGGCGGTTGGATCGGCGATGGCGACGGTCAGGTGCAGCTTACCGTCAGCGGCCAGCTCGGCGTACAGCGCATCGTCCATATCTTCGGTGCTGGCGCTGTCGATGGTCACGAAAGTCAGCGCCGTTAAATCGCGGCGTTCCAGACCCTCATCAAGCATCTCGGTCGCTACCCCATCCGGCGCTTCTTTTTCCAGATTATGGCGCGCCAGGGTGACCCACCATGGTGCGAAATGATCGTCGCCGAAGGTAATGTACTGGGTGAGCTCAGCGTAGAAACCGCGGTCACCTTTCAGCGGATGACGGCGCATTTCGGCAACGGCCCAGTCACCCTCTTTAAAATCATGCTCTACGCCGCGAGCAGCGCGGCAGGGGATGGCATCTTTCAGCAGCGGATGGTCAGGAACGATGGAAAGACGGTCGTCTTTCTTATGAACTTTGCCGACAAAACGCGTCAGGAACGGCTCAACCAGTTCTTCCGGCTCAGCGCTTTCGCGTTCTTTTTCAGTATTGACCACGGCAATAATACGATCGCCATGCATGACTTTTTTCATTTGCGGCGGCGGAATGAAATAGCTTTTCTGAGAGTCGACTTCGAGGAAGCCAAACCCTTTTTCCGTCCCTTTAACGACCCCTTCAACGCGCGGAGTCTGGGAATGCAGTTGCTGTTTAAGCTGCGCTAGCAGCGGGTTGTCCTGAAACATAATTTCTTATTTTCGTGGCTAAAAGAGCGGCTGACATTTTTACGCGAATATGCCTGCCGCAGCAAGCGCTGTTTCAGCATTTTACGTCTGCTGACATCCATTGCCGAGGGCGATTTTCAGACGATTCATCCAACCGCATAGCCCGCACCAGGCGAGAAGATCGATGGCGGCGGTGCGGGAAAGCCCGCATTCCGTCAATGGGCTTAGGTGGGCGGCGCTAAAACGGTCAGGGGAGCGGGTTAAAAGCTGTACGGACTGTAAAAGCCGGTGCTCGATGACATGCTCTTCTCTGCGCGACTGCGCGTCAGGAACGATACCGCGTAAAGCATCGGCAAAATCCGGACATCGCGAGGCCCAGGCATTGAAGCAGCTGATGCTGCCGTTAATCCGCGCTGCGATCAGCGCCACCTGAGCGGCGAACGGCGGCTGATCGCTGAGGTGGCTCAGGAGCAGCTCCTGCAGATCCAGCGGCGGTTCCTGGGTCGCCAGCAGCGGCGCCAGTTCAAACAGGCCGGGATACTTTTGCCATTTTGCCAGCAGCGACTGACGCTCATCATCGGCATAGCGTAAATCTGAGTCGTCGAGACCGGGCCGCCAGTCGCTCTCTCGGG
Source organism: Klebsiella sp. S69 (assembly GCF_016516145.1). Classification (NCBI taxonomy): domain Bacteria; kingdom Pseudomonadati; phylum Pseudomonadota; class Gammaproteobacteria; order Enterobacterales; family Enterobacteriaceae; genus Klebsiella; species Klebsiella sp. S69. The sequence continues at coordinate 48,731 of NZ_JACVUU010000023.1, read as the reverse complement.
CAATGAAAAGCGCCTCTGGCGCATCTTCCTGCTGCGGCATCCCGGGGATCCAGCGCACCGGGTAACCCAGCGCGGCGTGAAAGGCGGCGATAGCGCGCGCCTGGAAGCCGATAAAGCCAATAATCTGATTGATAAGAATAATGTCGCGACTGGTCAGGCCGACTTCGTCAAGCTGGCTGCGGGAGAGCGCGTTGATCAGTGAAGGAGAGCTCGCCAGCTGGCGGGCGTATTGGGTAATTTGCGCCAGGCGTCGATTGCTTTCACGCGAGGAGTCCGGGCCGGGAAGCGGCGCCAGGCGGGCTGCGTAGTGATTGCATAGCCGCTGAACGCCATAAACCTGGGCGACGGTCAGCGCCGTGCTAAGCCGGTCATAGGCGCTAAATGTCTGTAGACGATTTACGCTCACAGAAGCGGGGAACAGGGCATCAGCCAGCCGTCTGGCGGGTGCCAGCCAGTGCGCATGCGCCTTAAGCAGATCTTCAGGTAGCGTGAGATCGAGGAGAAAACGATCTTCGACATGGGCGGCTTCAGGGACGAGCGGCAATACATCCACCGGGCAGATTGTTGACTGGGTCTCATGATACCAGTGGTTTTTGCCGTAAACGCGGCGTTGCTCCATGGGCGTTCCTTGTTCGGTATGTGGCAAACCGCCGTTTCGCGGTCATGCTATGCGGAACTATCCTGGCTTAACCCTGGTGCAGGAGAAAATATTGATACGTGCTAACAAATAGCGGATTGGAATAACAGAAGGGTAAATATGCAGAAAAGACCCCTCCTCACGGACGTAAGGAGGGTGAACAGCTTATTTGATTTCCAGCTCGTTCATGGCGGCGATGTTGAAGCCGCCGTCAACGTGAACGACTTCGCCGGAGATGCCGGCAGACAGGTCGGAGCACAGGAATGCTGCGCTGTTACCCACGTCTTCAGTGGTGACGGTGCGACGGATCGGAGTGACCGCTTCGCAGTGCGCCAGCATTTTACGGAAATCTTTGATACCGGAAGCCGCCAGGGTACGGATTGGACCGGCAGAGATGGCGTTAACGCGCACGCCTTCCGGACCCATGGCGTTAGCCATGTAGCGGACGTTAGCTTCGAGGGAGGCTTTCGCCAGACCCATCACGTTGTAGTTCGGGATGGCGCGCTCTGCGCCCAGGTAGGAGAGCGTCAGCAGGGCGGAGCCCGGGTTCAGCATACCGCGGCAGGCTTTCGCCATCGCCACAAAGCTGTAGGCGCTGATATCGTGAGCGATTTTGAAACCGTCGCGGGTAACCGCATTAACGTAGTCGCCGTCCAGCTGATCTGCCGGAGCATAGCCGATAGAGTGTACGAAACCGTCAAACTTAGGCCATACTTTTGCCAGCTCGGTGAACAGAGACTCGATGCTCTCGTCTTCCGCCACATCGCACGGCAGGACAATGTTAGAACCCAGCGCGGCGGCAAATTCTTCCACACGACCTTTCAGTTTTTCGTTCTGATAGGTGAACGCCAGTTCAGCCCCTTCACGGTGCATTGCTTGTGCGATGCCCCAGGCGATGGACAGTTTGCTGGCAAGGCCAGTCAACAGAATGCGCTTACCGGAAAGAAAACCCATAGCTTTTAATCCTTATCGTTATTGCGTATTTTTACTTTAACAATCATCTGGTTAGCGTTGTTATTTCAAAATAACTCAAATTTAGCCGGGAATTATATCCCACTGACGACCCCTTGTGTCACGATATTTTTCTGCCATTTGCCACGGTCTGGCGCGCTTTGGCTACCGTGCGTACAAGAGTATACCATCTGATATTGCGGCGATCTGGGGTTAGCGGCGCTCGATTTCCGCCAGTAAAAGCCGGGCGTCCTCAGAATGCGGGATCAGCTCGCCAGGCGGTTGATTCTGCCACCAGATCCCCGAGCCGGCCTGGTAAATCGTATCCGCCATCCGCCAGTGTCCCCGCAGAACCCATGCGATACCCTCCGCGCCTGGCCGTTGCGGCTCAGCGACGACGCTAACCCGCGAGGCGGCACGCGCGCGCTGGGTCATAATATTGAAATCGAGACCGCGTCCGCTAATGCCTTCGCTGGCAAGAGGCCATTCGCCGGCAAAAGCCCATGGCTGCCAGAGCATCAGGCGCTGAGCAATATTGTCGCCCCGTAGCCACAGCGGCTGGCCCTCAAGAAGGGTGATGACTCGGTCAACGCCGGGAAAAGGAGAAAACGGGCCATCCTTTTCCAGCGTAGCGATACTGGCGCGCCAGAGAAACGGCGCATCTGGCGAGGCAACGCTGACAATTTCACGCGTTTCCCCACCGCCCTTTTTCCACGGCGTGACCGGCAGGGTAGAAAACTGAACCGGAACAATCATCGCAATTTTCGCCTCGGATTATTTACCGTCTTTACGCCAGGCATCGGCGGTCAGCGCCTCGCCGAAATGGCCGGCAATCAGACGTTTTGTCAGTTCGTGCAGCGGAGAGGCCAGTACATCGGCGGTGCTGCCGCGTTCGACCACTTCACCCTGGTGCATCACCAGCACCTGATCGCTGATGTGCTTCATCATGCCCAAATGCTGGGTAACGTAAATGTAGGAGATACCCTGTTTTTCCTGCAGCTCCAGCATCAGGTTAATCAGTTGGGAACGCATTGACATATCCAGCGACGCCAGCGCTTCATCGCAGACGATTACTTTCGGGCGCAGGATCAGCGCTCGCGCCAGGCCCAGACGCTGTTTTTGGCCCGGTGCCAGCATATGCGGATAATAGCTGACGTGGTCAGGCAGCAGACCAACCATGCGTAACGTTTCGATAATCTGCTTCTGCCGCGCCTCGGGTTCGAGGTCGGTATTGAGACGCAGAGGAAAATCGAGGATTTGCGAAATTCGCTGCCGTGGATTGAGCGAGGTCGACGGATCCTGAAAAATCATGCGAATCTTCTGGCTGCGGAAAGAGAAATCGCCAAACGCCAGCGGATGGTCATCAATCAGCAGTTCGCCTGTGCTGGGTTCGACCATCCCGGCGAGCATTTTCGCCAGCGTCGATTTGCCGGAGCCGTTTTCGCCGATAATCGCCAGAGTCTGGCGCTCGCGCAGGGTAAAGCTTAACGGCTTAACCGCCTCTACCGTTTGCCGGTGAAACCAGCCGGTGCGGTAGCGAAAGGTCTTACTCAGATTGCGTACTTCAAGCAATGTTTCGACCATTTCACTCTTTCTCCATGTTCAGAGGGAAGTGACAGGCATAGAGGTGGTTACGCGCGCCCACCAGCCGGGGCGTTTCGATACATTCACGCTGGGCGTAAGGGCAGCGCGGCCCGAGCCGGCAGCCGATAGGCAGCTGTTCGAGCAGCGGAATAGCGCCCGGCAAGGTATTGAGCCGACTTTTATGCGGCATGGCGCTGCCGAAATCGGGAATCGCCCGAATCAGCGCCTGGGTATAGGGATGATGAGGAATCGTCACCAGCTCCTCGCTCGGCGCGGTTTCCACCGTCTGCCCGCAGTACATGACGTTAATTTTGTCCGCCCATTTACTGAGCATCTGCATATCGTGACTGATCAACAAAATCGTGGTGTTGTTGTTTTGGTTCAGCCGCGTCAGCAGGCGGATGATTTGCGCCTGTGTTGTCGGCTCCATGGCGTTAGTCGGTTCATCGGCGATCAGCAGCCGCGGCTGGTTAGCCAGCGCGATGGCGATCATGACCTTCTGACACTCACCGTCCGTCAGCTCGTAGGGGAAGCTGCGCATCGCATCTTTATGGTCTTTAATCCCCACGCGGTGCAAGAGCTCAATGGCGCGCCGCTTGCGCCAGCCAAAACGCTGCCACCAGCGGCCTTTAAAGGTCCAGCCGGGGATATTCTGCGTGAGTTGTTCGCCGATACGTTCGGAAGGATCGAGACAGGATTGCGGCTCCTGAAAAATCATCGAGACGTTGTGGCCCACCAGTTTACGCCGCTCGCGCACTGAGAGACGCAGCAGATCGATATCGTCGAAACGCATACGGTCGGCGGTCACCCGCCAGTTGTCTTTGGTGACGCCGCAAATCGCTTTGGCAATTAAGCTTTTACCCGAGCCGGATTCTCCGACCAGGCCGCGAATTTCCCCCTCAGCGAGGGTCAGGCTGACGCGATCGACGGCTTTCACCCAGCCTTCGTTGGTTTTGAATTCAATGGTTAAATTTCGGATATCGAGTAACGGCATTATTCCACCCCGGCGATAATTGCGCGGCGGATCCCGTCGCCCAGCAGGTTAACCAGCAGGACGCTAATCATAATGGCCGCGCCCGGCAGCATCACCGTCCACGGCGCAACGTAAATCAGCTCCAGCGCGTCGCCGAGCATCGCTCCCCACTCCGGGGAAGGTAGCTGAGCGCCGAGGTCGAGGAAACCCAGCGCGGCGATATCCAGAATCGCCATCGATAGCGCTCGGGTGATCTCCGTAACCAGCCCAGAGGTAATATTTGGCAACACCGCGAACCATAAAATATTCAGGGTTGACGCTCCGTCAAGGCGTGCGGCGATAACATACTCTTTTTCCAGCTCGTCGTGCACCATGCTGTAAACCGAGCGTACCATGCGCGGCAGAAGCGCCAGCCAGACGGCGAACATCGCGTGGCTGAGGTGAGGTCCGGCGAAGGCGACCACGATGATGGCCAGCAGCAGTGACGGGATCGACAGCAGGGTATCGAGAATATGGTTCATTACTGCCGAGCGCAGGCCGTGGGTCGCACCGGCAATCACGCCAAGCACCAGACCCAGTAGGGTAGCGCCCAGCGTCACCACAAACGCGCCGCCGACCGTTGGCGCCGCGCCGCTCAGCAGGCGGCTAAGAACGTCGCGGCCCAGATCGTCGGTACCAAGAAAGAACGAGACTTCGCCGTAGCGCGACCATGACGGCGGCAGCAGTTGATAGCCAAGGAACTGCTGATCGATACCGTAAGGCGCGAACCAGCTGCCGAAAACGCACAGTAGCACCAGCGCCGCGCAGCCGTACAGGCCGATCATAGCGGTAGTATCGCCATAGAATTTTCGCCAAACGGTGCGCAGCGCACCCGGCGGGCGCTTCTCCAGATAGACGCTATCGTAGGGCATATGAACCTGTTTTATGTTTGTTAGTCATGATTGATGTCTTTTTAAATTCTTCAATACCAGCAACACGTTACTGCCATTTTGTGCTTTAAAATTCTTTATTTTGCATTAATTTGAAGGTTATCAATTTACGTATAATGTGTACACTGATGTGTATATCATCTTCCGGAGTGTACACATTGCTTACCGACACAAAACTAAGAAAAGCTCTTGGCAAAAAAAGAGACAAAATTGAGGTCATTTCAGACGCTCACGGCTTGAATGTCAGGTTGTCTACTTCCGGCAGTATAACATTCTTTTATCGTTACAGATGGAACGGGAAAGCCGTTCAGCTGACGATTGGCGATTATCCAACCATATCATTATCTCAGGCCCGAGAGCGCCGGCAGCAGTTCAGGGCGTGGTTGACGGAAGGACTGGATCCGAGACGGAAAACAGTGCTGGAGAAACAGAAAAAAACAGAAGCGCTGACAGTTAAAGAAGCGTTCGACTACTGGGAAAAGTATTACTGCATTCCAGAAGGACTGGTCAAAATAAAAGTTAATCGCCGGGACTTTAATAACCATATCGCTCCTGTGCTCGGTGACATGATCGTTGACCAGACAACGAAGGCACACTGGCTAAGCCTTTTTGATGATATGGGAAGAAGGGTGGTTACCGGTCAGATGCTGGGTTTAATGCAGCGTACATTCCGTTTCTGCTCCAATCGAGGGGTTATTAACGTAAACCCTATAGAAAGCTTAAGGCGTTCTGATGTTGGGCTTACTGCTGCGGTTAAAGATCGCTGGTTAAGTGACGAAGAAATCAAAACGGTCTGGAATACGCTACCGGAAATGAAGTACAGGCAGCAGCTGATTATGAAGTTTCTTATCCTGACCGGTTGCCGGAGTACTGAGATAAGAACGGCTAAATGGGAATGGTTTGATTTCCAGGAGGGAACCTGGACTATTCCAGCAAGTGATTACAAAACCGGTAAGTCAGTAAGGCGGGCGCTACCTGAAGCGGTGGTCAAAATGATGAAGACAGAAAAGGAAACATCCGTTTCAAATCATGTTGTGACACTGTCACGATATAAGGGGCCGGAAGATGATCGCCCCCCGCTTCAACCTAATGTCGCCTTGTTTTCAGCTCAAATCATAGCCAGAACGGGAATGAAAACATGGTCGCTCCATGACCTGAGAAGAACAATAGCGACACGCCTGTCCGAGCTCGGCGCGCCGCCACATGTTATAGAAAAATTGCTCGGCCATCATATGTCCGGCGTCATGGCGAGATATAACCTGCATGATTACCTTGATGATCAGCGCCATTGGCTTGGGGTATGGCAGACTCATCTTGAAAAGCTGATTGGTCAGCCTCTGGTTTGATACCCACGTTATCTTCCCAGGCCAGAAGGTCTGAAAGTCTCCACCTCTTAGGACTGCCGTTTATTTTCGGCTTGGGGAATGGCTGAGAAAAATAGGCCGGCATCCGGGAGGGGGTACTCCAGAAATACAGCGTGCTGCGTGAAATTTTGTACCTGGACAAAACGTCATCGGTTATCAATATCTCATCTTTAAAATGCGATGTGTTATTCATAAAAAAACCTTAGTTAGATTGTCCTGGCAGATGCTGCAGCCTGCGTGCGCAGTTCATTGCTGTGGCCACATAACTGCATTTTCTGTTTACTACCTCAACCGTAATCTTTGAGCCATTAACCTCAATGGTGTAGGTCAGCTTTGTCTTCTGACGTCCATAATCGCCGTACAGCTCAACGTGCTTCGCCAGTGTCGTTTCGCATGCCTGGCGTCCGAGAGGAGATTGCTTGCTTCGGTTTATTAGTCGCATAAACATTCCTTAATCGGGAGGGCGCCCCTCCCAATCTGGTTAGCTAACGTATTCCGGTTTCATGTCGTCCAGGGTGATGCGGAACTGGTCATACAGTTCATCACCAAGATGGCGTTTGGCGGCGGTGAGGGTGCCTTCAGCTTTAGCAAACAGCTCGGCGGCTTCAGGTTCGCCAGGATTTGGCAGTGAGTTGATCGCAGCTTCAAGCTTGTTACGTGCATCAACGAGGTAGTAGCGCTTCACTGCCTTGTTTTTCAATTCAGTAAAAAGTGCCGTACCCAGTAATGCTTTTTGCGATTCGATATCTGCGCGTATGGCTTTGGCTTGATCAACGGAGCTTGCTGTGTCAATCCGATCACGTAGTTCGTCGGCAACAGCATCAATGTTAGATGCTGATTCCTGCGCGCTGGCAACAGCGCATACGGTACTGGTTATCTCATTCAGCGTGATTTTTTCTGTCTGGCCAGGGTTGATTATCTTTTCCTCGCGCTCGTCAATCTCATCTGCAGTATAGACGCCCAAAATTACATCCGGGCAGTACAGCCGCGCCCAGCGTTTAACGGCGAGATATGCTAACTGCTGGCGGGGATCTGTTGCCCACAGTGTTGAATTCCGGACTTGTGCTTGCGAAAGCATCAGAACAAGCTCGCGAGGTTCAGACTCTCCTTTGAGCGTTGCCCAGGCGCGAACGCCCACCCCCGCTTCGTCTTTTAAATTCCAGCCCGGTGCGATATATTTCTTGTTCTGGCTGCTTGTCTTCTCCACGAAACGCCCAACGATATTTTCCCATTCTCCGAACCATTCGAAGTGGATTCGATCCTTTGTTGGCGCCATGGTGTTGATTACCGCATTCACCAATTGCGCTTCATATCCAAGAACACCTGAATTACCCACGATGAATGTTTTTTGTGCCACTGCGAATGGGTCCATGCCCCAGCGAGCAGCCTGCATTACAACAGCCATACACGCATCTGGTTTCCCGCGGTAATGCTCAGGCACGAAATTTCCACTATTTGCCATTACCTCCGAGAGCGTGCGCAGGCGGTTGAACAACTCACCGTTTGTCAGGATAGAAACGTTGTCGATCTTCTGGGTCTGGTTGTCTGTGGTTGCGACTAAATTGGACATTGTTTTTCCCCTTATGCCTGTACGCGCAATGCTTCAAGACGGCGCACATCAAAATCGTTAAGTTCTTCTGCGTAGTCTTCGGTGATCGGCGCCGGCCATTCGCCAGTGTCGAAACCGTTCGCGATAGCACGCATTGCTTTGCGATACTCCAGCATGCCGAGTTCTAGCAGTTCTTCGGAAGCCTCGATGATGGCAATCCAGTGGTAGCTCTCGTCTTTGTTTACGAAAATCCAGAAGAACTGATCCAGCGCTGCGGTTTCGCAGTACATAGCCGCGCTCAGGTGGTAATCGCGTTCGGTGATTTCCCGGTGCAGTTTCGCGCGCAGGCCTTCCTGCTTGATGCTCCACATGCTGATGGTTTTCAGGTCGGCACCAATGCGCAGGCCTCCCATATCGATCTCAAGGTCGGGACGCACGCGGATTTCCAGTCCGGTTTCTTCATCAATACCGAAATAGCTCACTTCGACGGCGCGGCTCGGGTGGGTCAGTAGCTTCCCGGCGGTCGGGTGATTCAGGAGTGCTTTCTGAATGGCCAGCGCAGTACTTAGCTGCTGACGGGTAACCAGCACTTTTCCTTCCGGGTTCTCGCGCCAGGCATCCAGTAGTTCGTCGGCGAATACCGCGTCAGGATTCACGGATTTCACGACCTGCATCAGGTCCACTTTGGTTCCCGACACTTTCAGCGGCTGCGCCTTCTGGGCTTCTTGCGCGACCAGGTCAGGATTAATGATTGCCAACTGTTCCAGCAACGCATCGCGGCTGCCGCTGGTTTTAACCGGCGCGGGCAGGGTGGCGTTGTATTCTTTGATGCAGGCCTTCATTGCCGTAGCGGTATGCTTAGTCCCATTCTCGATGCGCTGGAACTCTTCCGGGAGTTGCTCATATGACGCATAGGATTCGTCAACAGATGCCCCAAGCGGGAACGGCGCGGGCAGGGTGGCGTTATGTGCATCCAGTAATGCTTTGATATCGTCGGCGCTCAACAGCGGCGGCAGGCTGGCGTTGTGCTCGTCGATAAACGCTCGGATCTTCGAAGCCGTGGTGAAGGCGCCTTCGGGGATTTCCGGCTCGATGCTGAATTCTTTTTCCAGCTGCTCGGGCTGCAGCGCCAGTGCATGCACCAGATTACCCATATCCAGAACAGGGGAGCGTACCTTCTGGATGGTTTTGGATACGTGGCGCGCCTCAAAATACATCAGCGATACCCGGGCATCTTTAACCATCGTGGAGCTGATGCCGTTGGCGGCGTGATAAACCTCGTTCGGTACACCTTCATATCGACCAGGCTCGAAGTATTCCGGCCACGCTGGCGTTGTCGGTTTCTGGTCTGGTTCTTCGTCGCAAACTTCCGGTGTGGTTGTTGGTTCCTGGTCCCGAAGAACCGCAGCGGCCAGGTCAGGGCAGCGCTCAGTTAGAATTTTGCGTGCGTTTACGGCATCTGTTTCTTCAGCATCCGCATCAGCGCTTTCGCCTGCTGGTACCGGATTATCAGTTTCGTCTTTGACCTGCTGAGTCTCTTCCATCTGCACATGGCTGGTGGCCTCTTCGTTGTCGCTCTTTGGGGCAGGGGCGGCCATGAGGCCTTCAATGGAGTACATGCCAGCGCTGACTTTGGCAATTTCTGGTTGTTTGGTTTCGGTCAGATCTTCGTGAGGTTGTTCAATGACATTTGATTGACGGCCCGCGCGCGGATCCTCTTCCCACTCCGGATAGCCTTTTGAGCGCTCGCCGTTTTCATACATGCCATTAGCCGCAAGCCAGTTACGAACCATTGCCCGTAGTTCTGACGTGCTTTCTTCGCCATTCCATTTAATGGCCCGGGTGACGCCGAATATGCTATTTGCGTCGTAATCGAGAATATCTGTAGTTTTGCTCAGAATCTTGAGCGCCTTAACATGCACATCCTCTTTCCTGTCTACCAGGTCTTTGGCACCGATGAGTTGAGGGCGGCTGATTTTTCCAGGCTCTGCATCCGGGTACAGTTGAGCAATAGCGATCTCAATAGCCAGATTCGCGATATTTTGCGTTACGGCGCGTTTATAGCGTTCGGGTGTAGCGTGAGTGTCAGTATGGGGAACTGCTGAAATCTGATTGCCAGCTGCCCATTCCCTGGTAAGGATGCCGCGATCGATGACATTGGTTTCGAACCACAATTTCGCAAACTGTATACGCTTGCCAAGTTCGTGGCGCTTACCTTCAGGGAAGACCTTTTTATTCGCGCTCGTAAATTTCCACAAAGCTGGCATGTCGTATTTCTTTATTTCAGGAATACTTTCAGCGGCAAGAATGAGATCCTGAACTGCTGAGTTATCTGTATCCATTTCCATGGCGGAAAGGCGACCGCGATGTGGGGTGCTGATATGGTAAACGTGGCCTTCTTCTGCCATGTACTGTGCCAGCAGCTGAATGCGGAATGGCATTTCTGCGATGTTGTAGAGGGAGTTTTCATCGCCTGAAACAGCTGTGGCGGAAGCATCAGAATCGTTATCGTCTGAATCACCATTAACGATCTCACTTTCAACAGCGGTGGTTGAATTAGCAACAGCCCCCGGGATAACCTGCCAGGTGCGCTGGTCGTCGCCCAGCTGATAGCGCTTGCACCATTCAAAATCCAGAACACCTTCAGCGGGAAGGTCATTAAATACCGGGAAATCGGTCCGGATTGGTTTCAGGTAGTCTTTGCCGCGCCCGGTTTCTATTTCTGCATCTTCCAGATCAACGTCTAACTGCAGCTGCGCACGAGCTTCAGATTTTGCGGAACGCCAGATAATGGCATCGGCTTTACCCGATTTTTGAGTTGCCTTTATCAGATAAAAATATTCCATGTGATAGCCTCAATTTTGGGTGTTAGAATCCCCGGGCCATTGATAGCGCCGATTGGGTGTTCATTGGTTTTGGTAATTTCCGGTGTAACTTTGGTCGGTGGCACCGGACGTACAGCCCGCTTCGGCGGGTTTTACGTTAGGCCTCGTTGGCCATGGCGTCGTATTCGCCACAACGTTTCGAGCAATACGTTCTTTCACGTGGTACTAACTGCGTGCCGTGAATGATGAGAATGGTCATCTTCACAACTTTTCCTTCCTCCAGTGCCTTGCGGCAATACGCACATCGTTTCTGCATAACGCCTCCTACATCTGCGCGGTGAATCCGGCGGGATGTTCAGCCAGAACGCCTTTCAATGGCAGGCATTCGCCTTTTACACCTTGCTCAATAGCAGCTTCCTCACATGCTTTCTCGCTGTCATAAACACCCAGCAAAACATCCTGATTGCCGCCAATGAGCATGCCGACGGTGATTACCAGTGCGAACATTGTGCTCATCAGTGGGTACCTGCCGGAACGAGATAGGGCGCAAGCTCCCTTGAGTAAAAGGGCTGACGGATAAAGCGCAGATTTCCCTGCGGTTCATGGAAATAGGTTTTGCGAACATGGTCGTATGAAACAGACCAGGGCGCGCCGGTGCGCGGATTACGCATTGGTATTGCGCGACCGCTGTTTGGAACTGGATTAGCCATAGATAACCCCCCGCAATGCATATGATGAATAAAGGCCATAAGATGAGCCTGATAACTACCGAAATGACCAACGAACGAATGCCGTTTCTACTCATTTCAACCTCTGCCTTGTCGCCGGCTAGCGGAACGTTGCTACCTACTGCGCATTGATATTTCCACCTCATCCCGGCATTCGTATGCTCCGGGCAGCTACTTCGTGGGCGTCCTGCCTTGGTGGCTTGTTGCGATGGAGTAATTAAACACAATGTTTATTTTTATGTCAACAAAATGAGTTTATTTAAATAAACAAAAAGTTTAGTTGAGGGCGTTTTTTGGCAGGGATAGTATGTTTTTAGTGCTTTTGTTGGGCGGAAAATAGACAGTTGAGGTGAGCTATGGACTATGAGGAAGCTGCGCAACTACGCTATCAAGAAATGTGCCGGATTGTAGATGATGTCGTATTTGCGATGGTAGCTGAAGGGCATGAAACCAAAAGAGTGGCTATAGCTGACGTGATACGAACGGAGGTATCGAAGGGGCTGGGTAAGTGGGGTGCTGACCAACTACAGTGCACGGAGCTTGCTGTGAAGTTGCCGGAAGAGTAGGGGCAATAAAAACCCGGCGCGTGGCCGGGCTACTGACGCTGACAATACGGCAATATTTTTTCAATCGCTGATTGAATAATTGATGGGTTATGAAAGTCAGGATCTTTCAACGGGTCACTGACATCAATACTGTTTTGCAGGGAGCGCTGATATTCACTCCAGAGTTCCGAAAGGTGTTTCTTGTTCTTGGTGCTGCTGATATCAATGAACGTATCAATCTCTCGCTGTGATATTGATACATTTCCGCCTCCGGGAAACACTCCATTCTCAATAAGTCGCAATTGCTCTCTTAATTTTTGTCTTATTATATCGCTTATTGCATTGAACTCTTTGCGTTTTTCTCCTTTGATTGCATATCTGTAGCTAAAGTAACCGCTTGCAGGAACTGCTGTGATAGATACAATCATTGCAATAGTTGCAACGATGTCGCTATAGCTCATGGAGGTTTTCCTATGTCTGGCTCTGATATCTTGGCTACAGTTGCCTTGATTATTTCAGTTACAAACCTCTCCGTAATTCTCTACGGGATATGGCGCTTACGTGATTGAACCGTTGTGATGATTATTCACCATCACCCTTAATCCGTCGCCCCATGTACTTGGCATACAGCTCATCAAGTTCCTTCAGCCGCAGAGATACGATCCGCAACATGTTTTGCTGCTCTTCTTCATTCGGTAGCTGGTTATAGAGCTCCAACAGTCTCCGCTCATCTGGCCTCAAGCCATCTTTAGAATCGACGTCCTGCCCCAAAACCCACTCAAGACTTACCCCTAGCGCATCAGCAAGTTTTATTGCAGAGCTTTTCCCGATCGCTCCTCTAACAAACCAGTTGTTAACAGATTGCGAGCTCACACCACAGATCCTCGCTATATCAGCTTTAGATATGCGCTTCTGCTCAATGATTTCGTTAAGCCGCTGTACCTGCGGGTTATCTGCTTGGTGCGTATTTTTTCTCATATATCACGATATTAAACTAAAAGTTTATCTCCTCAACATTCATAAAGTTGACAATAAAATAAACATAATGTTTAATTTGTGGTGTAACTTAAAGGGAGTGGTTTATGAACGCACTTGAAAGAGCCATACATATCGCCGGTGACGCTACAAAACTGGCTGAAAAATTGGATGTTTCCTCAATGACTGTCAGTCATTGGAAAAAACGTCATGGCGGCGTTGTGCCGCAAAAACGGGTTTTCCCAATCTTTAACGCAACAGGTGTTACACCGCACGAACTCCGCCCGGATCTTTATCCAAATCCGAATGATGGATTGCCCTCTCAGGGATTGGGGGATTAGCCATGCAAACACTATCTTTTCAACAAAATACCGGATTCAACACCGGCTCTCTGATAAAGCGTAATCAACAGAGAGAGGCGGATCACGACGCAATTCGCTCTGCCGTTCGCGCCTGGGCAGCAGCTGAAGGGCAGGACGTTGTGTCGGCACACATCATCGATGAGTGGCGGCAGCAGGGCGGCGAGGAGATCGCGTTTCCTGACGACATCAGCCGTGCCCGTCAGAAGCTTTTTCGCTACCTGGACAACCCGGCCGAGTCTGAGCGCTATCGCGAGTACGTTCGCCTTCTCACTCCGGCAATCATGGCCGTTCTCCCGCTGGAATACCGCAACCGGCTGGTTCCCCATGACGATGTTTTGTCGCGCCTGTCTTCAGCCATGAAGGAATGCGCTGAAGCCAAGCAGGCAGTGATGCTGAATGCGCCAGAGCACCAGAAATTGAAGGAGGTAAGCGAGGGGATAGCTTCGCTATTCAGGCTGATGCCTGAGCAGACAGGAACGCTGATGACAATCGTGAGCTCGATGCTGGGCGTGATGTAAGCGGGGCATCCATGAATCACATCGAATTCATAGAGAAGAACGTCCGCGAGGAACTGCTTCGCCAGGGCTTCACGCAGCCAGTGGCTCAGGGGGGCATACCAGGCGGTTGAAATGTACAAACGGATGTCATAGGCAAGCCGAAAAGGGGGAATGTTTGACGATGTTATGCGACACGCAAAGTTATGGGCTGAGAAGCAGACCAGCGCAGCTGAGCGACGGGAAGCAAAGCGCACCGTGCGGAAGGGCAGCAATCAGGCTGGGTTGTTCTGAAAGGGTGAAGACCGTTGTGCTCGAACACAGCCGGTCTTCGGGGTGTGAAAAAAGGGCTCTTAGTTCACGGAGTGAGTATGTCAAATACCGCTGAAGTTATCAATTTTCCGATTAAAACCGAGCGTTCGGGAGGTCAAATGGCCGACCTGGCTAACGGGTATACCAAGATCGCAAACGAGATACAGAAGCTCAAGCCGCGTCTGCGGATGTCTGGTCGTGAGTGGCAGTGTCTTGAGGCTGTAATCTGGCTTACCTATGGATGGAACAAGAAGCAGGACCGAGTGACAAACACGGTGATTGCTGAGCTGACAGACCTCGGAGAGTCGCATATTTCCGACACAATCAAATCTCTCGCGGAGCGGAAAATTATCTTCGCTCATAAGCAGGGAGTGATGAAAATTGTCGGTATAAATACTGAGCTATCTGAGTGGATTTTAGACAAACCGAAAACGGGAAAACTCTTCCCGGAATCGGGAAAAGTGTTACCGAAAACGGGAAAACCTTTCCCGGAAACGGGAGACACCCAATACAAGAACAAGAACAATAGTAAAAGATCTTCTTCGTCTCGGAATTCTAAAGAATCCCGAAACGAGGAAACTTTGAAGTTTCTCTCTCGTCATCCAGAGGCGGCCGATGGGATTTATACCCCTGCAGGTAAATCCTGGGGAACAGCTGACGACCTCAAAGCCGCGCGATGGATTTTCGATAAAGCCCTCACCGTGAATGCCTCCCTCTCAGAGCCGAACTGGGTTGAATGGGCGAACACCATCCGCCTGATGCGACTGCAGGACAAGCGCACTCACTATGAAATCTGCGAATTGTTCAAGTGGGCCAATGAAGACGATTTCTGGCAAAAAAACATTCTCAGCCCATCAAAACTACGCAAGCAGTGGGATCAACTGATGACTAAGCGCCTGTGCAGCCCTGGCCCATCAAAAACCACATCAGGCACCAGTGCGCTGGACAATACCGACTGGATCGACGGGGTACTCGAATGAAATCTATCGCAGAAAGCATGCATAACTTCGATCGGAATAACTTTCAACGTATCGCCGCCGGCATGCCTGAAATCCAGGATGCACAGAGCTTTGCACATCAGGCGACAAAGACGGCTGAGGTATTCAACGAACTGTTTCGCCAGTTGCTCGCGGTATTCCCGGTGCTTGCCAACAAATCAGCGGAAGACCTCAACGAGATGCGTCGCCAGTGGCTCCTGGCGTTCAAGGAGAACGGTATCACCACGGTAGAGCAGATTAACGCCGGGATGCGCGTTGCCCGCAAACAGGAAAAACCGTTTATGCCATCACCTGGTCAGTTTGTTGCCTGGTGTCGTTCTGAGGAGGCGGTAACGGTAGGCCTGCCAGACGCAAGTGAGCTGGTTGATATGGTTTACCAGTATTGCCGGACCCGCGGTCAGTATCCGGACGCTGAGTCGTACCCATGGCCTGAGCACAAAATCGAACCGATAACGCTGAAACACAAAGCCTGCTACTGGATGGTTACCGGTCTGTATACCGATATGCGCGCGAAGGGACTAAGCGACTCCGAATTACGCCGCAAAGCATCCGAGGAACTTTTGCGCATGATTCGCCGCATCAAGACCGGTGAAGCTATCCCCGAGCCTGTTAAGCAAATCACAAAGTTGGGCGGACGTCCGCTGAGTAACGAGCAGGGCTTAAACAAAATCGCTGAAATCCGCGCGAAGTTTGGCCTTGGGAGAGGATGTAACCATGGCTAACAAATCACGTGAGCAAAAACAGGCCTGCGTCCAGGCGATTATCGAGCTTACCCGCAAGAAAGGGCGCCTGACGGTGAAAGAAGCTTGTGCAGAACTAGGCATGTGCCGGGATACCGCAGGTCGATATTTCCAGGCAGCAGTCAGAACCGGAAAGGTCATCCGCTACGGACGGCTTGGATTGTTCCGCGACCAGCGAGCGACCATAGATTTTGACCTTCAAAGATTCAGTCATCGGAAAGATACGGGAGCATGCAAATGATCGAGCGCGGAATGATTTTTAACGCTGAGATGGTGCGGGCCATTCTCGACGGTCGGAAGACGCAGACACGTCGGATAGTGAAACTGCAGCCAGATGAAGACGGTCTGGCAAAAGTAACTAACGGACCCTGGGTTGATACCAGCGAACGGAATTACCGCTGCCCATTCGGTGATGTAGGCGACCGTATCTGGGGGCGTGAAACGTGGGCAGAGGCTGGCGCCAGCGCGCCGAACCTAAAGCTTTATCGTGCTAATTACCCTGAGCATGTTCCATCGCATTATGAAAACGTGCCGCCGGCTAATGAAATTCGCTGGACGCCATCAATCCATATGCCGCGATGGGCCAGCCGCATTCTTCTGGAAATCACTGATGTGCGCGTGGAGCGATTAAACGCTATCAGCGAGCACGATGCTCAGGCTGAAGGCGTGGCGAAGCTACGAGGAGGGTTCTGGCAGCACTATCAGCCAGGCTGGACGCAGCATCAATTGAGCTCCCGCGGCTCATTCGTAACCCTCTGGAAATCAATCTACGGTGAAGAGTCTTGGAATTCCAATCCATGGGTTTGGGTTATTGAGTTCAAACGAATTGAGGGGGGTAGCAAATGAGCACTTTAATGCAAATACTCTGCATCAAAGACACCGAGGGATACTGGACTGAGGGCGAAATGTACCCGGCCCGCATTGTTACTGGCGGTTTTGTTCAAGTTGGTGACGATGACGATCCCAAAGGGGAGGGCTGGAGCGCTGCACCGATGGAATATCGGGAAGATGGTTCGATCGTTTATCAGGTCGGTGGGATTGAGGGGGATGTGTTATTCGAGGAAACCAGCCATGACTGATATCACCAGACTTACCCAGGAGATGAAAGCGGCGGCGCATAAAGCTAAGCAGGCGAATGACCTCTACCTTGAAGGCAAAATAACGCTGTCTGAATGCGTCGTAGAGACAAAGGACTACCTCGACTACTCAGATAATCCGAATAACTTCCTCGCGCTGGTAGAGGCGCTGGATAAGTCAGAGAAGACATCCGAAGCGCGCCGGGAAGCCATAGACAGAACGCACAACATGTTTGTTCGTGAGCGTGACAGGGCAAACGCGGCAGAAGAGGCGCTGGAGAAGGCGCAGCGTGCCAACGCAGCACAAGGCGACCATATCGAGCAGCAGCAGGACCGTATCGAGCAGCTAGAGAAAGGCAATCAGTACGCCGCTAAGCGCATCGCCGAGCTGGAGTCCCGCACCGTCACCGTTAAGCTGCCACAGGCAGTTAGCGCAGGTGGTCAGGGTTATCAGGCGCAGGTGGAGAGGATACTTACCGCCGCTGGCATCAAGTGGGAGGCTGAGTGATGGATATCGCTAAACACATCGTAGCAATGATTATAGGGGCCACAATAGCGATGCTTATTTTCTTCGCTGGCCTGCCGCTGTTACACCTCATTTTCGGAGCCAACCAATGAACAGCAAATTAACCAAAGAACGCATCGAATGGCTCCACTATGCCGCAACAGGACTTGCTGCAAACGGAACTGAAATGGCGATGAGTCCGCAGGATGTGATTGCGTTGACTGAGTGTTGCCTGGCCGCAATGGACAGCGAGCCGGTTGTTTTCACAGATGAACGAAACCTTCATCATATTGTTATGGGCCGAGAAACCTCTCTGATTTGGGGTAAGCAGAACTCAGAGGCGGGAGATGTTCCGCTCTATCGCCACGCGCAGCCAGCGCCGGTAGTGCAGATGGTCGCTGAGGAATCGCGCTGCGGCACCAAAGCCACGTCAGCCCTGGATTCATTGCCAAAAAACGCCGAGTCGCGCAGCGGCAACTCTCTGGCTAACGATACCAACGTTGTTAAACGGTTGACCATTACTCTGCCTGATACGAGCTCAAAAGCATTCTGGAGCGGTACCGGAAAAACGGAAACATTCCATCCGGTGACTTATCGCCTATGGGTGAAAGAAGCCATAGAGCGATACTGCGCCATCGCTCGGATTGATGTGGAGGTGAAGTAGTGGAGCCTTCACTGGAATATGCCTGCAAACGCATTCAGGAACTTGAAAGCCTTCTGCTGGTGGACGTGCCAGAAACTGTGTGGCCAGCAGAAGTAGCGATGGTCCTGTCAGAAGTAGAAAACGCCGGGGAACTCTCGGCGCACCACCAGCGCCGCCTGCAGCACCACATCAACAGGATGTGGCTGGAAAAAATGCCGGTACCGTCAATTATCGCCGCGGCTCGTTCGCTGGCCAGCGCCTTGGAGAAATACGCGTGAGGGATAGCGAAATCATCGTTGATAACTTTGCTGGTGGCGGCGGCGCCTCAACAGGCATCGAGTTGGCGATTGGGCGCAGCGTGTATATTGCGATTAACCATGACCCGAACGCTGTCGCGATGCACACTACTAATCACCCCGACACGCTGCATTACTGCGAGTCAGTTTATTCGGTTCGCCCGAAAGTTGCGACCGCTGGCCGCCCGGTAGCGCTGGCGTGGTTTTCACCAGACTGTTTCCCAGCCGGCACGTTGGTACTCACCCAGAGCGGATACAAGAAGATCGAAGATATTCGCGTTGGTGAGTTTGTTTTGACGCACAAGCGACGGTGGCGACAAGTTGTTGAAACCAGTAACGCGGAGCGACCGACAACTAAAATCAGAGGGCATGGGCACCCGGGACTTACGTGCAGTTTAGAGCATCCATTCTATATAAAGGCTCGGCGTAACGTTTGGAATAACAATATCCGGCAATACCGTCCGGAATACGACAATGCTGAATGGGTTCCCGCATCTCTTGTGCAAAAAGGGCATTATTGGGCCACACCAACCAGCGTCCCTGAAATGACTATTCCAGAAATGACAATGTATACCAAAGGAACTTTTTTACCAGTTGATGAACGGCTCCTGTGGTTGGCCGGTCGGTATGTTGGGGACGGATGGACGCGTTTAACCGAAACACGGGCGGAATTGGTAATAATCTGTGGTAAGCATGAGGTCGATGAACTGGAAGAACGCATTAATATGTGGCCTCGTGTGGGCCACCGAGTCATCAAGGGGGAATTATCATGGTGCAGGCGGGAGGTTCGGACCGCATGTCAGTTAACAGCGAACAGCCGGGCTTTGGTTGAATGGCTGCGTAAACATTTCGGACATAAGGCTGAATACAAGAAGCTGCCCGCTTGGCTGTATGGAGCTTCCAATGCACTGAAGAAAGCCTTTATTGACGGATATATGAGTGCTGATGGATGGCATGGTCAGGATGCCAAGCAAGGGGACATGTTTGAAGCAAATACCGTTTCAAAAGGGCTGGCATTTGGGATGAAGCAGCTCATATCAACGTTGGGATATTCGGGAACAGTTTTTGTGAACACCAATCCGACCTGTGTAATCGAAGGTCGAATGGTGAATGCTAGGGCGAGCTACAAAGTGCGGTGGCGAGAAGCTGTCTGCGGAAATCATACTCAAACATTTGACGATGATGGACTTTTGTGGGCACCGGTAAGAGAGAATACACCCTTAAACCGTATTGAGCGCGTTTTTAATATTGGCGTTGAAGATGATGAAAGTTATGTTGTTGAAGGGGTTATCGTCCACAATTGCCGCCACTTCTCAAAGGCGAAAGGAGCTAAGCCTGTCGAGAAAGCTATCCGCGGACTGGCCTGGATGGTTCTGCGCTGGGGGCTGGATGTTAAACCCCGAGTGATGAAGCTGGAAAACGTTGAAGAATTTAAAACGTGGGGGCCGCTGCTCGCTGGTGAAATGCGTCCAGATCCTGCCCGCGCTGGCGAAACTTTTGAGGCATTCATTGGCATGCTGACCACAGGCATTTCAGCGGGTCATCCGGCGCTAGCCGAATGCTGCGAATTCCTGAATATTTCGCTTGATAGCGAGGATGCAGCACGGCTGGTAAACGGTTTGGGTTACACCGTTGAGTATCGCGCGCTGCGCGCATGCGATTATGGCGCGCCGACCATCCGTAAGCGGTTCTTCATGGTGATGCGCTGCGATGGGAAGCCGATTGTATGGCCGGAAGCCACTCATGGAGATCCGAAATCACCGGCGGTGCTAGCTGGCAAACTGGCACCATGGCGCACAGCTGCGGAATGCATCGACTGGTCCATCCCGGCGCCGAGCATCTTTGATCGCAAAAAGACGCTGGCGGTCAATACATTGAAACGTATTGCGCAAGGCATCCAGCGTTTCGTTATCGACAGTACTTCGCCGTTTATCGTGAAGTGTAATCATACCAGCACCCGGGCGCGTTATGACTGTTTCAGAGGACAGTCGCTTGATGAACCGCTGCAGACGATCACGAAAACCCACGGCTACGCAATTGCGGTACCTCATCTAACAAAATTCAGAACAGGGGCCACCGGGAAGCCAGTTACCGAACCGGTACCGACAGTGACCGCTGGCACGTCAAGGCGCCCGGGCGGGAATGGTCACGCTCTGGGTATTGTTGAGGCAGAGCTGGCGCCGTTCCTGGCTGGCAATGGCGGCAGCGAGTACCAGGCTAAACCGCGCCCGATCGATAAACCCGCCCACACAATCCTGAAAGAGTCGCGCGCCTGTGTCGTCGCTCCGGTTATCGCCCGGCAATTCGGTGCCAGTGTCGGCCACCGTGCCGACGAACCAAGCGCAACAATCACCGCGGGCGGCGGCGGTAAATCGCAGCTGGTAGTGCCGACGCTTATTCAAATGGGATACGGAGAACGGCCCGGACAGGCACCTCGCGTGCCAGGACTGGATAAGCCGCTGGGTACCGTTGTGGCTGGTGGCGGGAAACATGCGGTTGTTGGGGCATTTCTGGCAAAACACTACGGAGGGAATTATCAGGGCGCCGGCGTGGGGCTGGATGAGCCAGCGCATTCAGTAACGACTGTCGATCACCACGCATTAGTCGCTTCTCATCTGGTTAAACTGCGCGGTACTTGCCGTGACGGCCAGCCTACTGACGAGCCGATGCCGACTATCACTGCCGGCGGCCAGCACGTAGGGGAGGTTAAAACGACTCTGGCGGTCGAGGATTACGACGAAGAGCGCGCGCAGCAGGTGCTGGCGTTTCTGCAGGAATACTGCGGGGAAGATAGCACCGGACTGGTGGAAATTGGCGGGGTGACTTACCGAATCGTTGATATCGGCATGCGCATGCTGCAGCCGCGCGAGCTCTACCGGGCGCAGGGCTTCCCCGAATGGTACATCATCGACCAGGATTACCGCGGCGTGAAATATGCAAAGGATAAGCAGGTCGCGCGCTGTGGCAATGCCGTCCCGCCGCCGTTTGCTGAGGCGTTGGTGAGGGCTAATTTACCTGAATTATGTCAAAAGAAAGACCCGCCACCTGATATATATTATAAAGCTGAGAATGCAACTGTGTTTGAAATTTGTTGAATGAAATTATTGAAGTGAATTTATGTGGCGCGCTTATCATTATATAGCTTTAGTTTAAATTATTTGGAAAACTCTCAATTTGAAAATAGTTAAATCTTTTCTCCATTAAAGCTGCTATTGTCTCTTATGAAAGGGACCCATCAGGTACCAGAGCCTTCTGGTACTTGATTTTTAAGTCTATCGCTTAGGGAAGATTGAGGGTTTGCCATGGCTAATGATTCACGAGGAAATGAAGTGATCTTCAATCGTGCATATCTAAACTTATGCTTTAAAAACAAGAAATTAAGCCCGTTGGTTATAGTGGGGAAAATTAAAGAACACAATATTGTTGAATGTTTTTCTTTTGGTCTTAAGGGTACGATAGATATTGAGTCAAAGTGTTTGTTTTTGCGCTATAAGTATCCATGGCCAGATTTTGAAATTGAACTGGTTAAAAATAAAGGCGGTGATTACGAGTTCATGCTTTTTCATAATGATTTTCTTAAAGGTAGTAAGGTTTAAGTTAGTTATAACGATTTTTTAATTAAATTGGATTTAATTTAATTGTTTATGTTAGACATTTTCTACCTTGAGCTTGTCTAAGGATAACATTCGAAGAGTGTCGCACGATTGCCCGACTACTTTAATCGAACAGTGTTGATGTCACTGCTCGATTAAATTTGGCCATTACGTAATCATATGAGGTCTCGTCAATATGACTTGTTGTACCACTCATGAGTCGGGCGATTTTTGTTTACTGTGACCTAAGAACCTGTCTCTCTTTAGAGAACATGACTAAAAAACCCCATAGATTCAACCCGCTGCGGTGGGTTTTGTTTTCCCATGACTGATAAAAATTAACGTTTTGTGCTCTTAAGATGTTGCTCATTCAGTGAGTTAGGTGTACTGTGTATATATACAGTACTCTTGGTGGGTGATGCTATGAAAATCGAAGTGACCATCGACAAAACTAAAAAAATGCCTAACGGTGCTGAACCAGCGTTAGAGGCCGAATTTCTACGGCGATTAAATCAAAAATATGATGACTGCAAATTATCTATTCGTCGCGCTGGTGCTGATGGGCTCAGTGTTTTCGGCGGCATAGATGGCGATAAAGAAACCATTGCAGAAATTCTACAGGAGACCTGGGAAAGCGCCGACGACTGGTTTTATTGAGTATTTTTATTGGCGGCGGCCTTTCTCCCAGAGCATCGCATTTGCGTTACCCTTGATGCTGCCGCCCGTTTTCATGAGTGCGTCAGTGTGTCGCTCAGGGGGTAATGTGACTGATGGTATTGAGTTTCCTACTAATCATTCCTGGTACGATGTTGTCAGGAGATCGGATGGCGCCATTATTTGTAGCTTCCCGGCCGAAGGAAGGCATCTGATTTACAGGGCTAATGGCATAATTTCAATGCGTCCATTATTGCCCGATGAAGAAATATTTACTCTAAACGGATTTATGAAGTTTGCTGAACGACTCGGCTACCGAGTTTTTCCACCTTCTGATAATATGAAATCAACGGCCTGAACAACCGTTAACCTACTGCGCCACGGAGAGAAACCATGGCGCAACAATTACACCTGATAAAACAGTCTCAAGGTATCCTGATCCCTGCAACGCAGGAGACCAGCGATTTTCTGCAATCAAAATGTAAGCTCGGCGCCGTTCTGGAAGCCGACTATAAGCTTGTCCGCAATCCGGCGTTTCATCGCCGCTACTTTGCTTTACTCAATCTCGGCTTTGACTACTGGGAACCTACCGGCGGATCGATCTCATCCAATGAGCGCAAGCTTGTGTATGGCTACGCCAGTTTTCTAGCCGCCTATGGCGGTAACGAATCAGCCCTGCTTGATGCCGCAGAACAATACCTCGATCGCGTAGCCGAGAAACGTGCCGGTAGTATCAGTATTTGCAAATCTTTTGACGCCTACCGGGCGTGGGTCATTGTCGAAGCTGGCCACTATGACGCCATAAAGCTGCCGGATGGCACGCTGAAAAAACACCCCCGCAGCATTTCTTTCGCCAGCATGGACGAATGCGAATTTCAGGAACTGTACAAAGCATCGCTCGATGTTCTCTGGCGGTGGATCCTCTCTCGCTCGTTCAACAGCCCGCTGGAAGTCGAGAACGCCGCAAACCAGCTTTTAAGCTTCGCGGGGTGATGCCGATGAAATATTCATGGTTTCACCATCTCGAATGCACAACGCAGCAGGCCGAAGAATTGGTAGCGAGATATCGTCAGCGGGGCGTAAAGGTCGAACGAAGCTTAAACCCTGACTTTATGACATGGACCGTCAGCGTGCAGTTGGTGGAGGACAAAAATCCGCCGCGGCCAGACTCCCGCTGGCGCAACAGGATGTGGGAGTGAGTATGGCGAACCTTCGCAAAGCGGCCCGAGGCCGCGAATGTACGGTACGGATCCCCGGGTACTGCAATGGCAATCCGGAAACCAGTGTTCTGGCGCATTACCGCCTGGCGGGTACCTGTGGAACTGGATGCAAGCCGGACGATACCCAGGGAGCGATTGCCTGTAGTGCTTGCCACGATCTCATTGATGGCAGAAAGAAAACGACCGATTACACCCGCGACGAACTGCGCCTTATGCATGCCGAAGGCGTGCTCAGAACTTTGGCTATATGGAAAGAAGAGGGGTTACTGAAAGCATGAAACTCGAAGCATCCTTAAAACATTTCAGCCCTCAGGGTATGCACATCAGCGATGACGTGAAAAGCACAACACCAAATCGCCTGACCGGAACAGATGTTATGGCGGCCATCGGTACCACCAGCAGTCGTGCACGATTCGGCCTGGCTGCATTTTTCGGTAAAGCTGGCATCAGCAAGACAGATGAGCAGTTGGCCGTCCAGGCGCTTGCGCGGTATGCGATTGAAACCGCACCGAAGAACGTACGCAAAACCGCGGGTAAAGAGCTGGGGCACTGCTGCCTGATTTTGGCGCAGTTTGCCTTTGCGGAGTATTCCCGGTCCGCGGAAACAACGGGAGCCTGCAGGGTATGCAATGGCAACGGAAAGATTGAAACCACTACCACGGAACGCAAAGTTTCTAATCCGTGGGGCAAAGCACCATATTGGGCTAAAAAATCCCGTGCTGTCCTTCCTTCCGACTGGGATAAGTGGACTGAAGTAACAGCCATCATAAGCGCTAAGTGTGAAGCTTGTGACGGTAAGGGGAAAATAAATGCACGCTGCCGCTGTGGTGGTTCTGGCCGGGTTCTGGACCGCAAAGCGACAAAAGAGCAGGGAGCACCGATATATAAAATCTGTGAGCGCTGTTCGGGGAATGGCTTTTCAACGATGCCGTCTACTGCTGCTTACAAAGCGATTCTGACTCTTATCCCAGACCTGCACATCAGAACATGGACACGCAACTGGAAACCTTTCTGCGATGCGCTGGTGAACCAATGCTGGAAGGAAGAGGAGAGGGCTGATAAAGAGTTTCAACGAGCAACAGCTGATTGAGTAAATGGTCGCATTATATTGCATTTTAAGCGCACGATGCTTGATTTTGTCCGAAGTTGTCGTGTATATTTTAAATCGTGGAATAAAACGCCTGAACGAAAACATTCATATAAACCCTGCTACTGCAGGGTTTTGTGTTTTTGAAAACAAATGCCTGAAATCGGCTATAAAGTGTGATCTGAATCAAAATGCCATTCGCCAAACTTAAGGAATATTAAGGAACTGTAAATATTCTTTATAAGTGATGGTCTTATGGCGTTAAAAGATATTTTCGTGCGTACCGAACCTCGCAGACGGCATTATGGTGTTGCATTGTTTATCGGGCTTATTTCTGGGGTTGTTTCAGCATTTGTTAAATGGGGTGCTGAAGTACCATTACCACCGCGTAGCCCCGTCGACATGTTTACCAGTGCCTGTGGACCAGAGTCATTAATTCGAGCTGCCGGGCAAATTGATTGCTCCAGAAACTTCCTTAACCCACCATACATTTTTTTACGCGATTGGCTGGGAGTGGCTGACCCTAATGCGGCTGTTTACACCTTTGCTGAGCATGCGTTTAACTGGGTTGGTGTGACACATATCATCTTCTCCATCGTTTTCGCTGTAGGATATTGTCTTGTTGCAGAAGTGTTTCCTAAGATTAAGTTATGGCAGGGGCTGCTGGCTGGTGCACTTGCACAGCTGTTTGTCCATATGATTTCATTCCCGCTAATGGGATTAACACCACCACTTTTTGATCTTCCTTGGTACGAAAACGTTTCAGAGATATTTGGTCACTTAGTATGGTTTTGGTCTATTGAGATAATCCGAAGGGATCTTCGAAACAGGATTACGCGTGAACCTGATGCAGAGGTTTCTATGAATTCACCGTTCAGGTAAACAAAGCAACAAGTAATTAAACCCGCTGAAAGTGCGGGTTTTGTATTTTAAAACCGGGAATTCGCGTTACCTTTCCGTTCCAACCTTGAACAAATCATCTTAAGACAAAAGAATGTTGATTTGCTCAATATTTATACGTTTCTATTTGTTCTGCTCATGTCATGAATACACGTTGAAAATTCCTAACTTTGTCACCTTTTTTTTTATTTAGGCTAAAGTTAAATTGTGCAAACAAAGATAAAACTTCTTTCCTGAGAAATCGGTAGCTCGAACTAACAGGGTAATGAAGCTTCAGTTTGGACCTGCATGATACCTACCTGTTAGCCTGCTATTTAAGCAGGCTTTTTTTGCCGTCTCTGGTACCAGTCAACTGGGTACTTACGATTGCGAGAGTTACCTATCTGTATCAACAAAAATTCACAAAAAACAATAGATTGACGACATTAATGCATGTGAATTAAAGTATCAGTGTGGTGAATCCCCCTATGCGGAGGGGCGTCCAACTAATAGAGCGAAAGCCCTGTGAATACCCCGCGAGTGATGTCTGTTGGGGCATGCTCACCGGGAGGCACCCGGCACCACAAACAGCAGGTGTAGATTCGAATCTACCTGAGCATCAGTCCGGACGTGTAGGACTTTAAACAATGCCAACGGTGACGGCAGGGAAGTAGACCTGCAACTCGTCTTTTTCTGCCTGAACCATAAAAAGCTACTTACCATCCTGCAAGCCTGAAGAACTAATTCGGGAATTATATTCAGGCAAAAAAAAACCTACTTTCGGGAAGTAGGTTGTAAGAAGGAACCTTTCTTTATTTAGAACTCAGGGGTTGTCTCAGGCTATCCCCATTTCATGAATGTTAACAGCTCTATACTGAACTGTAAATAAAATCACCCCCTCCAGAGCACCACGCTTGTGCGGCTTTTCTATTTCAGGCTCACGGGAATCATCATCGATACACTTCGTTGTTAAATTCAGCCCGACAGACCTGGCTCTTTTCAAACACAGCTTCCCGATATTTCATCGGAGGCGGTAACTATGGCTAAACGTATGCAAGACAAAGAGAGCATTGCCGGGATGTCCTGGCTGGTTCTGCTGATCATTGCTTGCTGGGGTGGACTTGTCCGCTACCTGATAGATGTGAAGCAGAGCAAGGCAACATGGAGCTTGATCAATGCTCTTGCCCAAATGGTGGTTTCAGGGTTTACCGGCGTTATTGCTGGCCTGGTGAGCATTGAAAGCGGACTGAGCATTTACATGATACTGGCCACTTCCGGAATAAGCGGGGCAATGGGTTCTGTCGCTTTGACCTATTTCTGGGAGCGCATCACCGGAGTTAAGGCACCATGACAGTTGATCACATTATCGAGGGCATTCTCGGTAAAGAAGGGGGTTACGTAAATAACCCGAATGACAAAGGCGGTCCTACGCGCTGGGGCATCACGCAGACCACCGCCCGCGCATATGGCTATAGCGGCGATATGAAGGCGTTACCACGGGACACAGCCAAAGCCATTTACCTGTCGCAATACTGGACCGAACCGAAGTTTGACCGAGTAGCTGAGTTGTCGCCAGCCATTGCGCAGGAGTTATGTGATACCGGCGTGAACATGGGGCCGCGTGTCGCCAGTACATTCCTGCAGCGCTGGTTATCGGCGCTGAATATGCAGGGCAAGCTATATCCGGATCTGAAGACGGACGGCGCGATCGGCAACATCACCATCGCTGCCCTGAAAAGTTATCTCACCGTTCGTGGCAAAGATGGTGAAAACACGCTGCTGAAGGGGCTGAATTGTAGTCAGGGTGCCCGCTATCTTGAGCTTGCTGAAGCCAGGGCGGCAAATGAAGATTTTCTCTATGGCTGGATAAAGGAAAGAGTGGAACTATGAACTATTTCATTAATCGACTGAAAGAGCCGTCCACCTGGCGCGGCATCATTCTTGTTGTTGCTGGCATATTTGGTTATCAGATGCCGCCGGGCATTCAGGAAACTGTCATCGCTGGCGGTGTGGCGCTGGCTGGCGTTGTGGGGGCGGTAATGCCGGACAGTGTTAAGAAATAATTAAGCAAAAGGCATTACAGAAGCTCCTGAGCAAAGGGGCTTCGATAATGCTGAATCGAGGTACCGACAAGCAGCTCAATAAAAAACCCCGAGGAGGAAATCCTTAATTTAACGGGGTGCTGAATTGACAGCTAATGAACAAATCATACTCACTCGATTCAGCACTCCGCCAGGTTGCAGATCAAAAAGAGGGTCGATTGGGTGTGTAAATCAGAGGTGTGGCTCATCCTTGAGCCTACGGGTAGAAACAGAAAGACAACCAAATATGGGCAGGACAGCGCCTGCTTTAAGCTTAGGCTAAAGACCCGGATTAACAAGGACATTATCATTTCCAGTGGATGTCCTGGGTTTTTCAGGAGCTTTTCAGAGGATAAAGGCTTCGATGTTTACCATTAATAGGTGTTCTCATCTAGAGGTGAAGGCTGTACCTTGATAAGGTTGATTATCATTCACGATACTGGTGTGATTATGAAAAAGGGACTTCTGGGTACGATTCTTCTGTGTAGCATACTTATGGGGTGTGCCAGCCCCGCTAAAAATTCGCATCCAAAACTGCTATATTCACCAACTCCGGCATACCCGTATTACGCACTGGCTAACAGGATTGAAGGAGATGTCAGGGTCAGATATAACGTAGGGGCCGATGGAAAGGTATCAAAGGTATGGATACTCAGATCAGAACCGCAGCACCTCTTTGACTCAGCAGTCATTGCGGCAATGTCACAATGGCGTTACGAAACCAATAAACCCAGTCAGGGCCTGACAAAAACAATATTTTTCAAACTACAAGCTCCGTCAGGCTAAACTCGATAGCTGAGTAATCATGTGATAGTGAGCATCGAGAGCTACTTCATTCTTTGCCATAGCAGAGGCCACCTTCGGGTGGCTTTTTCATTACATTACAGAAACTTTTTAGCAAAGAGCTTCGATAATGCTAAACCGAAAAATCGAGTTGAAATCTGATAAAAAACCCCGAGGAGGGAAATCCAAGAATGCGACGGGGCGCTGAATTAACAGCTAATGAACTTGATGGTACAGGCATTAACCTGGACTGTATGCAAATTCAGCAGGTAATACGATTAATCTTAGTGACAGGATTGGCTCATCCTTGAGCCGTTCGGGTAGTGACCTCGCTTCGTGAGAAGCAAAATCGATTTGAGTATAGAAACCAGCAGAATCCCGACAAGCGTAAGCGGTAATTATTCAGAAAATTCTCAGTGTCATATCATTCATTGAAAAGATCTTTACAGAGGTTTTGTATGGCAGAAATCACCGACGCCCAGCAGATTCGTCTTAACCTACTTTCCACCCTGACTACGACACTGCGGCGGCAAAAATCGCTGTAGAGTTTGTTCAGGACAGTCCGCTTAAGTACCAGTTATTCATCCAGCAATACAGCCGTGTCACATCAGAGACTGAAGTGGTGGCAAAGACGATGAAAGCAGTACAGGAAGCAACTGAAGCGCTGCCGCTCTTTGATACCAGCGCTGAGCAGTCCAGCTAGGCATTACAGCAGGCATTAACTGAGTGCCTGTGATAATGTTTAACTACTTGTACACAACCAGGTTGTTAAATATGGGTGAATACATAACTGCTGCCATTACAGGATTATGGGAATGCTATTTGTCATGGTCAAAACAGAAAAAGGAATTAACAATATCCAAGTTAGAAGCGCTATCAAATTTATTGATAGATAATCGGGCTTACCTGAGGGACTTCTCACACCAAGAGGTTAAAGACGTTCAAAGGGAACTTGAACTTGCAAAGGAGTGGAGACGCGTAGGTCTCTTGTTTCAAGATATTTCTCCTGAGTTGTCTGAGATATGCGAGAGGAAATCAGACTACTGGATATATTCAGAACGATATACAAAGCAGAAAGTCAATGAGTTAGGAATAACAATAAGTAATCTAGAACATAAGCTAAAAATGGCAAAGCAAAACCTTCTATAGAATCCCTCTGTTATTTATGAAAGCCACTATTTAAAGGGTGGCTTTTTTTGGAAGGCAATATGCGGCTGACTGTTCTCGACGACGATCCGGGCGAACGCATCGAACCCGGTCGCGAACGTATCACGGTTTATCTCAATGGCGTTGAGGTAAAGGACGTCTTTTCTGCTGATGATGATAAAGGCGAATTGATTGTTGCAGCGCGCGATAATCGTGGTCATTTAACTGCAGAAAAGGGCGAGATTAAGCGGCAGACGCTGTTCGGTCAGGTGAGGATCGTACGCCCATCCAAGCAATAGGACCAGAGCATGAACAAAGATCCCCGCATCTACGGAAGCAAATGGGACCGTGAGCGTCTTCTATTCCTTCGTACGCACCCCTTATGCGTCATGTGCCACGAGCAAGGCAGGGTGACAGCGGCCACGGTGGTTGACCACATCATCCAGCACAAACTGAAAGAGGCTCTGCGCTCTGGTGACAGCCAGGCAATAGCGAAAGCGCAAAAGCTTTTCTGGAGCCGGAAGAACTGGCAAGGGCTGTGTAAGCAGCACCATGACTCAACGAAGCAGCGAATGGAGAAGCGCGGCACCGTTATCGGCTGCGATGAAAACGGTATTCCGCTTGATCCAAATTCTCACTGGTTCAGATGACGTCAATTCCCTAGGGGAGGGGCGGGTCAAAAGTTCAGAACTCTGACCCGAAATGACCGCCGCCCATCCTTTTTATGCACAACCGCGAAATGAAAAGTTTTTTTCCGGGAGGTTCCGATGGCAGGACGACGCCCGAAACCGACCCACCTCAAAGTGGTCTCCGGCAACCCGGGCAAACGTAAACTCAACGATAAAGAACCGACTCCGGCGCGAGAAATTCCAAGCCCGCCGGCGCACCTGACCGACTGGGGAAAGGTTGCCTGGGGAAGGTTGACTGTTCTCCTTGACGGGATGGGGGTGTTGACAGTTGCCGACACCTTAGCCCTTGAACGGCTATGCGATATTTACGCTGATATCCTTCAGTTGCGCGACACCATCGCAGTAGAGGGAAGAACCTATACCGTCCAGACCGAGGGTGGTTTTCTTATCAAAGCTAACCCGGCCGTTTCGATGCTGGCCGATGCCGACCGCCGTTTTAAAAGTTACCTGGTTGAATTCGGTCTGACGCCAGCGGCAAGGACGAAGGTGAAAGTGAATGGCGAAGACCCCGAAGAGGACACGCTCGACAAGTTCTTCGGTTGATCCTGCAACCCAATATGCGATGGATGTAACCTCGGGCAAAGAACTGGCTGGTCCTGACATACGTAACTCATGCCAGCGCCACCTTAACGATCTGCAGTCATGTCATGCCCGTGGTCTGCACTGGGATGTTGAGGCGGCGCAACGCTCGATTGACTATTTTGCGAAAGTTCTGAAGCTCAATGGTGGTGATTTCGAAGGCGAGCCTTTCGTGTTGCTGCCATGGCAGTGCTTCATCGTCGGTTCGATTTTTGGCTGGAAAAACGCCAGAGGTTTTCGCCGGTTCCGAATGGTCTATGTGGAGTCCGGGAAGGGATCCGGTAAATCCCCTCTGTCTGCGGGTATAGGGCTTTACTGTCTCACTGCGGATAAAGAAGCACGCGCTGAAGTTTATGCCGCTGCCACGAAGAAAGACCAGGCAATGGTCCTTTTCCGTGATGCGGTGGCGATGGTCGATCAGTCTCCAGCTCTTTCCGCACGTATTCAGAAATCAGGTGGTGCCGGGAAGGAATGGAACCTGGCTTTTCTTCAGTCTGGTTCCTTCTTTCGTCCAATCAGTTCAGATGACGGACAGTCCGGCCCGCGACCGCATTGCGCTCTTATTGATGAAGTTCACGAGCATAAAAGCAATCAGGTTGTTGAAATGATGCGTGCCGGTACCAAAGGTCGTCGGCAGGCGCTGATTTTCATGATCACCAACAGTGGGCACGATAAAACGAGCGTCTGCTATGACTATCACGAATACGGCCGAAAGGTTTCTGCCGGTTCGATAGAAGATGACAGCTTTTTTGCCTTCATTTGTTCTCTGGATGAAGGAGACGATCCTTTCAAGGATGAGTCCTGCTGGAAAAAAGCTAACCCTTCGCTGGGTCACACCTTTGAAGAAAGCTATCTTCGTGAGCAGGTGACTCAGGCCCGCGGGATGCCTTCGAAAGAGAGCATCGTCAGACGTCTTAACTTCTGTCAGTGGGTTGACGCGGCTAATCCGTGGATGAGCAGTGATGTCTGGATGGGTTGTGAGGAGAGCTTTGATCCAGATGAACTGGAAGGTGAGGAATGCTATGGCGGTTTAGACCTGTCCGGATCGCGTGATTTGACGGCACTGGCGTTGTTTTTTCCAAAACAACGTAAGTTGCTGGTGGAGTTCTGGACCCCGAAAGATACGTTACTGGAACGGGCCAAAACGGACCGGGTACCTTATGACGCCTGGGAGCGAGATGGTCACATCCACACCACACCTGGCAAAGCAGTGAAATACGGCTTTGTTGCCCAGCGCATTGCAGATCTGACTCAGAAGTTTGATATCAAGGCCATCGCCTTTGACCAGTATCGCATTAAATATCTTGAGCCGGAGCTTGAGGAAGCATCTGTTTCTGTTCCCTTAATCCCTCATGGGCAAGGGTATTACAAAGCGAAAGATTCCGGGCTGTGGATGCCTCACTCCATCGAATTGTTTGAAGAGTTGCTTGATGACAGCGTCATTATCATCAGGACGAACCCTTGTCTTCGCTGGAATGCGGCTTCAGCAGTGACGGAGGCTGATCAGAAAGAAAACCGAATTTTTGCCAAGAAAAAAAGTACCGGGCGTATCGACGGCATTGTAGCGGGCGCTATGGCAATCGGTGCCTCCGAAGGCTATGAGGATGATTCTGGCGATATCGACGACTTTTTCAGTAATCCCATCATTGTGTGAGTCACCATGAATAAAGATAAGAAGCCAGGCCGGATAAAAAGCGCCGTTCGCCGGTGGCTCGGCGTACCCATCTCACTTACAGACGGTGAATTCTGGGCTGCTTATGCTGGTGGGCAGTCCGCAGCAGGCAAATCCGTTACGGTTGATAAAGCCCTGCAGTTATCGGCAGTGTGGTCATGCGTAAGGCTGTTATCCGAAACCATCGCGACGTTGCCTGTTGGTTTTTACGAAAAAACAGCTGATGGTCGCCAGAGTGCAAATGATCACCCGCTTTATGAGCTCCTACATAATCAACCGAATGCTGACATGACCGCTGTGGAGTTCTGGGAAATGATCATGGCCAGCCTTCTTTTATGGGGGAATGCTTACGCGGAAATCGACCGTACCGGAAAGCGTATTACCTCGCTTGTACCGCTCAGGCCAGAAAGGATGAAGGTTGATTTAAGCAAGAGCGGAGATCCAATTTATACCTACCGTGACTGGCCTTCAGGTACATCCCGAAACATTGATGAACGGGACATCATGCACATCCGTGCGTTCAGCACCAATGGTGTCATGGGCCTGTCACCTGTCAGTTATGCCCGGCAGACACTTGGTCTGGCAATGGCAACAGATGAAGCCAGCGCCAAAGTTTTTAAAAACGGTATGCGGCCCAGCGGCGTTCTCTCAATGGATCAGATCCTGAAAAAAGAGCAGCGCAATGAAGTACGTGAAAGCATGGTCGAACAATTTTCTGGATCCATGAATACCGGGAAAATGATGGTTCTTGAGGCGGGAATGAAGTTTCAGCCTGTTGACCTCAACCCGGAAGACGCCCAGATGCTGCAGTCCAGAGCATTCAATATCGAAGAGATTTGTCGGTGGTTCAGAGTATGGCCGGGATTGATTGGACACAGCGCCCAGGGGCAGACGATGTGGGGAAGTGGCGTCGAACAGATGCTGATTGGCTTTTTAACGTTTTCACTTCGTCCATGGCTGACCCGTATTGAGCAGGCGATTCGTAAAAGTCTCCTGGCGCCGGGAGAAAGAAATAAGTACTTCGCGGAGTTTTCCCTCGAAGGTCTCTTACGTGCCGACAGCGCCGCCCGTGCCGCTTTTTACTCAACGATGACCCAGAACGGTCTGATGACCCGCAATGAAGCACGGCAAAAAGAAAACCTTCAGCCAAAACCCGGCGCTGACCAACTAACCGTTCAATCCAACCTGCTGCCGATAGATCAGCTTGGCAAGTCCGGCGACAGTGAATCGGCCAAAAACGCATTGCGGGAATGGCTTGGCATTAAATCAGAGGAGACGCCGGAATGTACCGGAAAAACGCAGCCATGAAAGTAAAGGCATTCGACTTCGACATTAAGGCCGTCAACGATGACGGCCTTTTTTCTGGGTACGGTTCTGTCTTCGATGTGGTGGATAGCTACAACGAAGTCGTGGCGCCGGGTGCTTTCCTCGAAAGCATCGAGGAAACACGGGCGAAGGGGAGAACGTTCCCGGTTCTCTGGCAGCATCGCACCGGCGAACCCATCGGGAACTGGGACATCTCGACCCTGAAAGAAGATAAACATGGGCTTTTTGGTGAAGGGGCCCTGTGGCTTGAAGACGCGGCCTACGCGAAAACCGCCTGGCGGGGCATGAAAACCCGTGCCATTACCGGCCTTTCCATTGGCTATTACGTCCGTGAGTCAAATTACGATGAGAAAACCCGGATCCGCACCTTAACGAAGCTCGACCTGGTTGAAATCTCCATTGTTACCGTGCCGGCCAATGATGATGCGCGTATTGACGTCATTAAGTCGAAGCTGTCACACGGTGATCTTCCTTCCTTACCTGAATTTGAGAAGTTCCTGCGAGAGGCAGGTTTCTCGAAAAGTCAGTCCGCCGCGGTCGCCTCCCGCGGACTGTCCTATCTGCTTGACCGGAGTGAGTCCGGGGGCGAAGACGGCGAAACCAAAGCGGCTATTGCGGCGATGCGCCAGCAACTGAGCCAGTTTTCTCTCCCCAAAATTCTCTAAGGGATTTATATGTACCAGAAAAAATCGGCTGACGATCAGCCACAAAGTATTGGCGAAATCTCCTCCCAGCTCACCATGGTGATTGATCAGGTCAAAAACTTCGGCGAAGACGTGAAGAGAAAAATGGAGGCAGGAGAAACCGTTTCGCTGGAACTGAAACAAAGAACGGACGAAAGCATTAATCAGATGAACGAGCTGAAAGAACGTCTCACTGAGCTGGAGAAAAAAGGTGCACGCCGCCCGAACGATGCACCTGCACAGCGAAAATCGCTCGGTGAGCTGGTGGTCGAAAGTGAAGAGTTCAAAGGCATGGACAGTTCGGCCCGTAAGAGCATCCGCGTCAAGCTGGAACAGAAAGATATTATGAACGTGCCGGCGACTACGGGCACTGGCGTGAGCGCAACAAACAGTCTGGTTGTATCCGATCGTGTTCAGGGCATTATCGCACCACCGGAACGCACTCTGACCATCCGTAACCTGCTGATCCCCGGCAATACCGCATCTAACGGTATTGAATTCGTTCAGGAAACGGGGTTTACCAATAATGCTGCAGCTGTGGCGGAAGGTGCCCTCAAGCCAAAATCAGACATTAAGTTTGAGCTGAAAAGTGCGCCGGTACGTACCATTGCGCATTATTTTAAAGCGTCCCGTCAGATCCTGGACGATGCGCCCGGTCTGGCCAGTTATATCGATGGCCGTGCTCAGTATGGTCTTCGCTTTAAAGAGGAGCAGCAGTTGCTGAGCGGCGATGGCACCGGCGCGAATATCCTCGGTATTCTGCCGCAGGCAACAGAATTTGCTCCAGCGCTTACCCTGTCCAACGCCACGCCGATCGACCGTCTTCGCCTGGCTGTTCTGCAGGCCGTTCTTGCAGAATATCCGGCGTCTGGTTTTGTACTGAACCCGATTGACTGGGCAGGCATCGAGTTGACCAAAGATAACGAAGGCCGCTACATCATTGCGCAGCCGGTCAATGGTGGTGTTCCACGTATCTGGGGGCTTCCTGTTGTGGAAACTCAGGCTATGGCGCAGAACAACTTCCTGACTGGAGCCTTCAACATGGCTGCGCAAATCTTCGATCGCATGGATATCGAAGTGCTGCTCTCCACTGAGAACGAAGATGACTTTATTAAAAACATGGTCACCATTCGTGCGGAAGAGCGTCTGGCATTAGCAGTTTATCGTCCGGAAGCATTTGTCACCGGTAATGTAACCGCTTCTGGCGGCTGACAATTCAGGGCCGCTTAGCGGCCCTCTCTTTCTGAGGAGATTGTGATGGCCAGAAAAAATGTGGCTGAACCGTCTGTATCCGACGGTAAAAATGTGGCGCCAGAACCCACTGAGTCCGGGACTATTCAGGTTCAGCCTGTCCGGCGTTTTATGGATGGCGACATTTTCAGGACGCCTGCCGATGATCCTTTTCATGTCTCTCGCTTACGTGCTGCCGAGCTCAAAGGTAACGGGCTGGTGACGATAGTTAGTGAAGTCCCTGATAACAAAATGAACCGCGCCCCCGAAACCAAAGGGTAATGGTTATGACGGTAATCAACACTGAAACAGCCATGGAACATCTCAGGCTGGATGATGAAATCGATAAAACGATAGTGGGCGGGTATCTTGCCGCTGCGGAGGATGCTGCTATGCAGTTTCTTAACCGACGCTTTTTTGCTGACCAGGCCGCGCTGGATAACGCAATTGAAAATGAAGGCGCCGGCGATCGCCCAATTATTATCACGCCCTCTATTCAGAGTGCGGTTCTTCTTATAGTGGGCTGGCTGTATGAAAACCGTGGGGATGACCTGGGTCATGATATCCCTGGCCCTGCGCGTTGGTTGCTTAATCCCTATCGCATCGATATGGGGGTATAAAAATATGGCCTGCGAAGGGTGCCGCCGTCGGCGTGAATGGTTAAAAAAGTGGACGAAAATTTCCTATGAACGAGCAACAGGTAAACGCGCTGATAGCAGCGCTGAGCGAACAAACAGCAGCACAGAGAGAGCAGACGGAAGCGATAAACCGCCTGGCTGAATCAAACATGGCTCTGTGTGATGTGATCATTCAGTCTCTGGCCGGTGAAGAGGATGTGCAGGCAGAGCCGACAACCTATCTCAGCGGAAAACCCAGGGGGTGATATGCAGGCCGGGAAATTGCGTCACAGGGTTATCCTGCAGGAGCCGGTAAAAGAGCAGAGCCCGACAACGGGCGCCGTAATCAATACCTGGCGCGATGTCGCAACCATCTGGGCCGAAATCTCCCCCTTATCTGCGCGGGAGTTTATCGCGGCCCAGGCATCACAGTGCGAGATAACAACGCGTATAACGATTCGCTACCGGGCGGGCGTCACCAGAAAGCACAGGATTCTGTATCGCGATGGCATTTACAACATTGAAGGCGTTTTACCAGACCCGCGCAGCGGCAGGGAATATCTGACGCTGCCCTGCTCAGAAGGGGTGAATGATGGCTGATGGTGTAGAGGTTAACCTTACCGGGCTTGAGTCGGTGCTGGGCAAGATGGATGCTGTCTCACAGGTGACCCGCAATAAAACCGGGCGTGCAGCACTGCGTAAAGCAGCAAACGTCATCCGGGACAGGGCCCGCAGTAATGCCGCTCGTGTTGATGACTTTCTTACTAAAGAAGCCATCTATAAAAATATTGTCGTCAGTTTCAGCAGCAAAGCCTTTCGCAGAACGGGCGACCCAACCTTTCGTGTAGGGGTAATGGGCGGAGCAAGGCAATATGCCAATACAAAGGCCAATGTGCGAAAAGGCAGGGCGGGTAAAAGTTATAATACAGCCGGAGATAAAGGCAATCCCGGTGGTGATACCTGGTACTGGCGATTTCTGGAATTCGGGACCGAGCATATGGCCGCGAGGCCAATACTACGCCCGGCAATGAATGGCGTGGATACTGACGTAATTAATATTTTCGCTGTGGAACTGGAAAAGGCTATCGATCGTGCCGTCCGTAGCGCAGCCAAAAAAGGAACGTCCGTATGATAGCTCCAATATTCTCTGTCTGCGCGGCAAGCCAGGCTGTAAAGGATTTATTGGGTACCAACCCCGTCAGGCTCTATCCCTTCGGGATGCAGGATGACAATATCGTTTACCCCTACGCGGTCTGGCAAAACATTGGCGGCTCTCCTGAAAATTACCTGAACCAGCGGCCAGATGCCGATCACTACTCTCTTCAGGTTGATGTTCACGGTGATACCGATGCAGATGTAATTGCCGTGGCCCGCGCATTGCGTGATGCAATTGAGGGGAAAGCCTATATCAGCCGGTGGGGAGAGCAAAGCCGTAATGATTCCACGATGAAATACCGCTATTCCTTCGACGTTGACTGGATAACGACCAGGTAACCAACAACCCCAAACTGACCCGCTACACGCGGGTTTTTCTATTTATGGAGACTAAAAAATGTCTGTATTAACGCAAGGCACGCAGCTCTTTGTGCTGAAATCTGGCGTGGTCAGCGAGGTTGAATGTATCACCAGCTTCAACCCTGGCGGCAACCCGGCCGATCAGATTGAAGATACCTGTCTGAGTGAGCGGGACTCCAGAACCTATAAAAAAGGACTGAAAACGCCAGCTTCAGCAACTGTCGGGCTGAATGCCGACCCGAAAAACGCCAGCCACATTATGCTTCATGGGCTTTCTGAAACTGATGATCAGACACCGCTAACCTTTGCTATCGGCTGGTCAGATGGTACCAGCGCCCCGACCGTTGCAGCTTCCGGCGATGAAGATGCTGTTGATGGTCTGGTGCTTCCGTCTGATCGCACCTGGTTTATCTTTCAGGGCTACGTTTCCGATTTCCCGTTCGATTTTCAGGCAAATGCCGTGGTTACCACCTCCGCAACTATCCAGCGCTCCGGATCGGCGGTCTGGGTACCTAAAGCAGCAGCGTAATGATTTGCCCGGTCTGCCGGGCTTTCCTATTCAGGAGAAGAAATGAAACTTACTCTCGACACATTAAAAGAGTCCGGGGCATTCACTGGCCGCCCGGTAGAGAAAGAAATCAAATGGAAAGGTCGTGACGGGAAAGAACATATCGCAACCGTCTTTGTGCGTCCTATGGGTTACCATACCACAAAAGCCGATCTGCTGGCTTATAACGGGAAGTCCGATCCGGTTGCAGAGCGCATCGCTGGTAACATTTGCGATGAAGAAGGTAAGCCAATTTTCACGGCGGCTGATATCCTTGGAACTGCATCTGAAGAACGTGGTGCACTGGATGGCCCGATTGTCGTTGCTTTGCTATTGGCTATGCAGGAAGTCAACGAGCTGGGAAAGACTACGAACTCACAGGAGAAGACGAGTTCTGGTGTGAGTTAGTCATGAACGGCATCGGTGGGCGAACGATCGCGGAGGCTCAGGAGCGAATAAGTCTTCGTGAGTTTCAGGTGTGGGTAAAGTACCGCGATAAGTATGGTCCGCTTAACATTATGATGCGTACTGAGTGGGGCGCAGCGTTGGTTGCTTCCGTTCTGGCAAATATCAATAAGTCTACGAACATACCGCCATACAAGGTCAGCGACTTCGCCCCACATATCAATGAATCCGCTGTATCGCTTGAGGACGCGATGAAAACGTGGGAATGATTGTAGTTTTGGGATTTTAAAAATCCTGCTACCCTTTTGATAACTATTATCACGAGGGAATGATATGAAGAGTTCAGGACAGTTGTTATCTCTGGTTGGCGTAGTTCTTGCAGTATATTCATTGTTCTTTATGGATGTGAGTGTTGATGTTGGTGATGGTTCAAGGGTGAATAACCTTGGGCTAATGGCACAACAGCAAAATTATTTATTAATTGCTATTGTGCTTTTTCTTGCTGGTATTTTTATATCTTTTTCAGGGAAAAAACGTTCATTACCAGAAATAGACTTCACAAAAATAGAATCGTGCTCTGTAAATGATTTTATTTCTTCAAAGGATGGTGAGCTATGCCTAAATATATTGGCTGTAGATAATCTAGCTCTTATGTTTTTGAAAAAACATGGTTCAAGTAGCGTTAATGATATCCTTTTGATGAACATGCCTTTAATCGATAGGTTGGAACGAGATCTCCCGGATTCATTAAGGAAAGATTTTGTATCCACCCTTAAAAGGAGGTTAAAGGATAATTGTTAAAATAAAGCCCGCTTTTAGCGGTTTTTTTTCTCTTGGAGAATTTATGGCTGGCAAGTCACTAGGTACTCTTACTATCGACTTGATTGCAAAAGTTGGTGGATTTGTTTCAGGGATGGATAAAGCTGAACGTGCATCAGCCAAGTGGAGTAAGCAGGTACAAGATGATGTGGCAAAATCTAGTGCAGCGCTTACAGGGATAGGGGCTGCTGCTATTGCTGCTGGGCTGGCTGTAGGTGCCTCCGGATTTCAATTGCTTAAATCAACATCAAGGCAAATATCAGAAACTGATCGCTGGGCTAAATCATTACAACTATCTACTCAAGAGCTTCTCGCTTGGCAGTTTGCCGCTGAAAAGGCTGGTGTATCGGGTGATCAAATGGCTGATATCTTTAAGGATATTGGCGATAAAATTGGCGATGCAGTATTAAATAAATCTGGTGAAGCTGTAGATGCACTTAATGCCCTTGGATTATCAGCTGAAAAACTATCAAAAGTTAGTCCGGATAAACAATTGCTCGCTATAGGTGAATCTCTAGAGAAAATTAGTACTAATGCCGAGAAAACAACGATTCTTGAAAGTTTGGGTAATGACCTTTCAAAATTGCTTCCTTTGTTTGATAACAATAATAAAAAACTTAAACAGTTTATTGATCTTGCTAAAGATTATGGTGTTGCTCCCGATCCATCCTCTATTGATGATTTAGTGAAGGTAAACCAGCTCTTTGAAGATATGGAGGCTCAAGTCGCTGGGCTCAAAATTGAGATTTCGGCAGGGTTAGCTAAAGTCGATCTAAACCCTTTACAGAGTTCACTTGATAAACTTCACGATGTACTGACTGATCCTGTTGTTCTTCAAGGTATTTCTGATCTTGTATCAGAAGTTGCCAAGCTTGCCGGATGGCTTGTAAAAGCGGCTGCGGGAGCTGGCCAACTTGCCTCTAGCACTGGTAACCGTTTCGCGGCACTTAGCGGTAAAATTGACCTCTCGAATATTGACCAGGTCAATGAACGTATTACTTATTTGCAAAAAAGCCTTGAGGGAAGAAATGGTTTTTACTCTAAAGGTGAGTCGATGTTTGGTTGGCTTACCGGAGTAGATGACAGCGCAAAAGCCCTCAATGATGAGTTACTTTCTCTTATAGAAACAAGGGATAAACTTTCTAATACCAGCAGGGTAGATCTACCTCTTCAGGCTGCAACAGTAGGAACTGACAATCCGTTTGCACTACCTGCGGGAAGTACGAATGGTAAGCCTGCTAAAATACCAGTAAATAAACTTGATAATGCGTATAAAGCTGTGGAGCAGAGCTATCTACGTCAGATTGTATTAACCGATCAACTTACTGGTAAAACGAAAGAAGTCACAGAGCTTGAAAAACTGCGATTCGATTTATCTACTGGAAAACTTGTAGGTATTAATAAAGAGCAACAGATTAGGCTGGAAGGGCTTGCATCTGAAATTGATAAATACAATGCCCTGTCAAAATTCCGTGATTTACAGGATGAGTTATTAACACCTGAAGAAAAGCTCCTTAAAACCACGAAAGAACGCTTTAAAGTCCTGAAAGATATTCAGGGATTGCCCGGAGTCAGCAAGGAAGAAGTAAAAAAAGCAACCAAAGCTATCACCGAAGATTCATTTGCCGATATGCCTAACTTTACTGGTATAGACCCCATGTTTGGTGGGCAACTCGGTGAGCTAAGAAAAGTCGATGATGCGCAGAAAGAGCAGGAAAAGTGGTATCAGAACCAACTTGATTTGCTTGAACAGAACCGACAAGCACGCTCTGACCTTAATGAAGAATGGGACGCCAGAGAACTTGAGTTAAAGAAAAAACACCAGGATGAAATGAACAGGCTCGACGATGCCCGCAATCAACTGATGTTAAGTAGTGTTGTTGATGGTCTGGGATCAATGGTTGATATGACTCGTACTGCTTTTGGGGAGCAATCAGGCATATATAAAGCAGCATTTGCTGTTCAAAAAGCTGCAGCTATAGCTCAATCAATTATTGCTATTCAGCAAGGGATCGCTATGGCGGCCGCAAACCCATTTCCCTACAACCTTGCAGCTATGGCTAGTGTTGCAGCCTCAACAGCGAGTATCGTATCCAACATTTCTGCTGTGGGGATGGCCCACGATGGGCTTGATAGTGTCCCAGAGACGGGTACATGGCTCCTGCAAAAAGGCGAGCGAGTTACTACTGCTAAAACCAGCGCAAAGCTGGATGCTACCCTGGATAGGGTCGCGACTCAATCAACCGGTAGCGGCGCTATTTATTCGCCTACTATCAATATCCCAATAAATGGGAACCCATCCGATGCAACTTTGGCGCTGGTGCGTAAAGCCGCAGATGAGGGTGCTGAACGGGGATATAGAAAGGCGGTGAACTCAGTTGCAAGTGGGCAGGGTGATTTGCACCGAGCATTAACCAGCAAAACTAACTCTGGGAGGAAAATCGGCTGATGGCTATCACCTCAACGCTTTACTATCCCTCCGATTACCTGCCAGGGCCTCTTAAAGATAGTTTTGGTCTAACTCCGGTTTCTCCGCTGAAACGAACCTCGATGGTTACTGGTCGCGCGCGGCAGCGGCGTGCTTATACCTCGACACCAACCCAAACAGATCTGGCATGGATATTTAATGATGCGCAAGCTCAGGCCTTCGAGGCGTGGTTTCGCGATGTGCTATCTGACGGGGCGGCCTGGTTCAACATACCGTTATTAACTCCTGTAGGGCTTAAAAATTATGTATGTCGCTTCACGGACATTTATAAGGGACCCACTCCGGAGGGTGGGTATTACTGGAGATATACGGCACCTGTTGAGCTATGGGAGCGCCCATTGCCTCCGGCTGGATGGGGACATTATCCGGAATGGATAGTCGGTAGCTCGCTGCTCGATATTGCGCTGAATAAGGAGTGGCCAAAGCATGACGCAGATTAACCGCCTTTATGCCAGCAGCGGGCCGGAGGTGATCATTGAAACGCTGCAGATAACCATCGGTTCAGATGTTCACTATCTGTGTCAGGGTTATGAGGATATTACCGCGACGACGGAGAACGGCGAGACCGTAACGTTTACCGCATGCGCGATGGATTTTGCGCTGCCGGCGCGTAACGAGGACGGAACGCAGGACCTGAAATTTGCTCTGTGTAATATCGACGGCGTTGTGTCCACGGCGATCCGCAATGCGCTGGCGAACCGCCTTTCGGCGTCGCTGACTTACCGGAGTTATATCTCCACAGATTTAGCGGCGCCTGCAGCGGTACCGTATACGCTGCAGGTCAAATCTGGCTACTGGACAGCGACAGAGGTGCAGATCACCGCGGGCTATATGAATGTCCTCGATACAGCCTGGCCGCGATACCGTTATACCCTCCCTTTATTCCCCGGTCTGCGTTATTCGTCTTAACCGGAGGTGGTATGACTGAAGAAAGAATAAAAAGACTTGAATCTGAACTATTACAAGTTCGCTATGAACTTGCCGTAATAAAAAAACTACTTATTCCAGATAAAACTCCGGTATGGGCTCTACTTGCGAAAGATATTGCCTATTCTGAGGGGCTAACACCCTCACCCTATGGTGAGGGATACGATATGTGTCGTCTGCTCGAATTACTTTGTAAAATTGGGGTTTTATCGGAGGAGGGTCACTAACTGATCCGCTATTTCCTCATATGTCTGTATTGCGGTATTCATTGCTACCTTATCAGCTAAAGATGGACTAAATTTTATGACTTCTGATTTAGATATTTCGTGCCAGATTGGCAATACCCTTTTTGTTCCTTCAATTTCAGATGCGATTAATCCGTTTAGTTCATATTCTGTCCATTGCTTTTTAATGAAATTTTTAGATATAACAACTATTCCGAAACGTGAATTCGCGAGTCCTTTGTCGATTTTCTTTCTGAGGCTGTCGCCCCATGCGAGAGAGAATTCGTCGTACCAGACCTTCACGCCCTGAGATTTCAGGTACTCCGCAAATGGCCTTACGAACAAGTCTTTATCTTCACTGGCGTGAGAAATAAAAACATCATATTGCGGAGATTCATCTTCATCATTAATGGCATCGTGGATACCAGTTTTACTGGAGAACATACGACTATGAAGGGTCCGTATTTGCGAGTCCATTTTTTCTTTAAGTTTTTTGTGTAAATCCTGTTGTTCTTTTTCACGTTTTTTTTGCGCCATTTCCAGCTTTTTGCGCTCGGACTCTTCATCTTTAGTCAATTGTGTCTCATAACGATGAAGTTCAGCAGTTTTATCAGCAATTTTTTTTGATAACTCGGCGTTTTTTGCATTGCATTTGGATATGTCGCTTGTATATCGGGATATTTGAGACATTTTGGAGGAAACAGTCGATGGGGAAGTTGAACTGGTGATACTTCTCTGTAACTGATTAATACTGCTTAGTAGTTGTGCTTCCTTTTTGCTTTCATCCGCTATTTTTTTTCGCAGATCAGCCAATTCTCTTTGAATCCTGCTTATCGCTGTCCTGTTTGAGCTGATTGACATTTATTGTTCCTTTTAGAGGTATCGCTGTGC
Organism: Klebsiella sp. S69; assembly: GCF_016516145.1. NCBI lineage: Bacteria > Pseudomonadati > Pseudomonadota > Gammaproteobacteria > Enterobacterales > Enterobacteriaceae > Klebsiella > Klebsiella sp. S69. The sequence continues at coordinate 4,190 of NZ_JACVUU010000023.1, read as the reverse complement.
TCTGAAAAGCGTACACCAATCAGCAGCATCGGAAAACCTGGAAGCAACAACAGTGTATTGATTTCGCATCAACGAGGTAATTACATGTTTCATCCTGAAAAGTACCTTTCAGTCACCTGGCTGAAGGGCGGCAGAGTGTATCCGCAGCTCGACTGCTTCGGGATCGTGAACGAAATACGGGCGGACCTTGGACTGCCTCTCTGGCCTGAGTTCGCCGGGGTGATCAAAGACGACGGCGGGCTCGACCGTGAAGCGCGCCGGATGATGCTTTCTCTGGAGCGCTGCGAACCGTGCGAAGGTGCCGGTGTGGCCTGTTATTCCGGATCCACCGTCATCCATGTCGGTATCGTCGTTAATATCGGTGGCATGCTGCACGTGGCGGAATGCAATCCGGGAACAAACGTCACCATTCTGCCTTTGCCGCGATTTAAGCGGCGATTTGTCAAAGTGGAGTTCTGGCAATGACCATTCGTTTTTACCCGTCGCGGCTGCCCGGTGAACCACTCGAAACGCATGAGCATGGCGTTACCAGCATTCGCAGCTGGCTGGTTGCCAATGTCAAAGACTATGAGGATCGGGATGTTCCACCGCTGGCCATTGAGCTTGAGGGTCAGCCGGTATCACCTGGCGAATGGGCGTTTCGCATCATCCGGCCGGAAAGCGATGTCCGCATGTACCCGGTTCCTTTCGGGCTTGAAGTAGCTACGATCGCATGGATAGGGGTTGGTATCGCCGTGGCAACGGCAGCCTACTCATTGTTCATGATGGGTAATATTGATGCTGGTGGCTACACGTCATCCACCGGACGAAGCCTCGACCTGAACCCAGCAAAGGCGAATACGGCGAAACTCGGTGATGCGATTCGTGAAGTTTTTGGGCGCGTGCGTATTTATCCGGATTATGTTGTGCAGCCTGTTACCCGGTTCGATGCTGACGATCCCACGAAAATGCGCGTACATATGCTGCTGTGCCTTGGTGTCGGAGCTCTGGATTATACCAATGGCGATATCCGCGTTGGCAGCACCCCGGCATCGACCCTGCCAGGATTCAGCAGCACGGATTATCCACCTGGTGCGGACGTTTCCGGCGATGAGCGCAGTGAAAACTGGTTCAACAGTACGGAGGTCGGCGGGACGTCATCCGGCACCGGGCTGGACATGGCCCAGACGTCGCCGGATGCGGACGACATTATCGCAGACAGCATGACCGTGGCCGGAGCTGACGTAACATTTACCGGGCTGGACTCGGATGACGGCAATGATGACGACGAGAACGACAATTCTCTGCCGGATAGTTGGGTAGAAGGCGCGATTGTTGAGATAAAGGCTCCCGCCAACTACCAGATATCAACGGCGGCCGGGTACAGCGTTATCGCGAGTCCGCTGCTGACGGAGATCGCGCCGGTGGTTGGTATGCCTGTGACGCTGGGGTTTAACTCAGTCGATTACGATTTGTTTATCGCGTCATATACCCCTGGCCAGGCTGCGGTGCCGGGCACCGGGGGAAGTGCGGCAAAAGTTCAGGCCAGCGCAGCACCTACCACCTACGACTTTTCGACCAGCTCCAGCACGTTCACGATCACGTGGCAGGGGATCGCTTACGCGGTGTCGCTGGTGGCGAACTATGTGTCGATGTCTGGACTTCTGGCGGCCATCACCGAAGGGCTGACTGGCTCCGGCCTGGTCGCGCAGGATAACGGCGGCACCGTACTGATAACCGAGGCGGCCAGTCCGTTCGCGGGAGGAGCAATCACATCATCTTCGCTGCCAGCTACTGTTTTCGGTGATGCCCCTGTTTACACCGCCGGCACGGCATCAACCGGCGGCAGCCCGGCGGTAACGGCAAATTTGACGCTTGCCTATAACAGCGCCACGGGAACCGCATTTTCGGGCATGCCTGAAGGCGTGCAACGGCTTTCACTTGCTCACCGCGGGAATGAGTACAGGATTGTGTCCGCTGACGGCACGACGGCGACGGTGGCGCGTCTGGTTAACGGTGCAGTTGATGAGTCATGGCCGGGATTCACCACCAGGACGATGATCGACTATGAGGCCACTGGCCTTAACGACACGCTGAACTGGCTGGGGCCGTTTCTGGTCTGCCCTGAAAATGAAGTGGTGGATATGTTCGAAGTGAATTTTTCCTTTCCGAACGGCATCTGCGGTTTTGACAGCAAGGGCAAAAAACGACTCCGGCATGTTGAGTGGGAAATTCAGTACCGGATTTACGGCTCCGGCTCAGGGTGGGTCAGTAAACAGGGCGAGTACGCGCTGAAAAACGTCAACGGTCTGGGCTTTACTGAGCGGATCTCACTCGGTTCTCCGGGACTTGTAGAGGTTCGCTGTCGACGGCGCAATGAACAGGGCTCCAATAATGCCAGGGATTCGATGTACTGGCAGGCACTGCGCGGACGACTGCTGGCTCGCCCAGCATCCTATCCCGGTGTGTCGCTGATGGCGGCGACCGTCGAGACGGGCGGTAAACTGGCAGCGCAGTCTGACCGCCGCGTAAACGTTGTTGGGACGCGAGCATATGAAACCGGAACGGCCAGAACTATTTCTGGGGCGCTGCTGCATGTCGGGAACTCGATGGGGCTGGAGATGGACGTCGACACCATCACTGCGCTGGAATCCGCGTACTGGACGCCACGGGGCGAGTATTTCGATTACGCTACCGGCGACAGTATCTCAGCGCTGGAAATGCTGCAAAAGATCGCCAACGCCGGGAGGTCCCGTTTTCTGTTGAGTGATGGGCTGGCTACCGTAAACAGGGAGGGGATTAAGCCCTGGACAGGTGTGATCACCCCGCATGAGATGGTCGAAGAGCTGCAGAGCGGTTTCACTGCTCCATCTGACGATGATTACGACGGGGTTGATGTGACCTACGTCAACGGGACCACCTGGGCGGAAGAGACGGTTAAATGCCGCACTCCCGATAACCCTACACCGGTGAAAATCGAGGATTACAAACTCGACGGGGTACTGAGTCAGGATCACGCCTATCAAATTGGTATGCGGCGCCTGATGAAATACCTGCAGCAGCGCGTAACGTTCCAGACGACGACCGAACTGGACGCACTCTGCTACAACGTTGGCGATCGTATTGTGCTGACCGACGATATACCGGGGAATAACACGATTTCCTGTCTTGTTGAGGAGATGACAACGGCTGGCGGTGTAACGACCTTCACCGTCACGGAGCCGCTGGACTGGTCTTTTGAAAACCCTCGCGCGCTGATCCGTTACCAGGATGGCTCGGCCTCCGGGCTGATGGTGGCGACCAGAGCAGGGGATTATCAACTTTCGGTCCCGCATCTGAGTGAGTTTGATGACCTGCTGAAAATCAATTTATCGTCTGCAACCATTGAGCCGATCAGGCTGGTGTTCTGCGGCTCAACGCGGCATGTCTATGATGCGCTGGTGGCAGAAATTGCCCCGCAGGCGGACGGAACCTGCCAGGTGACCGCCAACGAATATCTCGAATCGTTCTACGCCTACGATGACGCCAGCTACCCCGGCGACGTCGCTTAATACCCCATAAAAACCCCTTATTAACTCTTTTCGCACAAACCCTCGTTTGCGCGAAGCCTCTTTTTGGAGCAAAAAACATGGCCGAACTTAGCCCACCTTTGGGAACGACGACGCCTGAAATCTTTTTAGATAACGTTAAGCGGGCCGATCGGTTAGTGAACGGGCCGGAGGAAACGGTAAACGATCGCGGCGGGGAACCGCTGGATACCTGGCGTCAGATGATGGCGAAAAATGATGAAGTCCGGCAGAACATCATTCCGCTGAGTAAGCAGTACATGACGCTCGAGGCGGCCCAGGCGGATATCGCAAATATTCCAGAGGGTAGCACCACGTATTACCGCAGCCCGGACGACAGTGCGCTCGCTATCGAGGTCATGAACGTTGGCGGGACGCTGACCACTACCGGCCGGACAATGGCATCAGGAGAACTCGTCGCTAAAATTGATAATCGCATTTCTGAATCTGAAGGCGAAAATATTGTTGAAATTCATGACAGTGAGAAAAACACTGTTGGTCTTCTTGATAAAGATGGTTATTTCTTTTTACCTTATTTACCGGAATCCGTGCAGAATACAATCAATCGGTTGTTGGCGCTGGTTTCATCACGTATGATGTAGCCCCCTGAAACACCAGACAGTAGCTGTATCTCCAGATAAGAGA